>JBDGRG010000046.1:0-6282 GCA_042218355.1 Bradymonadaceae bacterium
AACCGGACGACGTCAACGTCGAGGGCCGCGAGGTCCCGGCCGATCTGGAGCGGACGGATTTCTACCACTGGCTGCTGGTCGACGTCGACCCCGACCGGGACGGGATTGAAGCCGGCGAGTTCTCGGACGGCGTCACGCCCGGCGGCAAAGAGGGCCCCGAGGGCCCAGACGGCACCCGTCAGGGGCTGAACGACTACACCGACTGGTTCGCCGGCGACGCCGAGATGGGGGGCGACTATTTCGGCTACGACGGGCCGTGTCCTCCGTGGAACGACTCGATCGTCCACCACTACCACTTCACGCTCTACGCACTGGACGTCGACGAGGCGCCGGTCGAGGGCGAGTTCCGTGGTGACGAACTCCTCGAGGCGATCGAACCACACGTCCTCGACGAGGCGTCGGTGACCGGTCTGTACACGTTGAATCCGGACGTCGAGATCGACTGACCGGCCGCAACCCGAGGGAGCGGGGAGACCCGCTCCCCCCGACTCCGGCCCACCTGCGCCGCGCAGCGAACTTGCTGAAGCCCCGAAGTTTCACTAGCGTCTGAACGGAACGAACGTCGCTCGCTCCCGCGGACATTGCACGTCCCGTCTCGCCGGGCCCCCTCATACGAACCATCGATGACCCGACCGAACCGCTCTGACAAAACTGTTACGCCCTCCACTGGCGTGTCACTCCCGAATATCCAGACGAATGCACTCGAGGGGTCCGACGCAGCCTCCGCCGCCAGTTCGCCCCGTCGATTCGCCCCACTTCTGCTGCTCGCCGACGTCTGCGGGGCCTTCGCGAGCTTCAACCTCGCCTCGCTCATCCGGCTGGGCGCTCCGATCTCGCTGACGAGCTCCCCGCTGTACGGAACGATCTTCATGATCGTCTTCGGCCTTTACCTGGCCGACACGTACCAGCCGGCCGACGAGCGGATGGGACTGCAGACGACGGCGCGCGTGCTGACGGCGAACCTTCTGGTCGCCGCGACGACCGGATTCATCATCTACTTCACAGGTGTCTGGGGCGCCGGAAAGCTCTACGGGCGGACCGTCATCGCCGGTGGGTTCGTCATCTTCACCGTCTGGGCGGTGTTCACCAGGCGGGTGGCCGCCCACTGGGCCCAGTCCCAAGCCGAACAGACTCGCTGGCTGCTGCTCGCCCCTCCGTCGGAGGGCGCCGATTTCAAAGCCACCCTGTCCGAGCTGTACCCGGAGACGGAGGTCGTCGAGGTAAACTGGCCCGCGCGGCTCGAGGAAGCCGACGCGTTCGATCTCGAGCAGTGGAAAAACCGCGACTGGTCCGGCGTGCTCATCAGCCACCCGGAGGAACTACCCGACCGCCTCGTCCGCGACCTGATGCAGATGCGCCTGAGGGGCATCCCGACCTACAGCCTGACGAATTTCAGCGAACGCTTCCTCCAGCGGGTTCCCCCATCGAAGCTCGAGGACGACTGGTTCGTCTTCAGCCCCGGGTTCTCGCTGGTCCACCAGCGGATCATCCTCCGGATCAAGCGCTCGATCGACGTCGGGGTCTCGGCCGCGCTGCTGCTCGCACTCGCTCCGCTGATGGCGATCGTCGCCGTCCTGATCAAACTCGACTCCGAGGGCCCGGTCTTCTACCGGCAGACGCGCACCGGCGTGAACGGCGACAAGTTCGAACTCTACAAATTCCGGTCGATGTGCGAGGACGCCGAAGCGGATGGCGCCCAGTGGACCGAGGACGACGATCCCCGCGTGACGCGCGTCGGCCAATGGATGCGCAAGACGCGCATCGACGAACTCCCCCAGCTGTGGAACGTCCTGAAGGGCGACATGAGCCTGATCGGGCCGCGCCCGGAACGCCCGGAGTTCGACTCCGAACTCTCCGACCGAATCCCCTACTACAGCCTGCGTTACCTGGTGAAGCCGGGGATTTCGGGCTGGGCTCAGGTCATGCACCGGTACGGTGCCTCGGAGGACGACGCCCGGACCAAGCTCGAGTACGACCTCTACTACATCAAGAATTACTCGCTGCTGCTCGACCTGGCGATCGCTCTGAAGACGCTTCGGGTCATTTTGTTCACGAAGGGTCGGTAGGTCGGCGTCCGCGCCCGCGAGGGAACAGGGGGTGGGGATGGGGGAGTAGAAAGCGTCGTGTGTGTCCGTCGGCTCCGGAGCGGCCGCGAGCGTTCGACGGCCGGTCGGCGCGCGCCCTCCTGCTACCTGCGCACCATCCCCCGGTCACTCCACAGGGAGTCTTCAGTCCGTGCACATTGCGCTCGTCAGTCAGTACTACCCGCCCGAAATGGGGGCGGCCGCCGCTCGCACGCGCGAACATGCCCGCCACTGGGCCGACGCCGGACACGACGTGACGGTCGTCACCGGGTTTCCCGACTATCCCGACGGCGTGATCCCGGACGAGTATCGCGGTGATCTCCTCCGGTGGGAGACCGACGAGGGCGTCGACGTGCTCCGCACGTGGCTGTACGCCGCCCGCAATGCGGGCTTCGCCCGCCGCCTGCTCAACTACGGGTCGTTCACGGTCTCCGCCGCGCTGGTCGGCAGCGCCGCGCTCGATCCGCCGGACGTCGTCGTCGCGACCTCCCCCCAGCTGCTCGTGGGACTGTCGGGCGCAGCACTGAGTCTGAGATTCGACAGCCCCTTCGTCCTCGACATCCGTGATCTCTGGCCGAAGTCCGCCGTCGACCTCGGTGCGCTGGAACATCCGATACCGATCCAGATCGCTGAGACGATCGAATCGAACCTCTATCGGTTCGCCGACGACGTCGTGATCGTCAGCGAATCGTTTCGAGATCACGTCCGCGAACGGGGCGTCCCGGACGACCGCGTCCACTTCGTTCCCAACGGCATCGATCCCGATTTTCTGGAGGAGCGCGAGGACGTCGACGTCCGCTCGTCCTACGGGTTCGGAGACCGATTCGTCGTCGGATACATCGGCACACACGGGATGTCTCAGGGATTGTCGACCGTCCTCGAGGCCGCCGATCGCCTCCGACAGCGGTCGGACCTGTCGGACGTCCAGTTCATGTTCGTCGGCGACGGGGCCGAAAAGCCCGACCTGGTCGAGGAGGCCGAGGAACGCGGGTTGGATCAGGTCGAATTCGTGCCGATTCAACCCAGGGAAGCGATTCCATCGTTCTACGAGGCCTGTGACGTCTGTCTGGTCCCGCTGCGCGACCGTCCGGTCTTCAAGACCGTTCTGCCGTCGAAGATGTTCGAGATCATGGCACTCGGCCGACCGATGGTCGTCGCCGTCGGCGGAGAGGCCGAGCGGGTCGTCTCCGAGGGCGAGGCCGGTGTCTGCATCCCCCCCGAGTCCCCCGGGGCGATGGCCGACGCCATCGAGGCGCTGCACGACGATCCCGAACGACGGAAAAACCTGGCGGAACGGGCCGAGGCATACGTCTGGGAGCACTTCTCGAGGCCCGTGCTGGCCGACCGTTATCTCGAGATCCTCCAAGCAGCCCGCGCCAGGGCTTGAACGCTCTCGGGACTCGCCGATGGCCTCCTTTCCGGACGACTATCCCACCGTCGCAGCGGTCCTCGAACGGGTCCTCGATGCCGGGGGGGACTCGGAGGACTCGGCGGCCCGGAGATTCGATCGTCTGATCGAGGCCGGCTGTCTTCCGCCCGCCTATCTGTACGCCCACCGAACCGACCGTCCCCTCCCCCCTTCGGCACGCGAGGCGTGGAAGCGCCACCTGATGCGGCAGTCGATCTACCGCCGCGAAGTCGGCCGTCTCCTCGCCGCCGTCGAGCCGCTCCCGGTCGCCGTCCTCAAGGGAGAGCCCCTCTCCTGGCAACTGTTCGACGACGGCCGCGCCCGTCAGTCCGCGGACCTGGATCTCATCGTGCTACCCGATGACGTGGGCCGGGCGATCGAGGTCGCCCGCGAACTCGGATACCGATCGCAGTACGACCACCCGGTCGATCCGGCCGCGACGAATCAATGGCGCGGCCTCCACCGGCGACACGAGGCGATGCTCGAGATCCACTGGCGACTCGACTTCCCCGACGTGCCGACTCCCCCGACCCGGGAGCTGCTCGCCCGGGCGACAATCGTCGACTGCGACGGACTCGACGTCCCGGCTCTGAGCCTCCCCGACGCCTGTCTCGCCGTCGCCTACAAGTTCCACCGCGACTTCGGCTCCCTGAAGGCCCTGCTCGACGCCGCCGCGTTCGTCGACCGCCACGGCCCGCCCATCGAACACGTCGACGTAGTCGAGCGGGCCCGTGCCCTGAACGCGGAGTCACTGACAGACTGGCCCCTGGAGACACTCCGGCTCTTCTCCTCGCACGATCCCGGTCCCCGACTCGCGCCGGACCGAGCCGTGACGGAGCTCTTCGGCAGGCTCGCAGCCCGGCTGCTCGAGCGCGAATTCGTCGATCTGGCCCCTCCCGGCCCGATCGCGCGTCTGCTACGGTCGCATCCCGCGCTGTTCGGGTTCGGCCGACAGCTCAGACGCGCAGCCAGCCTCGTGATGTTCTCGGACTGGCACGAACACCCCGAGCGTGCACTCCACCCCCTGCTCTTCGGACGCAGCCGAATCGGGCGGTGCGCCCGCGGACTGCTCCGCCAGCTGGGGAGGGAGCCTCCGACGGTTTACGGACCCTCGGAGTGGCCGGACCGGGATGCATTCGAACAAAATGGCTCGTCGTAGCAGATTTCCGCCCGATCCGCGTCGGGTCGAGGAACGATTGCGCCCGTCCCGTCGAATCGTTACCGTCCGCCAGCCACTCGCGCCGAGCCCCACGGGGCTCGCACCGCCGATCGTCGAGCCAGACTCGGGAGATTGCCATGAATGTCGCCGTCGTCGGTACCGGTTACGTCGGACTCGTCACGGGGGCCTGCCTCGCGAACACCGGTGTGGACGTCACCTGCATCGACAAGGATCCGGAACTCGTCGCGCAACTCGAGGAGGGTGACGTCCCGATCTTCGAGGAGGGCCTCGACCACCTGGTCGAGGACAATCTGCGCGACGGGCGGCTGTCGTTCACCACCGGTTCGGGGCCGGCGATCGCCGCCGCGGACATCGTCTTCATCGCCGTGGGCACCCCGATGGACGAGGACGGGTCGCCCGATCTGTCGGCCGTCGAGGCGGTCGCCCGCGACATCGGCGACCACGTCGAGGGGGAGACCGTGGTCGTCTGCAAGAGCACCGTCCCGGTCGGCACCTGCGACCGCATCGCCGAGATCGTGGGTGAACGCACCGACCAGCCGTACGAGGTCGTCTCGAACCCCGAGTTCATGAAGGAGGGCTCGGCGGTACGCGACTTCCAGTCCCCCTCGCGCGTGGTCATCGGCTGTGAGAACGAGGAGGTCCGCCAGCAGGTCGCCGATCTGTACCGTCCCTTCTTCCAGCGCAGCGAGCGGTTCGTGATGACCGACCGCCGGACCGCGGAGATGATCAAATACGCCTCGAACTCGATGCTGGCGACGAAGATCTCGTTCATGAACGAGTTGTCGAACATCTGCGACGAGGTCGGAGCGGACGTCGAACAGGTCCGCGAAGGGATGAGTATGGACGAGCGAATCGGCCCGCACTTCATCTACCCAGGGGTTGGTTTCGGGGGCAGCTGTTTTCCGAAGGACGTCCGGGCACTGGCCGAACTCGGCCGACAGGCGGGGGTCGAGGCGGACATGCTCGAATCGGTCACGCGGATCAACGAGCGACAGAAGCTCTACCTGTACGACCGAGCCCGCGAACACTTCGGCTCGCTGGAGGGCCTCGACCTCGCGGTCTGGGGACTCAGTTTCAAACCCCGCACCGACGACATCCGCGAGGCCCCTTCACTGGTGAACCTCGAGCGCTTCGTGGAGGACGGAGCTTCGGTCCGGGCGACCGACCCGGAGGCGATCGAGAATGCGCGCGAGGCCCTGTCGGATCTGGAGGGCGACCTCGAATTCTCGGCCGACGACTACGCCGTCCTCGAGGGCGCCGACGCCCTGTTCCTGTTCACCGAGTGGGAGGAATTCCGAAATCCGAACTTCGAACGGATCCGCGAGCTGATGGATCGCCCGGTGATCTTCGACGGCCGGAACATCTATCCGCCCGAGAAGCTCGAGCGGATGGGCTTCACCTACGTCGGCGTGGGGCGGAACTAAGTCCGCGGGCTATTGGGCGAGTGGGCAATTGGGCCATTGGGCCCACGGGCGTACGACCGTCGCAGACACGACCAGAGCTGGAAGCTCTCGCTACGTCGCAAACCCCACGCGGCACTTCCCGCGTCTTGCGTCTCGCCTCTCGCGACGCACACCACCAGAGCTGGAAACTCTGGCTACGTCGAACGC
>JBDGRG010000047.1:0-2933 GCA_042218355.1 Bradymonadaceae bacterium
ACCCCCTGCTCGTCGCGACCGCCCCCCCCCGTCGTCCCCGCGAACACCGTCCCTTCACGACGTCTCCGTCCGATCGTCTTCGGCCTCGGCCGTCTCGCCCTCCGCCTCTGCGACGTTCGCCGGCGCCCCGCCGCCGGGCCCGGCCGGCGCCAGCTCCGAGCGCCCCTCGGCCTCCTCGCTCTCGGAGGCTTCGTCGAATCCGTCCCGGTTCATCTCGCCCCAGTCACCCATGCCGAGGAGGAATTTGATCAACCCGCGCAGGCGGTAGAGCAGCGTGGTCTGCCGATATCCCAGGTTCTCGAGGATCGCAGCCAGCGCCAGTTTGCCGCCCGACTCGCCGCCCCGAAAGATTTTGAAACTCCAGTTGTCCAGCAGGAGGCTGTGGATCGACAGCAGCGCCCCCCAGAAGAAAGCGACCAGCAGGAAGACCGCGGCGAAGTTCCAGTCGACGAACCCGAAGAGGATCGAGACGAGAAACCACCCGTAACCGAACAGCTCGACCAGCGGTCCGATCAGCTCGAAGAAGAAGTAGACCGGGACCACGAACATCCCGATCGCCCCGTATCGCGGGTTGAGGAACATCGTCTTGTGCCGCCAGAGCGAATCCGCCAGACCGCGATGCCAGCGGTCGCGCTGGACGCCCAGCGTGCGGAAATCCTCGGGAACCTCGGTGTACGAGATCGGCTCCGGTATCTGGATCACCCGCCGAGGGGGCTCGGTCGAGCGGCCGTGTTTGTGCAGCCGGACGATCAGTTCCATGTCCTCCCCGACGGTCTCGTCGTCGTACCCCCCGACGTCGACCACGGCCTCCTTGAGAAACAGCCCGAATGCCCCGGAGATGATGAGGTTCCCGCCCAGCCGATTGAAGCCCATCCGCCCGAACAGGAAGGCGCGCAGGTACTCGACGATCTGAAAACGCGCCAGCCACGAGTCGGGCAGGCGCATCTCCTCGATCCCGGTTTCACCGACCGCACACCCGTTCGCCACGCGGACCGTCCCGCCGACCGCCATCACGTCGAGCGGGTGGTAGACGTACGGTTCGATCATCCGGAGCAGCGCGGTCCGCTCGACGATGGTATCCGCATCGATGCAACAGACCAGCGGCGACCGGGCGAGGTTGATGCCGACGTTCAGCGCATCCCCCTTGCCGCCGTTGACCTTGTCGGCGACGACCAGCCGGTCGTCGTGCTCGGACCGATAGATCGTCTTGACCGGTTCGGTCTCGATCCGCCGATGGACCACGCGGTCGGCGGGCTCGAGATCGAACGCTTCGCGCAGCGTCTCGAGCGTCTGATCGCGGCTCCCGTCGTTGACGACCACGACCTCGAAATCCGGGTACTCCACGTCGAGCAGGGCCCGGACGCTGTCGACGATCGTCTCCTGCTCGTTGTAGGCGGGCGCGATGACCGTGACCGGCGGCGCCGTGCCGTGTCGGAGGATCTCCGAATCCAGTTCGGGAAGCCGGTCGGACTTGCGGCGGGCGACCTCCAGCAGCGACAGGAGGATCAGCAGCCCGTAGAAGGAATTCAGCACGACGAAGTAGACGATGATGAACAGGTCGATCCATGCCTTCATCGCTGCTCCCCCTCTCGCCGCTGGAAATCGTGGCGATTCAGTTCCTGGCGGGCCGTATCGACGGCGAATTCGTCGTCCGACTCGTCCCGGACCGACTCCAGAGTCCGGACCCCCGCCTCGCCGAGTCCGCGCAGCGCCTCGGCCGCATTCTGCCGAACCCAGAACTCCGGGTCGCGCATCGCCTCCGCCAGCGGATCGCGCGCCCGCTCGTCGCCCCGCCGCCCCAGCGACGTCGCCGCCCGGGCACGGACCTCCCACCGGTCGTCCTCGAGGAGATCGGCCAGCAGCTCGAAGCTGCGATCGTCGTCCAGCCGACCGCCCGCGGCGCAGGCACCGATCCGCAGCTCCATGTCGTCGGCCTCGGCCGCGTCATCCATCAGATCGTGGGCCGTCTCGACCCCCCGGTCGGCCGCGACGTCGAGCAACACGCGCCGGACCCGAACGGCCTCGACCTCGTCCCACGCCTTCCGGAGGACCGCCTCGACGGTCTCGAGCGAGAGATCGGCGAACACCGCGTACAGCGGCTCCTCCATGATCCGCGCCTCGATCTGTATCTTCGAGAAGATCTCGGCGAGATCCTCGGGCTCGCCCACACGCGAGAGGATCTCCGCGATGACGACTGCCGAGACGTGGCGTTCGATCGGCGCATCGAGCAACGCGTCGCGATCCTCGGCGGTGGCGACAGTCAACATCCGTTTGAGTGCCGTCAACCGCTCGCGGGGCCGACCGACCTCGAGCGCCTCGTAATCCTCGTCGATGAAGCCGAGCTGACGGTACAGTGCGACCGCCCGCTCCCGGCCCCGCCCCTCGTTCGACTGCGCCGTCTCCACCAGGAAATCTCGAAGGATATTCTCGGGATAGGCCTCCGCGCGCTCGCGCCACTCGTCGAGCGACTCCTCCAGTTCGGCCTTCTCGAGAAACTCCTCCTCGAACTCCTCCTCAAAGCGGTCGCGGAGCCGCTTCTCGCGGCGCCGAAACCGGAACTGCACGAACAACCAGAGCATCAACGCCGTGAAGATGGTGAATTCCACGGCGATCACGATCAAAGGTGAATTCCACGGCGATCACGATCAAAATGGCGCGGTAGGCGGGCCGCGACCAGAGATTGAAGAGAAAATCGACCATGTTGGAGACTCGACCGGGGCAATGGCTCGAAGAGCGGTCCGCAGCATCATACATCGGTCGCGCCTCGGGATGAAACAAATTGAAAGCAACTTTCGCTGGGACATCCGCCGAACTATCCTGTTGGAGCGTCGGTCGCGCTGACTGGCGACGGATGCGACCCGGTTCCGGCCGCCGCGGTCGACTCGGACGGCACTCCCTCGCCCCACCCCGCACCCCGTCATGCGAATGACCCG
>JBDGRG010000048.1:0-373 GCA_042218355.1 Bradymonadaceae bacterium
GCGAAGGTCCGGGTCGAACAGCGTCAGTGCCCGGGCGACGCCGAGCTGGAGCGCATCGGCCTGACCCGCCTTGCCGCCCCCCTGGACGGTCGCGAGGATGTCGACTTCGCCCTCCATGTCGGCAAACTCGAGTGCCTTCCGGGCGCGGGCGACCACCGAACGGCGGTCGAAGTACTCGTCGACGTCCTGTTCGTTGACCGTCACGTCGCCGTCACCGGGGCTGAGAAATACCCGGGCGCTGGCTTCCTTCCGGCGTCCGATCGCGTGAAATTGCTCCTCGCTGGGCATGGTGTGCGTCCTCGACAGAAGTCGTCGATCGACGGTTGGCCGTCACCGGGCGGCGCGGCACGTCGGCCGCCGGTTCAGCCTTCGA
>JBDGRG010000048.1:383-3444 GCA_042218355.1 Bradymonadaceae bacterium
ATCGTATAGGACTTCGGGCTCTGGGGATCATGGGGGTGCTCGGGCCCCGCGTAGACCTTCAACTTCTTGAACATCTCCCGAGCGAGCTTGTTTTTCGGGAGCATCCCTTTGACCGCGTATTCGACCACGGCCTCCGGCTTGTACTCGAGCAGTTCCTCGGCGGACATCTCCTTCAATCCACCGGGGTGACCCGTGTGCTCCTGGTACATCTTGTCCTCGAGCTTGTCCCCCGTCAGCTCGATTTTTTCACAGTTCGTGCACACCACGAAGTCGCCACAGTCGACGTGGGGTGTGTAGATCGGCTTGTGTTTGCCCTGGAGCAGGGTCGCGATCTCGCTGGCGGCTCGCCCGAGGACCTCCCCCTCGAGGTCGACGTGCCACCACTCTCGTTCGATGTCCTGTTCGTTCGCGCTGTAGGTATCCATATCGATCCGGCCCGGACGTCCGGGCTACGAGCGGAGTGTCGGACTGAAAAAACGAGTGCGCACAATCGCGGCGCGCAGTTGATAATCGCGCCGACCGGCCGATGTCAAACGAGCTGCGGACTGCCACCGCATCCGGCGGCTGCTACCCGCGGTCGTCGGCGTACCGCTTCAGATATCGTTTCGCGCGCCGGGCGAACTTCGTGTCGGGATGGAACTCGACCAGGTCCTGCAGGGCATCGAGTGCACGCTTCCGTCGATCGAGCTGGAGGTTCGATCGAGCCAGCAGGAAGAGCGCCTTCGCATCGAACCCCAGCCCCTTGTAGTGGTTCAACAGATAGCGCGCCCTCATCGCCGCCCCCCGGGGATGGTTCGATTCGAAGTAGAACTCCGCGACGTACAGTTCGTGATTGGCCAGATCGTGTCGGAGTTCGCGCAGTTTCTTCTCGGCCCGGTCGGCGTACTTCGATTCGGGGAACGCATCCAGAAAGCGCCGGTAGGCCTTCGCCGCGCGCCGGGTGCTGGCGAGATCCCGCTCGTAGATCGGCGGCATGAAGAACGGCGACTTCGGCCGCTGCTGGTACAGCGCCTGCGCGATGCGAAACCGCGCGTAGGGGACCTTCTCGTGGTCCGGGTGCAGCTCGATGAAGCTCCGATAGCGGCTGACGGCGCTCGAATACTCCTCCTGGGTGTACTTGGTGTCGGCCAGTTTCAGCTCCGCCTCGGCGACGAAGCGGCTGTAGGGATATTTTTCGCGAACCTTGTTGAAGGCCTCGACGGCCGCGGAGTACTGCTTGCGTCGATATTTGCGGATCCCCTCGACGAGGACGCGCTCGGCGGGCGTCTCGACCTCCCGGTCGACCGGTTTTGCCGTCGCGCATCCGCCGGTCGTCGACGCGACCGCGGCCCCCATCAACGCAGCCACCAGCACTCCGCCGATCGATGTCGTCCCGAATGGTCTCATCCGTGGATATCTGCAGGGAGTTGCACGGCCCTCCCGACGAACCGGAGGACCGATCGAACCGAGGCCGCAGCCTACGACCCGCACCGGGAACTGTAAACGGCCGGGCCTCGATCGGATGCGTTTACGAGTGATCAGTCGCAGCGGTGTCAGGAATCCCCACCCCATCCCCCGGCGCGGAGTCGTTACCAACGGGCAGTGATCGCACCCGTCTCGATCGCAGGCGATCTCGGCGGAGACGGGAGGGTCGGGATTGCTCGCGGATCCGGGCCGTCCTACCATGGGCCGAGTCTCGGACGGGCCGCCACCGGGTCGGGCTCTTCGACGGATTCGTTCAGCCGACCGTCACCGTTCCGGGGGAGCTCGACGGGCCGCGACGGCGCGAAGAGACGTCTGTTCTCTCGGTCTACGGGCGAGAACGCGGCCTGCTCTCGAACGTCGGCAAGTCGACCTCCTTAAACGAACTCGAGCGGCTGATCTCCATCGACAGCGTCTCCGAGGACGTGTCGTCGTTTCGCGTCGCCTCTCGATCTCTGCGCCCTTGCGCCTCTGCGATCAACTCTGCGCTCAACGCGAAGTCGTCTCCCGTCACCGGTAACTACCGACCGAACGGATCGATGGTTCCGACCGCGCAATGCAACGAGGCGATCTTCCCGCCGGCGGATCTCGTGCGGATGGCCTCGATCGCTGGCCTTCTGGCGATCGCGGGCGCGCTCACCGCCTGTCAGGCCGGCCTCGGGAAATCTTGCAAGGGGGATTCCGACTGTCGTGCGGATCAGATCTGCGCCGCCGGGAGTTGCACCCGCACCTGCGACGGCGACGACGACTGCACGCGCTCGGGCTTCACCTGCCAGCCCTACCGCGACCCCCGTTCGGGGACCGTCATCAACGCCTGCCAGCGACATCGCACCGACGTGGGGACCGACAGCTCCTTCCGTTGTCAGACCGACCGAGAGTGCCGACGGCGCTTCGACGCCGGTCGCGCGACGTGCGGTCTCTCGAACACGTGTATCATCGCGCCCGAAAAGCACGTCGGCGTACGGCTGCGCGACCTGACCGACGTGGGCGACCCACCCTCGCCCGGTCCCGACGGGGGGTTGGGAGCGGACATCGGTGCCGTCGTGCTGACGGGACCGGACGGCGATCCGACGGACGCCCGCGCATTCGCCGACGCGGTCCGCTACGAACCGAAGAACGACGCAGCCGACAGCGCCCATCTGGATGGCGCGTCCCCGGCTCTCGACGGCGAATGCGTGAAGGGGAGTCGCGCCGGTGCCACGACCCCGCTCGGGGGGACCGGCGGGACCCTGATCGTCGAACTCGTCGACGCCTCGGGCGAGCCGGTCGACGTCCACCCCCGGGACAAACTCGTCGTCGTCGAATGGGGAGCAAACTGCGGCGTCGAGACCGACACCCAGGATCGATTCAGCGTGGCACTCTGCGTCTCGACGGGGGATGCGGACTTCGTTCCGAAGACCGACTGCCGAAAGGAACTCGGCACGGGGAGCGGCTTCGAGGTGTTTCCCGTCGAAGGGACCCGCTCGGAGTGACTCAGCCAGGTCGACTCACTCGTCCTCCTCGAGCGACTCCACCACGTCCTCCGTCTCGGGTTGTGTCCACTCGACGTCGCGGTTGGCGTGGTTCTGGTAGCCGAGCGTGTAGTCCGCGAGGCCGAGCA
>JBDGRG010000049.1:0-6430 GCA_042218355.1 Bradymonadaceae bacterium
CTCGGGCGGCGGCAAGCCGATGGCCGAGAGCGGCCACGTCGACGGGATCGACTACCTCTTCGCGGTCCACCTCGGGCTCGACCATCCGACCGGCGAGGTCGTCGCGGTGACGGGCTTCTCCGTCGAGATTTCCGTCGAATTCGCCCTCGATCACTGCGGACAGGAAGGCCCCGGCGAACAGATAGAAGACGTTGTCGGCCGCCCGTCGGTCGTCGGCGGACGCCGGATCGAGGGGTTTGACGGGTGAGAGGTTGTAGACCAGCCCCGTCTTCGCCGGGTCCCCGTCCCCGTCGGCGTCGGTCCGGTCGGTGCTCTCGACGGCGTCGTACGCTCGGGCGTGCCCCTCGATCATCGCACGGAAGGCCGTCTTCGCCGCGTCGAACTCCATCTGCAGGGCGGGTGGATTGCTGCGGCGCTCGTCGGGTTGGACGTACCCGGGGAGGACGACCGCCATCGGTTCGTTCAACGTCGCCCACCAGTCGACTTGGTCGCCGAATTCGCGGCCGAGAAACCGGGCGTACTTCGCCAGCTCGCGGACGGTTCGCTGCCGGTCGACCCAGCCGCGGCGCTGACAGTCGTCGAAGTTCCGGTGGCAGGCGACGCCGTCGTGCAGCCACGTCGGTAGCGTGTAGTGATTGATCGTGACCAGCGGTTCCATTCCCAGATCGCGGATCTTTTGGAACATCCGGTGGTAGTACGCCAGCGCCTCGGGGTCGGCCGCGGCCTTCAGCGCTTTGAAGCCATTGGCATCGTCGGTCGCCTCCGGGAAGATCCGGCTCCACTCGATGCTCGTCCGGAACGCGTTGCTGCCCAGTTCGTCTGCCGCACGCCGCAGATCGGCGGGATAGGTTTCGCGGAATCCAGCCGCTCGCGAGAGTGCATCGCCGGAGAGGTGAGTCGAACTCTCCTCGATCATCGCCTCCGAGGTGGCGAACTGGAACCAGTCGGAGTTCGGATCGCGGCACGTCTCGGCCGGCAGCTCCGGGCATCCCATCTCGACCTGGAAGCCCGAGACGGCGGTTCCGAAGAGGAATTCGTCGGGGAAGGTCCACGCCGGCGCCCGATCGGCGCCCGCGTCTCCGGAGTCGCGGGAAGCGGCGTCCGGTCGCGACTGTCGGTCGTTCGCCGACCGACAGGCGGTCGTCAGCGAAAGCAGGGTACACAGAAGCGTCGCGAGCCGGCGCGTGCGCCGGGCGGTCGAGACGGATGAGCCGGGAGCGGGAGACATGGTCGGTTCGGGCAACTGCCAGGGGACGACGGTCGACGCTCCCAGTAAGGTAATGTGCCGGCTCCCTCGTCGCCAACCGGGTGGGGAAAGGGGAACGACGAGCCGAATGCGGGATCGAGAGGCGAGCCGACGTACCGGCCACCATGGTACGGTGGGCTGGCAGCCCGCCGCTCCCGTAAAACGGGTCCACCGATCGAATTCTAGATTCTCTTCGAGCTCACCGCTCCAGCGATCTCGACGTGAACCGCCATCGGGCTCGTGCGTCGCCCACGGCCCCTCTGGGGGCGGTGGGCACGTCGCGAGCCGAGGAGGTGATTCAGTTGGACTGAGCCCGGATGGCAGCCTAGCATCGCACGTGTGCATCGCTGGATCTGGTCTCCGTCGATACGCCGACTGATACTCGCTTGGACGAGGGCATGATGTCGTGTTCGCTGCTGGATAGATCGAAGTACGGGGAGTCCGTGTCGAGTGATCGGTGGCCCATCGCGTCGCGACGAGCGGGCCGGGCCGTCGGGCTCGTGGCGGCGGCGGTGTTACTCGTCGCTTCGCTGGCTCCGCGCTCGGCTGCCGCGGAGCCGAGTACCAAGGAGAAGATCACCGGTTCCGAGGAGACGCCGGAGATGGATGATCCGGAGACCTCCGATTCGTCGGGGTCGGCCGATTCGACGGACGACTCGGAGGGAGATGTCGACACCGGGGCCAGAGAGCCAAAAAAGAAGGACAAACAATCGTCGAAGCCGGCCGCCGACCGTCTGGAATCGTTCGACCCCGGCACGATCGACGGAACGGTCGGTGTCGGGGGGCTGCTGTATCTGCGCGTGACGCCCGGGATCGACCTCTCGCTGATTCGTGTCGCCGAGGGGGTCTCGATCGGCGTCGGCGGCGTCGTCGAACTGGGGTACTGTGTCTTCTGCGGGATTTTTTCGAGCATCGACGACGACTTCTCGCTGTCGGCGACGAACATCTCGCCGCGGGGGCGTCTGACGGTGCACTATGCACCGGCGTCGATCGATTTCCCGGTCGATTTCTACGGCGGCTTCGGGGCGGGTCCGAGCTTCTACACCTTCAAGGTCGAACACGACGGGTCGGAGGCGAAGGCTTCGCTGACGACCGTCATCTTCGGGGTGTTCGCCGGACTGCGCGGTTTCTTCGGAGACTCGGGCTTCTTCGCGTACGGCGAGGGCCAGTTCGTCGCCGAGATCGGCTACTCGACCGTCGACGTGGACGGTGACGGGTGGGGGTACGAGATCGAGGCCAAACACGCGCGTCAGGGCATCGAGTTTGCGATCGGCGGGGGATTTCGGTTCTGACTCTCCTACCGTGATCCTGGCGGCTGACACGGAGGCTGCTCGAAGAATGACGGTCGGACTCATAACTCAGCAGAGCCGAGTTTCAGACATACGCGCCCACGTGGGGCCCTCCGGCGCGCCCGCGTGCGCGCCGCCCGGCCGATGCCGGCCAAGAGGGTCCGCGCGATTCGGTATGTCACGAATCGCGGGTGGCGACGTCCCCCGCCCCTGATGGGTAATACCGCTTCAACCGCGAACGGCCGGACGTCGAGACAACCCCCTCCATGTCTGTGATCGACGATGCAGTGCAAACCGTTGCGTCGAATTTGACGTCGGAGGAGGGTCAGGGGAGTAATGGGCGGCAGTCGAGCGGACATTCGCACCCGGTCGAGCGGACAGTTGGAAACTTTGGATCGGAGGTTTCCGGGGAAGGCCAGGGGGCTGCGTTGCCGAGTGCTCCTTACGTTCGGTGGCGGCGTCCGCTCGATCGCTCTTTCGTTGCATTCGAGACCCCGCCATGACCGTCGGTTCGGGGTTGGACATGGCGTCGACGCGGACATAGCTGCGGAAGGTCGGGCAGACAAAGACCGCGTCGGAGGGGGCACGGCGGGGGACGAGGGCGAGCCGCACGCCTACGCCTGCTACCGGGGGGTGACGGACGAAGACGCCCGCGGGGTAGGGGCGCGACGAGTCGAGACCTCGCGCCCCCGGCTCCATAGGTAGCCGAAACCCCGGATGGTCTGCGGTCAGTCGTGGAACGACAGGCCGCCGGAGACGCTGAGGACCTGGCCGGTGATGTAGTCGGTCTCGTCCGAGGCGAAGAAGAGCACGGCGGTTGCGATGTCGTCGGGTTCGCCCAGTCCGAACGGGATCTGATCGGTGATCGCGCCGATCACGTTCTCGCCGAAGTCGGTCTCCTGCAGTTCCTCGAGCAGCGGGGTGTCGGTCAGCCCGGGGGAGACGACGTTGACCCGGACGTTGTCGCGGGCGAACTCCCGGGCCCAGGTCTTCGACATCGCGATGATGCCGCCCTTGCACCCCGAGTAGACGGCCTCGCCCATGCTGCCGACGCGACCCGCGTCGGAAGCGATGCTGACGATCGAGCCTCCCCCGCGGTCGGTCATGTGCTCGGCGACCGCACGGGTGACGTGGATCGGCCCGCGGAAGTTCACGTCGATCAGTCTGTCCCAGGTCTCGGGCTCGTTCGACAGGAAGGGCTCGAGGCGGTCCCAGCCGGCGTTGTTGACGAGGACGTCGATGGCACCGAACGCGTCGATCGTCTCGTCGACGACGTGCCGGACGGCGTCGTAGTCCGAAATGTCCGCAACGGCCGTCACCGCGCGCGAGCCGGTCTCCTCGACGGCCGCGGCGGTCGCCTCGGCCGCGTCCTCGTCGACATCGTTGACGGCGACATCGGCGCCGTTCTCGGCCAGTGTGACCGCGATCTCGCGGCCGATGCCGCTGCCGGCGCCGGTGACGAAGGCGGTCTTGTCGTTCAAGTCGGTGTTCATGGGGGACTCCTCGGTTGGGTTCGCGGTTGGCGCGAGACCGACGTGTAGTTCCAACCCGCGCGTCTGCCAAGTCCGACGGCTCGACTCTCCGATTGCGGGGGCGGGGCGCGTGGTGCCCTCGTGGCGTGCTAGCTCCCCCAGAGCCGGGAACCCGCGGCGCAAGGCCGTGGGGGCGACGGGTCGCCACCCGCCGGGATCGGCCTCGGCGAGTGACTCCCCTCGACGTTCGTCTCCGACCTCGATCCCACGCAGTCGGCTCACCCCCGGAGCCGCTCGATGGAGGGCGTGATCCTGGGTCAGGACTCGGCGACGAAGGTCTCGAGTGGCGCCGGGCGGCCGAGCAGATACCCCTGAGCGGCGTGGCAGCCGACGGATTCGAGGAAGGCCAACTGTTCGTCCGTCTCCACCCCTTCGGCGATGACGGGGACGTCGACCTGGCGGCCGAATTCGACCATCGCCCGGACGATGCCTGCGTCGGTCTCGTGGTCGACGACGCCCTGGACGAATTCCAGATCGAGCTTCAGTGCCTCGACCGGGAGTCGCTTGAAGCGTGCGAACGAGGAGTATCCCTTGCCGAAGTCGTCGATGGCGAAGGCAAAGCCCTCCTCGTGCCACTGGCGGATGTCTTCTTCGTACCGGTGCCACTCCTGCTCGGTAATTTCGAACCGAAAATCATCGAGAGCGAATGCGTGTTCGTCGAGTGTCGCAGCGATCGACTCGAGCGACGTGTCGTCGATGAGCTGACGCGGGCTGAGGTTGAAGTGCAACTCGACGTGGTCGAGTGAGTCGCGGTGTTTGGCGACCGAACGACACGCCGATTCGAGGACCTCGCGGCTGAGAGTCGTGATCAGGTCGGAGCGACTGGCAACCGGGATGAACGTCCCGGGCGAGACGACGCCCCGGTCCGGGTGTTCCCAGCGGGCGAGTACTTCGAACCCGAGCCGTTCGTGCCGCTCGATGTCGACGATAGGCTGGAAATGCGCGGTAAATTCACCGGCATCGATCCCTTCGCGTATCCGGTTCTCCAGGGCGATCTGATCCCGAACGGAATCCTCCATGCCGACTTCGCGAAGTCGGTAGGAGCTCCCGCCGACCTCCTTGGCGCGATCCAGACAGCGGCGGGCGGCCCGTTCGAGCCGACTCGCGGCCGATTCGTCGGATGACTGGTCGACCAGAGCCGGAGAAGGCCAGACGAACCCCGCACTCGCGTCGACGTGCACCTCGGTCGACTCGATGTCGAAGGGCTCCTCGAAAGCGTCGACGACCCGTTCGGCGATGGCTTCGAGATGCGGGCGTTCGGCGACGTCGTCGAAGAGCAGGGCGAAGGCGTCGTCCCCGATCCGTGCGACGGAGTCGTGCTGGCGGATCAGCGCCTCGAGACGCCCGCCCACCCGGGCGAGCAGTTCGTCGCCAGCGGATGTGCCGAGACTCGTGTTGACCGACTGAAAGTCGTCCAGGTCGACGATGCCCATCGCGAAACGCACCCGTACATCGCGCATCCGTCGCAGGTGATCCGTCAGGTGCTCGCGGTGGGTATGCAGTGTGGGAAGTTCGGTCACCAGGTCGAACTTCTCGCGGAGTCGTTCAACCCGTTCGATCAGCCGCTCGTAGATTCGGCCGTAGAGGCTGAACACGGCGGTAAGTAAAAACGTCACCCCGATCAGGCCGAGCAGTCGCAGGAGTGTGACGTCGGGTTCGGGGAGTCGCTGGACCGACAGCCCGTTGCCGGTGGACTCGCCCAGATAGAACGCGACGAATGTTCCGACAACGACGAACACCCAGACCAGGGCGCCGGTGCGGTCGTCGAATGAAAGCGCGTAGATCGGAACGGCCACAATCCAGAGCAGAGCGGGCGCGTGGATGCCGCCGGTGAACATGCTGATGCCGACGATGCCCGCGTAGAGGCTGAGAGCAACCAGGTGGCTGGGGAGATCGAGCCGGCCGGTCCATTTCAGGGCGAAGGGAGTCGCGCAGACGGCCACGAAACCGACCGAGATGATCGTCGCCGCCTCGGGGATCCCGAACAGGCCCGCGTACACGTAGACGAACGGCGCCGCCATCGCGAGCAGGACGAAGACACTGACGACGAAGACGCGGGCTCGAATGGCCTCCGCTGTATCCTCGCGGGCCGCTTCGTCCGGTACGAACCACCGGACGAGTTCGTAATCCAGAATCTTCTCTGTCGGTTCGTCTCGCGACATACCGCTGTCGGCCGCTCCGTGGCCCGAGAGTGCGAGAAGTGGTGGCGAATGTGACAGTCTAAACGTCGCATCGCGCACCGCAAGAATAGACCGATGGTACATCTCTCATCCATCCCGCCGGTGCGAACGGTATGTCGGTTATCCACCCCGCGTCGCGAACGAGGTCCGAAACTCGGATTGCCGAACAGAGCTCCCCCGCAA
>JBDGRG010000049.1:6440-10365 GCA_042218355.1 Bradymonadaceae bacterium
CGAGGGAAGGGCGATCGAAAACCGGCGTCGAATCGGTCGGTCGAACCAGTCGTACGGCCCGGGAACGCTTGTTGCAGACAACCAGGGACGAGTGAGCGAGGCTACCGTGAACACGACGCCGGACCGAGCCGATGCGTGACGTGACCGACACACTCGGAGACGAACTCGAGCCGGCCCGCGCGCTGCTGCATCCGACCTGGCTGGCCGCGCTGATCTTGCTGGTGGTCAACGACCACGTTCTGAAGCCGACCGGATGGGCCCCCGTGGTGACCGGGAAGTTGAGCGACGTGGCCGGGCTGATCGTCGCGCCGGTATTGCTGGCGGTGATACTGAGGTGCCGAACCTCGCGGGCCGTCTGGGGCGCCGGCGCCATCGTCGCCGTGGTCTTCTCGGCGATCAATCTCTCCGCCTCGGCCGCATCGGCCTGGAGTCACGTGCCCGGCCTGCTCGGATTCCGCTGGGAGACGACGGTCGATCCGACGGATCTGCTGGCGCTCCCGGCGATCCCGCTCGGCCTGCGGATCTTCGAGCGACGGATGCGCCGCCAGGCGGGCGGGTGGCAGCGCGGACTCGCCGCCTGGCTGGCGGTCGGCGGTGCGGTCGCCTGTCTGGCGAGTAGCCCGCCCCAGCGAGAGGATCCACCTCCCAGACGCCCGGAGCCCTTCCGAGCACGCGTCGCGTTGTTGAACGAGACGCACGAACTGCAGGTCGTCCGGGTACGGCGGTTGAAACCGGGGGTCGAACTCGATTGCGACCGCGTCGCCGAGGCCCCGGAACTACACCTGACCGACGAGGTGTTCGCCGAGCCGGTTCGGTGGGAGTTGCTCTCCAGTCAGCAGATCGGCCTCGGGGTGCCGCGGAACGAGGCGGAGGTCCCGCCGTTGTCGGAGCAAGGTTGCCGGGCGGTCCGGATTGCCAGCGAGGTCGCGCCGGACGTCGTCGTGTTCTGGTCCGGTGAACTGCAACCCCGGGCCATCCGTCCCAATCCAGAGGGCGACAAGGGTGAGTTGGCCCGCGGACCGACGGTCGTGATGACGGCGGACTACTCCGAGGTGGCTCCCGACCAGGTCGGTGACTTCGGCGAGCGGCCCTGTCCGTCGGACCGGACGTGTACGCGGGAGGAGCGACGACGGGCGGCAGCGATCCCGGAGGGCGCGGAGTACGGCTGGGACGCACGCCGGGCACGCGACCTCGTGCACGAGCTTCCCGACCGGAACGAGCGCGAGCGTCGTCGGTCTCCGGCGAGTTGCCGACAGCCCGTCCGGCGCGCGCCCTTCACCTGGGACGCCGTCCCGACCCGGTGGCGGCAGGTTCGGAAACTCCAGTTCGGCCCCGACGGCTGTCACACGCTGTCGACGGTACTGCCCGACCATCCCGGTCGGGAGGGAGGCCCCGGTTTCAATCGTCCCGACGAATCGACGATCTGCGCTCCCAGAACGATGCTGGAGATCCTGCAGCCCCGACAGGGTCGGACGGTCTTCGTTCGCGCTCGGGAAGTGACCGCCGAGGCGTCGGGAGCCGGGGGGCTGAAGTTCGACATCCGGGTGCTCGACACCGACGGCGATCTGGTGAACGAGGGAGACGTCTATCTGCTCCGCGGGGCACAGCTCCCGGATCGGCTGGGGGTCGGACTCGCCTACGACCCGGCGCCCGGATGCGGGCCGAGTCTCTCCGACTGCGGTCGCAGCGACCTCGCGGCCCGCGTGCGGACGGCCGCCAAGGGCCGGCGGTTGGTCCTCGGCGAGGCGATCGAGATCGATGCTCCGGGGTCGCCAACCCGGCGGCTGTACCTCAATCGCGCCCTCTACCGCGTGGTCTCCGGCCCGGAGGGGTGCGAGAGACGGGACTCGGTCTCCGAGGTTTCGCGCGGAAGCACCGGACCGTTCGTGGAGGTCGCTGCGACGGTGGGATTCGGAGACTCGGACGCGGGCGACTGAGTGGAAGAACAGAGGCCCCTGACGCGATGTATCATCGATTCCTCGAACCGGAGGAGGAGCCAGATGCGACGTTTCGACGAGGAGAGACGTGTTCACACGGCGGTCTCGACCCTCTCCCGGTGGGTCGGGGTTCTCGGCGCCTTCGCCCTCGTCATCTCCGCGGGATGCAGTAGCGCGACGTCGGAGAGCTCCGGGGTGGCTTCGGGCGGCGCCCCTGGAGCACGGACGGGACCGCGAGGAAGCTCCGTCGGTCAGGCGGGTGCGCGCGACATCGGCCGCTTTCGAGACATCGTCGAGCGGGGCGACATCCCCGCCCCCGCCACGCTGGATCGGGTCGGCTTCTTCCAGGAACATCACTTCGACCTCTCGGAGCCGACGTGTGGCGAAAACGTCTGCCTGCACGGCATGTTCGGCGTCCAGGGCAACATGATCGACGGATCGAACTGCACGATGGTCGCGGTCGGCTTCAACTCGCCCAGGAACCCCGACGATTTTCAGCGGCCGCCACTCGATCTCGCCGTCGCAATCGACGTCAGCGGGTCGATGGCCGGGCGCTCGATCCGGGCGGTGCGGCGCGGGCTCGAGCTGCTCGCCGATCGTCTGACGCCCGAGGATCGGCTCGTGTTGGTCGCATACGCCGACCGGGCGGAGGTCGTCGCGCGGTCGGGTCCCGGCGCCGCCGACCGGGCGGCGTTGAAGACGTCGGTCCAGTCCCTCAGATCGGGTGGGTCGACGAACATCTACGCCGGGTTGCGGCGTGCGTTCCGCGAGGTCGACGGCGCGGGGCCGGCGGAGGCGCGGGACCGCGTGGTACTGATCTCAGACGGCCGCGCGACGACGGGCATCCGTCGAAACAGCCGGATTCTCAAACTGGCGGAGACGTATCTGGGACGGGACGTCGGGCTGACGACGATCGGCGTCGGAAACGACTACGATGCGGAGTTGATGAGGGGGCTCGGCGAGCTGGGGGAGGCCAATAGCTACTATCTGGACGATCCCGCTGCGGTGACCGAGGTGTTCGCCGAGGAGATCGGGACGGCGCTCGTGCCGCTGGCCGAGGAGGTCGACGTCCGTTTCGAGGTGTCCCAGGCGTATCAATTTCGGGCGGCTTACGGGACGAAGCGCTGGTCGGGGAGTCGACGTCGAGCGAGGATCGACATTCCCGCGCTGTACACGGCGACGCGGTCGAGCGACGACGACGTCGGTCCCGGCGGGGGCCGGCGGGGGGGCGGCGGCGTGATCTTGCTGGAACTGGTTCCGGCGGCCGATCCGACGGCGTTGCAGGAGTTTCCGTCCGACCACCCGGTCGGGACGCTGGAGATGGCCTATCGCGAACCGCAGACGGGCCGGCGCGTCGAGCAGCGCATCGACATTCGGAACCCGCTCGAGCCCGGGGCGGCGCCGGACGACGGGGAGTTCACGAACGGCACCGTCGAGAAGGCGTTCGTCGCATTGAACGTCTTTGCCGGGCTGCGGATGGCCTCCCGGCGCGCCTCGAACGGAGCGGCCGGCGCGGCGCTCGCCGTGCTGAATCCTCTGATCGAAAACGTCCGAGACTGGAATCGTTCGCGGCGGGATGCCGATATCCGCGACGATCTCGCTTTGATGCGAAAGCTCGCCGAGAATATCCGCCGGAAGGGTTCGAGTGCCAATCGAGAGGAGGTTCGAGTGCCGGTCCAGCCCCCTCCGAACCCGTGGCCGAACGATTGAGGGTGGGGAGGAGCGCGGTGGGCTGGAGGCCCACCGCACCGTGGTCACGGGCGCACCGGACAGTCTCTCAATTCGCATCCGGCGGGATCGGATACGCCGATTCACCACAGCCGCGTGCGTCGGCCGCGTCGACCGCCGTCACTTGCGGGTGATCTTCACCCAGCCGTCGCCGGCGTTCTCGCCGACGTCGTTGTTGCGGTTGCTACCGTTTTGGTTCAGGAAGCTCCCACCGCCGCCCCCGGTGCCGCCGCACCCGTGGTTCCATTCGCCGCCGCCCC
>JBDGRG010000005.1:0-2877 GCA_042218355.1 Bradymonadaceae bacterium
TGGCGCGCCAGCTGGAGGTCCTCCGAGTCAGCGACAAGATTCAGAATCAGATCAAGGAGGAGATCGACAAGAACCAGAAGGAGTACTACCTCCGCCAGCAGCTGAAGGCCATCAAGGAACAGCTGGGGGAGCTGGAGGGGGAAGGGGGCGATCTCGAGGACCTCGCCGAACAGGTCGAGGAGGCCGATCTCCCCGAGGAGGTCGAGGAGACCTGCAAGAAGCAGCTGTCGCGTCTTCGGCGGATGCAGCCGGCGTCCAGCGAGTACGGCGTCACGCGCAACTACGTCGAGACGCTACTCGACATACCGTGGCGCGAGCAGACCGAAGACAAGCTCGACATCGACCGGGCGCGACGGATCCTCGACGAGGATCACTACGACCTCGAGAAGGTCAAAGAACGAATCATCGAGTTTCTGGCCGTCCGGCAGCTCAAGGACGACATGTCGGGGCCGATCCTCTGCCTGATCGGCCCGCCGGGCGTCGGCAAGACGAGTCTGGGCCGCAGCGTGGCTCGAGCGCTGGGGCGTGAATTCGTCCGCGTCAGCCTCGGGGGGATCCACGACGAGTCCGAGATCCGCGGGCACCGGCGGACGTACGTCGGGGCGCTGCCGGGTCGGATCGTCCAGGGGCTGCGCAAGGCGGGGACGAACAATCCCGTCTTCATGCTCGACGAGATCGACAAGGTCGGCCAGGACTTCCGCGGCGACCCGTCGTCGGCGCTGCTCGAGGTGCTCGATCCGGAGCAGAACGACTCGTTCTCGGACCACTACGTCGAGATTCCGGTCGACCTCTCGAACGTTCTCTTCATCGCGACCGGGAACCTGCTCGATCCGGTCTCCGAACCGCTGAAAGATCGGATGGACGTCATCGAGATTCCGGGCTACACCGTCTACGACAAAAAGCACATCGCCCGGGATTACCTGATCCCGAAGCAACTCGGGGAGAACGGAATCGAGGAGGAGCAACTCGAGATCACCGACGACGCACTGAGCCGGATCATCCGGAACTACACGCAGGAAGCCGGGGTCCGGAATCTCGAGCGCCGGATCGCCGAAATCTGCCGCGGTGTCGCCGTCCGCGTGGCCGAAGCCGACGAGGACGAGCGCGACGACGTCTTCGTCGAGGCCGAGGACGACAATCTCGTCGATTTCCTCGGGCCGGACAAATTTCAACGGGAGGTCGCCGAGCGGACCGCCCAGCCGGGCGTGGCGACCGGACTCGCCTGGACGGCCGCCGGCGGCGAGATCCTGTTCATCGAGAGTACCCGGATGCCCGGCAACGGCGAGCTGGTTCTGACGGGGCAGCTGGGCGACGTGATGCAGGAGTCGGTCCAGGCCGCGCTCAGCTACATCCGCTCGCACACCGACGAATTCCAGATCGACCACGACTTCAAGTCGGGCCACGACCTGCACATTCACGTGCCCGCGGGGTCGATCCAGAAGGACGGACCGTCGGCCGGGATCACGATGTTCATCTCGCTGCTCAGTCTACTGACGGACCTGAAGGTCCGCAGTGACGTCGGGATGACCGGCGAGATCACCCTGCGCGGGAACATCCTTCCCGTCGGCGGGATCAAGGAGAAGGTCCTGGCGGCTCACCGGACCGAGCTGGAGCACGTCGTCCTGCCCGAGCGGAACAAGAAGGACCTCGTCGACGTCTCCGACGACGTCAAGGAGGAGTTGGAGTTCCACTTCGTCGAGCACGTCAGCGAACTGCCGGAGCTGGTCTTCGACGCCGAGGTCTCGGAGCGGTTCAACCTCGAGGCGCTCCGCGCCGAACGGCCCGACGACGCGGATCAGCAGACGGCCGCGGGCGAAGTGGCCGAGTGAGTCAGACGAACTCGACCTCGATGATCTCGACGAGCTTCTCGCCGGACGGGGTGTCGATCGTCACCTCGTCCGCGACCTCCTGACCGATCAGCGCGTTGGCGATGGGACTGGTGTAGGAGATCTCGTTGTCCTCGATGTCCGCCTCTTCCTTCCCGACGATCTTGTAGGTCTTCTCCTCGTCGGTCTCGAGGTTGAAGATCGTCACCGTGGCGCCGAATTTGACGCGGTCACCGGACAACTCGGAGGGATCAATGACCTGCGCCTGCGCGATCATCGATTCGAGTTCCTGAATCCGGCCCTCGACGAATCCCTGCTTCTCCTTCGCGGCGTCGTACTCGGCGTTTTCACTCAGGTCGCCGTGCCCCCGGGCTTCCTCGATGGCCTCGACGACTTTCGGGCGTTCGACCTTCTTGAGATGTTCGAGTTCCTCTTTCAATTGCTCGAATCCCTCGCGGGTCATCGGAATTTGCGGCATGAGTGTCCTCCGATCACGGTATCGAACACCGAACGAAACAGGGCGAGCAGAACAGCACGCGTTATTGACGAGCCGCTATGTTAGCGCCGCGGTGCGTCGTGCGCAAGGGAGACACGGCCCGGAGGTGCGTTCACGAGTGATCGATCGCAGCGGTGTCCGAAAGACAGGGTGGGGGGCCTCTCGAATCCCTCTCACGCTGCCGTCCGTCGTCTCAGAGGGGCTTCCATCCCATCCCCCGTCGGGGATCTGTCGCCAACCGGTCATGATCGTCCCCGCGACCCGAAGGTGCGGCGGATGGTGTTCTGCAGTTTTCGGTAGATGCAGAGCTCCCGTGTCGGTCGCACCGGCACACCGTTGGTTAGAATGGCGCCGGCGACCTGGTTTTTTGGATTGGCCCATCCGAGTGCCCGGGTGAACCCGAGGTGGCCGTACGTCTGCTCGGTGTCGGGGCCGAAGACGTTGAAGGGCGTGCTCTTTCGCCCGAGCATGAACCCGAGGCTGTAGCGCTGGGGCGTCAGCAGAAGTGTCCAGTCGCGGTCGACGACCTGTTCGGCAGTCGCCCGTCGGACCTGC
>JBDGRG010000005.1:2887-3743 GCA_042218355.1 Bradymonadaceae bacterium
ACAGCAGGCGACGCTCGTCGTAGGCCCCCCCGTCCAACAGCAGCTGAAAGAATCGGCTGGTCTCTTCGGCGGTGCCGATGATGTTGCCGGCGGGAATGATGGAGTCGTGGACGACCGGCCGGTTGACGATCGCCAGGGCCTCTTCGAGGTCCACCCCCAGTATCCGGCTCGCGGCGGCGATCACGGGGCGGGGCGGCAGGTCTTCGACGCGCTCGACTCTCGCCGTTCGGTCGTAGAAGGTCTCGTCGATGCCGAAGTCGAACGTCTCCATCTCCAGGGGATCGAGCAGTTCGTCGCGGAGAAACTCGTCGATCATCCGCCCGTCGACGCGCCGGAGGACTTCGGCGAGGATGTAGCCACTCGAGAAGACGTGGTAGCTGGTGTACCGACCGGGGAAGTGGACCGGCTCCTGCCGGCATATCTCCTCGATGACGGCGTCCCAGTCGGCGATGAGATCGTCGTCGAGATGCCAGAAGACCATCGGAATCCCCGCCGTGTGCGTCAGTAGATGGCGGAGTGTGATGCCTTCCTTGCCCGCTCGGCCGAACTCCGGGACGTACCAGTGGACCGGATCGTCGACGCAGATCTCCCCCCGATCGAAGAGGATGTGCATCGCGGTGGCGGTGACGCACTTGCTGAGCGAGAAGAGAAGAAATCGAGTGTCGCGATCCGCCGGGCGCCAGGTATCGGGGGCGTCGAGCGGGCGGTATTCTCCGATCGCCCGGTGGAAGACGATCTCGCCGCGGTGGCGCAGGCAGATCTGGATCGCCGGGTATTTGTCCGTCTCGTAGAGGCGCTCCAGGAGTCGATGGATCGGCGCCAGGTCGGGTTCGTTCATCGTCGTCCGCAGCGTGAA
>JBDGRG010000050.1:0-3740 GCA_042218355.1 Bradymonadaceae bacterium
AGGGAGGCCCCTCTCCAATCCCCCGCCCACTGCCCTCCACCATCCGAGAGAGATCCCCCGGTCGAGGGGTCGTCGCGAACGGGTCCCGAGGGAACCTCTGGCTCCCCCCCTTTGTGTTCGAGTCACCGGTTTTGGTAGGTTCCCGTCGTTCCGAACGAATCCGACCGATCGCGTGCCGAGGTGGGCACCATGGTGAAGTCGAGACGCGACCGAGAGACGAACGAGGAGACCGGCGGAGAGTCACACGCCGCCGACTCCCCGCTCGACGAAACAGTCCGCATCACGCCTACCGACCCGTCCCTCGACCTCGAGTCTGCGGACGATCTCCTCGATGCGCTCCCACGCCTGCACACCTGCTCGGAGACCGAGGCCCTCGCCGATGTCGAGTACGGCGTCTCGATCGGTCGCGGAGCGACGAACGAAGTGCTGAGGGCCCGCCAGATCCCGGTCGGCCGCGGGGTCGCCGCCAAACGGTCCCATCGGCACACGAACTCCTCGGACGACACCCGCCGACGACACGCGAGTCTGCTCCGAGAGGGATGGATCACGGGCTATCTCGAACACCCGAACATCGTCCCCGTCTACCGCATCGGTCGCGACGACTCCGGAGAACCCGTCATCCTGATGCGCCATATCGAGGGGGTTTCCTGGCGAGAGATCCTCCGAAACCCGTCGCTGTTACCGGACGATGCGGAAGTCGACGCTCCACTCTCGTGGCATATCCGAACGCTCGTCGAGGTGACGCGCGCCGTCGAGTACGCGCACGATCGCGGCATCCTCCACCGCGACCTGAAACCGGCGAACGTCATGATCGGCGACTACGGCGAGATCTACGTCGTCGACTGGGGGATCGCCGTCGGCTACATCGACGAACTCGAGGATCCACGGATCCCGACCCTCGAGAACATGCAAGCCTCGGAGGTCGGCGGAACCCCCGCATACATGGCGCCGGAGCTGTTGCGGGGAGAGACCGAACAGTTCGGCCCCCCGTCGGACGTCTATCTACTCGGGGGCATCCTGCACGAGCTCCTCACCGGGTGCCCCCCGCACTCGGGCGACTCGCTGATGGAGGTCCTCCACCAGGCCGAGACCGCCGAACTGCGACCCAGCGGCGACGAGATTCCCGACCGGCTGGCCGACATCACCGAAGCCGCCCTCCGCCGCAACCCCGATGATCGCATCCAGAGCGCCGCCGAACTCCGCCGAGAACTGGTCGACTACCAGCAGCATCGAGAATCGACCGTTCTCACGGAGCGAGCCCGCGACGAGTTCGAGGCCCTCCGCGACGCTCGCCGCGCGCCGGAGGGACCCGACGAGCGCAACCTGATCTGTCGCTTTACGCAGTGCCGGAGCACCTTCGAACAGGCACTCGAGTTGAGCCCCGGCCACGAGGGAGCCCGCCGCGGATTGCAGCAGCTCCTCGAGTGGCGGATCGAGATCGAACTCGACCGCGACGCCCACGAGGCCGCCCGACACTTCCTCGCCGAACTCCCCCGGCCTCGCCCCGATCTCGAGGAGTGCGTCGACGAACTCGGCGACCGACTCGAATCTCGTGAACGGGAATTTCAGCGGCTGAAGAAACTGCGACGCGAGCACGACCTCGACATCGGAAAGTACGGCCGGAGCATTCTCTGCATCATGGTCGGGACGATGTTCGCGGCCGCCGATCTCGCGCCGACGGTCCTTCCGCAGTTGACCGGCGATCCGATCAGCTGGACGTTTCACTTACAGGATTATCTCCTCCGTGCGGTCCTGCTGGTCGGCGGGGTCTACTGGTTGCGGGACGGGCTGCTCGAGAACGAAGTCAACCGCAACATCATTCTCGCCGTGCTCTTTCTCTTCGGAGCCCGTGGATTGACCCGCCTCTGCGGGTGGCTGAGCGGTGCATCGACGCAGTCCGTCGAACTCGACGCGCTGCTGCTGCTCGGAGGCGGTGTCGGGGCGATGGCCGTCGCGTTCGACCCGCGGCTGTTCTGGCTCGCCGGCGCCTATCTCGTCGGCGCACTCGCCGCTTCGCTCCACCCCGAATTTTTCCATCCGATCGACGCCGTCGCGACCTTCGCCGGCACTCTGCTGCTGGCGCTGTCGTGGTGGCCGACGGACGAGTAACGGCGCCCGCGCGGCCCGGGAACGTAGCCGGAGCATCCCTGCTCTGCGGGATACCGCGCTGAGGCAGCTTAAGAAATAAATCCCGGGACAAGCGCTGGTTGGACCCCGGCACCCTCGAGGCACCGGTGAACGAGATCGAGAGCTAAAAAAGCGAAAAACAAAACTTCAATTTTTTGGCTCTTCTAGTTCTCTGATCTTTGCTCCCCAGCGGCACAAGTCCGCAGGGGCCGCCTGTTGCGACCGACTATACACCGAATTAATTTTTAACCGGCATGGAGCGCGGTCAACGTTGCCAGAGCATCCCTGCTCTGGCAATTACGGCGTCTGCACCTGCGAACCCACTCGAAATGTCGACACCGAGTTCACATCGAAAGCTCGGTCGGCGTCGCACGGCAATGGTCGTGCGCTCGTGTCGCAACAGCTAACCGCCGACAGCCGACCGATCCCCCCACGACACGAGCTAGAAGCTCGGTCTACGCACGCCACCCGTTGCCGTTCCCGCATCGGTCCCCTAACCTGCTTTTTAGTTGTCGCCGAATCTAGGGAGAAATTTCCCCTCCGCACAGTTTCGTCGGGTCTCGATCCTCGACCTGCGCGAGCCGTGCGTTTGGCCAACCGCTCCGCCACGCCCGTCTTTTCCGATGTTCTCGATCACCTCGTCCGTCGACGAACTCCCCGCCGAGACCGAGATCGTCGTCGTCGGCTCCGGCTACGGCGGCGCCGTCGCCGCCTCGCGGATGGCACGAGCCGGCCGCGAGGTCTGCCTGCTGGAGCGCGGAGAGGAGTGGCTGCCGGGGGAGTTCCCGGACACCGAGGAGGAGGCCGCCGGCGAGATCCAGCTCGACCTCCCCGAGGAACACGAGGGGCCCGCGACCGGCCTGTACGACTTCCACGTCAACCCCGAGATCTCGGTGCTGGTCGGCTGCGGGCTGGGAGGCACCTCGCTGATCAACGCCAACGTCGTCATCGAGCCGACCGACGAGATCTTCGCGAACGACGAGTGGCCGACGGCGCTGCAGAACCCGCAAACCGGGGAGTTTCCACTCCGCCGGGGATTCGACCGCACGCGGCAGATGCTGGAGCCTCGCCCCTACCCCGACGACCCGGACCAGCCCGATCTGCCGAAACTCGAGGCGCTGCGCGAGTCGGCCGAGCACCTGGACGTCCCGCTCGAGCGGCCCGACATCGCAGTGACCTTCGACGATCGGGTCAACGCGGCCGGCGTCGAACAACAGGCCTGTACGCTCTGCGGCGACTGCGTCAGCGGCTGCAACTACGGGTCGAAGAATACGCTGCTGATGAACTACCTCCCCGACGCCTGGAACCACGGCGCGGAGATCTTCACCGGCACGGAGGTCCGCTACCTCGAGCGCGAGGGCGACCAGTGGCGGGCCTACTACCGCACGCACGGCGACGGGCGGGCGGCCTTCGACGCGCCCCCTTCGGCCGTCGCCGCCGACGCCGTCTTCCTCGCCGCCGGCTCGCTCGGCTCCACCGAAATTCTCAAACGCTCCGAGCGCCGGGGCGGGCTCGACGTCTCCGACCGGCTGGGCGAGGGGTTCTCGGGCAACGGCGACGCCCTCGGGTTCGCCTACAACACCGACCGCGAGGTCCGCAGCATCGGCCACGGC
>JBDGRG010000051.1:0-11395 GCA_042218355.1 Bradymonadaceae bacterium
TCGACCGGACCCGACAACCCGTACAGCTTGGGTCCCCCGTTCTTCTCGACCCCCATCTCGGCGAACGCCTCGCCCCCCTCTTCGATGATCATCGGCACGCAGGCGATCGTCTCGACGTTGTTGATCAGCGTCGGCTTGTCGAACACCCCGACGACCGCCGGGAACGGCGGTTTCAACCTCGGTTTGCCGGGCTTGCCCTCGAGCCCCTCGATCATCCCCGTCTCCTCGCCGCAGATGTAGGCACCGGCGCTGATGTGCGGGTAGAGATCGAGGTCGAAGCCCGTCCCGAGGATGTCCTCGCCCAGGTAGCCCTTCTCGTAACACTGCTCGATCGCCTGCTGGATCTGGCCGTACGCCAGGTGTTTCAGCTCGCCCCGGACGTAGATGTACCCGTAGCGGATCCCGAGTGCCCAGCAGGCGATGATACACCCCTCGATCAGCTGGTGCGGGTCCTTCTCCATGATGTACCGGTGCTTGAACGTCCCCGGCTCGCTCTCGTCGGCATTGACGACGAGATACTTGTCGTCCTCGGTTTCACCGGGGATGAACCCCCATTTGATACCGGCCGGAAACCCGGCGCCGCCCCGCCCTCGGAGGTTCGCGGCCTTGACCTCCTCGACAATGGACTCGCGGTCCATCTCGAAGGCCTCCTTCATCGCCTCGTAGCCCCCGTGCTCCTCGTAGACCTCGATCTGGTGGCCGTCGTCCCGATCGAAGAACTTGCTGAGATACGGTTCGTCCATCTCGGGCGGGGATTCGAACCCGTTCTCCTCGGCCTCCTCGGGTTCATCCCCCTCGCCCTCCTGTTCTTCCTCGACCGGTTCGTCGACTGTCTCGTCGGTCTCTTCGTCACTCATCGGATCATCCCGTCGGAGAGCTGGACGTTCGAGCGTTTCACCAGCGATCGAAGAAAGCCCGTCTCGCCGCGAGCAGCCGGCTGCCCCATCCACAGACGACTCGACATCATCGCCTGGCCGAGGGCCTCTCGAAGCTTTCCGTAAACAGCTCAGTTACTTGGTCACACACTTACTCAGTCCTACTGCATCTCCGCCGGGGCGGGCAGCTCCTCGAGGCGCTCGTTCAGCTCCTCGAGAATGTCGTCGACCCTCTCCGGGGACAGGTCCTCGAAGTACTCGTTCGTCCCGTCGCACATCGTCACCTCGAACATCGGCGCCGTGCCGCAGGAGGCCAGACACTCGACTTCCGACAGCTGAAACTTCCCGTCCGGTGTCGTCTCACCGGCCTGAATGCCGAGTGTCTCCTCCAGATGCTCGAGGATCTCGTAACCGCCCTCGAGTGCGCAGCTGAAGGTCGTGCAGACCTGGATGTGGCACTTCCCGCCGGGCTGTTTGTTGAGCATCGTGTAGAACGTCGCCGTGCTGAGGACGTCCGACCGCGGCACGTCGAGCCGGTCGGCGACGTAGTCCATCACCTCGACCGACACCCAGCCGAACTCCTCCTGCGCCATCATCAGCACCGGGACGAGCGCGGCGAGATTCGTCGGGTATCGGTCGACGAGCTCCTGGAAGCGCTCCTCGGTCTCTTCGGAAAACTCGACGGTCATGTCAGTCGGCGGTTGGGGGCAACATCTGGCACGGGCATCGACGGCGCGAGCCCCGGTTAGCAAACGCGTGGAACTACGCCAACCCAGTTCGCCGGTCGCATCGGTCGGCGCGGTGAGACCCGATGTGCTGAGTGAGCGAGCTGGTGAGCTGGCGAGACGTCGAGATGCTCAGATGCTACAGATGCTCAGATGCCGGGTAGCTGAGAGGCGAAGCACCCGAGATGCTGAACCGATGGGATGTCGAGTCGTCGAATGGGCACGATACTGAGATGCTTGATGCTTGGATCGGGAGATACAGACTCCCGGGGGTTCAAACACCCGGTTTTCGGGGCCGAGCGAAGCGAGGCTGCCTTCTCTGAGCTCTCTGAGTCCTCTGCGGTTCGGTTCTCTCCGAGCCCTCTGCGGTCCGGTTTCCTCCGCGGTTACAGATACTCTTCGTCGTCGACGCGGTAGTAGAACCGCTCGCGGCCCAGCCGGTGGAATCCCGCCGTCCGGTAGAGGACCGACGCCGGCGTATTCCCCTGATACGCCTCGAGGTCGATCCCCCGAATGTCGTGCGTCTCGGCGTAGTCGACGACCCGGTCGACCAGCGCGCGCCCCAATCCCTGTCGGCGCGCCTCGGGGTCGACGAACAGCTCCTCGATCCAGAGCGCCCGCCCCGCGAACTTCAGCGACCAGTTGAAGTTGGCGACGACCACCCCGACCGGCTCGGCGCCGGCGCCGGGTCGGGCGACCCAGCACAGTGCTTCCGGCGGGTCGCGGTGCATGTCCCGGACGATGTATCCGGCGAGATCGACCAGCGCCTCGGTATCGACGTCGAGCCCCAGCGAGACCATGTCCTGCTCGAACAGACCCGCGATCGCCGGCACGTCCGACTCCTCGGGCGGCTCGATGCCCCCGGCGATCTCGTTGTCGCTCGACTCGGCCATGGGTTTGCCAGGGATGAATCGCCGGACTAAAGCTTCCGCATCTCCTCGAGAAGTGCGCGCTGCTCCTCCCGCGGCATCTTCTCGAGTGCCCGCCCGAACACGCGATTCTCCTCGCGCGTGTGTTGGGTCAGCAGTTCGGCCATCTCGCGGAGCACGTCGAGGATCTCGTCGAGATCGGCGACGACTTCGGCCGGGCTGGCGCCCATCTCGGATTTCAACCACCGGGTCTTTTCACACATCGTCTCGTGCGCGTCGGCCAACCCGTCGATATCGTCGGCGAGTTCGGGGAACCGCTCCTTGAGATCGACGAAGAAGACCTCCTCCTCCTGGCTGAAGTGGTGGAGCATCTCGTCCAGCGCCACCTCCAGCTCGTCGGCCGCCGACGCCAGCAACTCGGAATCCGACTCCAGCTCCGAGCGGTCGTCGGCGAGTTGCTCGAACGAGTCGGCGATGTCGTCGAAGAGCCGCTTCAGGTGATCGTGTTCGTGATGAACGATGTCGATCAGATCGGAACGGAGTTCTTCGTCAACCATGGTCTGGCCCTCGGGGTGGGCATCGGGGAGGCCGCGCGCCGGTGGACGATATCGGCCCGCGGACCGTTACGCAACAACGGGCGGCAGAAGGATGAAGGCAGAAGGCAGAAGGATGAGTTATGAATTATGATTTATGAATTATGAGATGCGGGAGGAGCGACGCACCGCCGGGCGGATCGGCGACCCCGTGGCCGTCCGAACGGCGACCGCAGTGGAGAGCTCTCCATCCCGTCGGTGGGCAATGGTCGTGCGGTTCTGGCTCAACGGCTCGACCTCCGACCGGCGGTTGAAACCGCCGGCTGAGTGAGTCCGGGACAGCCGGCGGCGCTGAAGCGACGCCGGCCGGGATGGCGATCGACTCCGGCCCGTCGACCGGCGATCGCGGTGGAATGCTTTCAACCCGGTCGGCCGGCAATGGTCGTGCGTTTGTGGCTCAACGACTCAACCGCCCAACCGCTCAACGGCTTGACTTCTTGACGGCTCGACTACTCGACCAACGACTCGAGGCACTGCGCCAGGTGGTCGATATCGTCCTCCGTGTGCGCCGCCGACAGCGTCACGCGGATCCGAGAGGTCCCCTCCGGAACCGTCGGCGGCCGGATGGCGGTCGCGTGAATCCCCTCTTCGAGCAGCCGCTCGCTGGCGCGGAGGGCGCGCTCCTCGTCCCCGAGGACGACGGGGACGATCGGACTGGTCAGGTCACGGCCGAGGTGCTCGCCGAGCCGGTCGACGTGCCTCCAGAGTCGGTCGCGCAGCTTGCAATCGCCGCCACCGACGTCGACGGCCATCCGGGCCGCCTCGACGATCGGCAAGGGAGGGGCGGTCGAGTAGATGTACGACCGGCCGCGATTGAGTAGCCAGCGCCGCATCCGCTCGCTCGTCGAGGCGAACCCCCCGAGCGTCCCGAACGCCTTGCTCATGGTCCCGACGTTGACGTCGACGGCCCCGGAGACCCCGAGTTCGCGCGCGACACCGGCTCCGTCAGCGCCGAAGACCAGTGTCGCGTGGGCCTCGTCGACGACCAGCAGCGCGCCGTGGCTCGCCTTGACGTCGGCGATGGCGTCGAGCGGGGCCAGCTCGCCATCCATGCTGAAGACGCTGTCGGTGACGACGACCTTCCGCTCGGCGTCCGACGCCCGCATCTCCTCGTCGAGAGATTCGGGGTCGGCGTGGTCGTACACCTGCAGTTCCGCTCCGGAACGCCGGGCGAGCCGGCACCCGTCGATGATCGACGCGTGGTTCAGTTCGTCCGAGAAGATCGCGGTGTCGGGGCCCGCCAGTGAGGCCATCACGCCCAGATTGGCGGCAAATCCGGTCGGGAACAGCAGCGTCGACTCGGTCCCCTTCAGCTCGGAGAGTTCGCGCTCGAGGGCCCGGTGGCGGTCGGTGTAGCCGCAGATCAGCGGGGAGCCGCGCGGACCCATCCCCTCGTCGCGGGCCGCGTCGGCCGCAGCCCGGCGGATCCGGTCGTCGTACGACAGACCCAGGTAGTCGTTGCTCGAGAACAGTGTCAGCCGTCGCCCGTCGCGGCGGACGTGGACCGCCGACTCGGGCTCGAGCGCATCCAGGTCGCGCAGCAGCTCCCGGTCGTCCAGCTCGGCCAGCGAGGCCTCCAGCCAGCGGGTCCAGCTCGCACTCACGGTGCACCTCCGTCGAGCCACCAGTCCGCGACCTCGTCCAGTTCGTCAGCCGCCTCCTCCGGGCCGTCGACCGGCGGGAGCGTCGCGATCCGGTCGACTTCCCAGAATTGCCGGAGCGTCCGGGGGTTGCGGCCGGTGGACGCGTCCGCGCGGGGATCGGCGCGGCTGAACACCACGCCGAGTATCGAGACACCGCTGTTCCGCAGGACCTCGAGTGTCATCAGGGTATGATTCAGCACCCCGAGCTCGTCCGGGACCACGACCAGCGCGGGAGCCTCCAACCGCCCGGCGAGGTCGCGAGCGGTCTCCTCCCAGGTCAGCGGCGAGAGCACACCGCCCGCCCCCTCGACGATCGTCCGGTCCGCGTGCTCGGCGTGCGATCGGATCTGGTCACACCAGGCCGCCATGTCGAGTTCGACGCCGTCGATGTCCGCAGCCTCGGGCGGCGCCAGAGGGCGCCCCAGTTCGACGAAGGCGTGCAAGGGTTCGGGCTGCCCGGCCGCATCGGCGAGGACGGCACCGTCCCGGCGGCACGGCTCGTGGTCCTCCGCCCCGGACTCGACCGGCTTCAACGACCGGATATCGACCCCGCGCCGTCGGAGATTGGCCGACAGACCGGCCCCGACCAGGGTCTTGCCGATCTCCGTGTCGGTCCCCGTGACGACGACGATCTCCGAATCGACCATGACTCGACTACTCGTCCACTCGTCCACTCGACCAATCGACCGTCTTCCACGGGGCTAAAGCCACCGCCTGCTCGTCGGTCTGCGGCGACCGGCGGCGCTGAAGCACCGCCGGCCGGATCTGCGATCCCCAGGGGCTGTTCAAACGGCGATCGCAGTGGAAGACTCTCTATCCCGTCGGCCGGAAATGGTCGTGCGGTTGTAGCTCGACTACTCGACGACTCGACCACTCGACGACTCCCCGTACTCCGGCGCCACCTCGTCGATGCCGTACTCGACCGCCTCGAGCAGGTCGTCGATCTCGTCGCGGGAGATGCTCAACGGCGGCATCAGTACGATCACGTCCTCGAGCGGCCGGAGGAACACCCCTTTCTCGCGCGCCGCCCGACAGACCTTCTGACCGACGCGGTCGGCCGACTCGAACGACTCCCGCTCGCCCGGCGTCGGTGTCAGCTCCACGCCGGCGGCCAACCCCAGCTGGCGGATGTCGCCGACCCAGGGATTGGACGACAGCGACTCGAGCCCCTCGGCGAGGTGGTCGATCGTCGACTGCATCTCCTCGAGGACGTTCTCCTCCTCGAAGATGTCGAGCGTCGCGACAGCAGCCGCCGCTCCGATGGCGTTTCCGGTGTAGGTGTGGCCGTGGAAGAACGTCCGCCCCTCCTCGGGCGGACCGAGAAACGCCTCGTAGATCTCGTCGGTCGTCAGCGTCGCCGCCAGCGGCGTATATCCGCCGGTCAGCATCTTGGCGACGGCCATCAGATCGGGTTGGACGTCCTCCTGCTGGCAGTAGAACATGCTTCCCGTCCGCCCCATCCCCATGGCGACCTCGTCGACGATCAGCAGAATACCGTGCCGTTCGGTGACCTCGCGAGCGTGGCCGAGGAACCCCTCCGGGAACTTCACCATCCCGCCGGCTCCCTGCATTCCGGGCTCCATCACCACGGCCGCCAGCTGGTCGGCGTACTCTTCGACCAGATCGTCGAAGGCGTCGACGAACCGCTGGACGGCGACCTCCCGGGACTGGCCCTCGGGCCGCTCGTAGAACCGGGGCGACAGCGCGCGGATCACGTCGAACAGCAGTGGCTCGAACCGCGAGTGAAACAGATCGATCCCGCCGGTCGAGACGGCCCCGACGGTATCCCCGTTGTACTGATTCGAGAACGACAGGAAGGTCGTCCGCTGGCTCTCCCGGCCGCCCTCGGCCTGCTGCCAGTACTGGATCGCCATCTTCAGGGCGATCTCCATCGCCGTCGACCCGTCGTCCGAGAAGAAGGCCTTCGAGGAGTCCTCCGGTGCGACCTCGACCAGCCGTTTGGCCAGTTCGACCGCCCGGTCGTTGGCGTGCCCCAGCAAGGTGGAGTGAGCGATGCGGTCGAGCTGGTCGCGGATCGCCTCGTCGATCTCCTCGCGGCGGTGGCCGAACGGATTGCACCAGATCGAGGAAACCCCGTCCAGATATCGGCGTCCCTCGGCGTCGATCAGATAGTGCCCGTCGCCGCCGACGACGGTCAGGGGATCCTCGTCGCGGTAGACGGAGTGCGGCGTGAAGGGATGCCAGAGATATTCGTCGTCCCACTCCTCGAGCGTCTCGGGGTCGTACAGGGGCTCCATCTTTGGGAATAGGGAATCGGGAATGGGGAAGCGAGCGAGCCTGGTGACGGACTGGACCCTCGCCATCTTCAGCGAGTTCACGACGGCGAGCGCGGGGTAGGCCGTAGCGCCCCGATGGTCCCGACCGGTCCCCCTTCGGTCGGCAGTTCCCGGTGGGGCCCAATCGCCCACTGGCCCACCGGCCCAATGGCCGCCCTATTCGGCCCCACCACAGGCGCGGACGGGAGCGGGCTCCTCGGACGCATCGCCGGCCGGGACGGCCGCCTCGATGCTGTCGCGCTGGTCGTCGTCGACGACTTCGGGCTCGAAGCCGGCCTGAGTGATCATCCGGTAATCCTTCGAGTCCCCCTGGCCGCCGGTGGTCAGATACCCCTCCGTGAAGAGCGAGTTCGCAGCGTACAGCCCCAGCGGCTGCATGTGATCGAGCACCACCTCGCGTCCGCCGGCGATTCGGACGTCCTCGGCCGGATGGACGAAGCGGAACATCGCCAGCGCCTTCAGCGCATCCTGCGGATCGAGCAAGTCGGTCTCCTCCATCGGCGTCCCCGACCGGGGATTGAGGAAGTTGATGGGGACCGACTCGACGCCGATCTCGCGCAACGACAGTGCCAGATCGACCCAGTCTTCGCTGTCCTCCTTCATGCCGAGAATGCCCCCACAGCAGGCCTCCATCCCGGCGGATTTGGCGCGTTTGACCGTCCGGACCCGGTCCTGCCAGTCGTGGGTGCTGACGACGTTCGAGAAGTGGTCCTCGGACGTCTCGAGGTTGTGGTTGTACCGGTCGACCCCGGCCTCGGCGAGTTGCTCGGCCTGCCCCTCCTTCAGGATACCCAGCGACGCACAGACGTCCATGCCGTAGTTCTCCTTGATCGTCTCGGCGGCCTCGCAGACGGCCTCGACCTCGCCGGGAGCCGGTCCGCGGGTCGCCGTGACGATGCAGTAGGTGACCGCCCCTTTCTCGTAGGCCTCCTCGGCCCCGGCGATCATCTCCTCGACCGACTGCATCCCGTACTGCTCGACCTCGGACTCGAACTTCATCGACTGGCTGCAGAACGAACAGTCCTCGGGGCAGACGCCGCTCTTGGCATTCTGCAGGACGTGGACCCGGACCTTGCGGCCGTGGTGTTCCGAGCGGACCCGGAAGGCCGCCTGGAGCAGGCCGAGCAATTCGTCGTCGTCGGCCCGAACGACGTCGAGGGCCTCGTCTCGCCCGATCTGCTCGCCGTCGAGTACGCGATCCGCCAGTGCGTGCCAATCGTCCATCTCGAGTACTCCGGTCTGTGCTGAAACCGTTGTCATCGATCTCGCATGACTGCATCGTCGGTCGGATTTATCCGCCGCGAACTCCGCGTGTCAAACGACCCGGCCGCCGATGCGGGTCGCGAGCCCCCCGCCGGGACCGGCACGCCGGCCGGAAGGGAGCACTTGAACCGGAGTGCGCCGCCGACAGTAGGCCGCCGGGCTGCCGGACCGGGCGGCCGCATCTCGATGCCTCGTTCTGCGGGCAGCGGAGCCGGCCGACGCAGCCGAGGTGCGGAACGGCAGTGCGGCCCCGGCGGGGGATCGACTTGCACACCGAAACATCGAGGGAAGCTGGGGGACCGCGGGAGGCCGGCGCATGGACAGGGGGCGAACCGACCGACGAACGCGCGTCCGGAGCAGGCGACGATCGGAGGAAATCTCGCAACCCCTCCCTCGAGGGTTGGACGCCCCGGGACCGCGCTGATATCGTCCGCCCGACGATCGCAGCGACCGAACGGTCGGTGAATCGACGACTGGAGTGTCACGGACGATGGCTGCGGAAACGACGGGCGGACGAGGGGCGGGAGGCTCCGACGAGGAGGAGGACCGGGTGACCCTCGCCGACGCCGTCGACGCGATCTCCCGGCGAGAATGGCCCCGCCTGCGGCTGGAACAGCGGTCGCTTCTCTTCGCGGTCTTCCGCGCCTTCGCCCGCGGCAAGCGCGCGATTCACGACAGCCTCGGGGGGATCGCCGGCGGAGCGTTCGATGCCGCCGGGGGAGCGGGCATCGAGGACGAGGGGCTCTCGTTGGAGGAGGCGAAACGGACGCAGAAACGTCACGCCGACTTCTTCAAGATCCTGGTCCGGCGCGTCGAAACGGGCGACGTCCGCGAGGCCAGCTCGATGGCCTCGCCGAATTTCGAGTTTCTGTTCGAGCGCGCACTTCCGCGATCACTCGGCGCGATGGACGAGCACCCGACCATCGAGTCCAAGGCGGTCGCCGTCGCCATCTACCAGACGGCGATCCTCGGGGTCCTCGCCGATACCGGGTACGCCGGCATTCTGACGTTCTTCGACCGAAACGGATTCGGCCGCGCGGCCCGGGCCCCGTTCGAGCGGTTCCGCAGACAGGACCGCCACCAGGCCGACGTCGGAGCCCGTCTGCTGGAGCGTTTCGTCGAGCGGTCCCCCGGGAGCTGGCAGGCGGTGGCCGGCGCGCTCGACCGGACGTTCCTGCCCACGACCGGCATTCTTCGAGACTTTCAGTCGAATTTCGATTTCGTCGACGTCGGACTGCTCCCCGACGAATTCGTCGGCCACGCGATCGAGCGCTTCTGTGCATTCTACGAGCAACTCCACGTGATCGAACCCGATCCGAGAGATTCCAGCCCCGGTAACGCCAGGGAGATCCCGACATGAGACACGCTGACGACACGAGTCGATCGACACTCGCCCTCCTCGTCGCCACGGCGTTCGCGCTGACGGCGGTCGGCTGCGACGGCGGTGGGGGCGGATCCACCTCGGCCCCCTCCGACGCGAACGGGCGGGACACTGCCTCCGACGTCACCCCGGACGGTGGGGACGCGGCCGAACCGGACGTGCCCCCCCGGGACACGACGGCCGACACTGCGGAGGCGGACGCCGCGGGGGGGCCGAGCTCCTGCCTCGACCCGGCGTTCGAGGGGAGCAAACCCGAGACGTGCCAGTCGGAACCGCGACCGGCACGGTGCGACGCCTCGGTCGAGACGTTCTCGGACTGGGGCCCGGCGTCGGTAGTATCGCGCCTGGAGCTGACGAGCACGCGAGCCAAAAACAAGGCACTCGACCTCGACGGCGACGACACACCGGACAACAACATGGCGGGCGTCCTGTCGCTGCTGTCGTTCTTCAACATCGACATCGACCAGCGGATCCAGAACGAAATCGACAACGGCGATCTGCTGCTGGTCCTCGAGCACCAGACCGGCGGCTCGGATCTCTCGAACCCGTTTCCGATCAATCCGCTCCGCGGCACCTTCGCCGACGACGCGAAGACCGACGTCGACACCTCCGGGACCCCCTACGAGATTCGAACGACGAGTTTTGCCTCGGGGACGTTTCCCCACACGCGCATCCCCGGCGCAAAGCTGAACGGCGCACAGTTCACCGCCGGGCCCGGCCGCCTCAATCTGGCGCTCGAACTCAGCTACTTCGACGTGACGGTTCCGATCCGGGGCGTCCGGATGCGAAGTACCGGGGGCGTTCTGGGGGATTCACCGGCCGACCAGGGCGTCGATCTCTCGCTGGGCCGGCTGGGCGGATACGTCCTGCTGCGCGACCTCTACGGGCTCTTCGACCAGCTCTACAGCCAGTGCGCCTGCCTGGATTTCCCGAAGGACGTCTTCACCGTCCCCAACCCCTCCGGCTCGGACCCCGACATCTGTCCCGGTGGCCTGACTGCCGGGAGCTGCGAGGTCTCCTGCACCGCCTCGGCCAAGCAGAAGGCCTCCGCGTGCAGCAAAAAAGAGGACGGCTCGATCTGCGGCAATCTCACGCGGGCCTGTAACGCCGCCGATCTCATCAAGAACCGCGCCGATCTCGACGTCGACTGCGACGGCGTGAAGGACGCGATCAGTCTGGGCGCGTTCATCGAGGCCTCGGGCGGCGTCATCCGCGGCGTCTCGGAGACCGTCGCGGCCAGCAGTCAGTCCGTCGCTGCCACCAATCCGACGCTGACGGTGCGACACGCCTATCTGAAGAAGAAGCGCTGGCTGGTCCTCCGGGCCGTCGGGAAGGACGGGTCGCCCGCCGGCGTCTTCGGGCACAGCTCGTCGCCGCTGTCGGCGGGGATCCACTCCGACGTCTCGATCGAGGTCGAGGGGGAACTGAAGGACGGATGGGGCCTGTTCGCCGTTCTCCACCGCAGCGACGGCGACGGGACGTTCGAGTACGACGACGCGGCTGGGAACAACGACGACGGCCCGGTCGTCGCCCCGCGCGGCAAACCGGTCTCGAGCCGCTTCGTCGTCGACGTCCAGTGAGCGCGATGTCGGCTCACCGGCGCCGCGCCGCCCGGTAACGGGCCAACCGGGTGTCGAGCAATTCGACCACCTCGTCGGGCTCGTCGACCCCGAAGACACGGTCGTCCTCGAACTGCGGGAAGCGGTCGCGTCGATCGAGCGGCTCGCCGGCGGCCCGGCCGCTCCACCC
>JBDGRG010000052.1:0-5519 GCA_042218355.1 Bradymonadaceae bacterium
ACGATCTGCGCTTCTCGACCGGCTACGACATCGAGGTCGTCGTCGCCAGCGAGACCGCCATCGAGAATGCCCTGGAGGAGTACTACGACGCCGGCGGCGCGGAGGCGGAATCCGAGGAGTTCGACTACGACTACGACTCGATCATCGGCGATCTCGATATCGAGGACGACGTCGACTACGTCGAGGAGGACGACGATAGCATCGACGTCAGCGACCTCGCCGAGGCCTCCGAAGACGCGCCGGTGGTCCGGCTGGTCAACATGATTCTCGTCGACGCCATCGAAAAAGGGGCGTCGGACATCCACCTCGAGCCGTACGAAAAGGACTTCCGGGTTCGATTCCGGATCGACGGCGTCCTCCGCGAGGTGATGCACCCGCCGAAGAAGCTGCAGAAGGCGATCGTCTCGCGGGTGAAGATCATGGCGAACCTCGACATCGCCGAGCGGCGCCTCCCCCAGGACGGCCGGATCAAGCTGAAGATGGGGCGGAACCGGGAGATGGACTTCCGGGTCAGCATCATTCCGACGATGCACGGCGAGAAGGTCGTCCTCCGGCTGCTCGACAAGTCGAACCTCCAGCTCGACATGACCAAGCTGGGATTCAAACCCGGCCCGCTGGAAACGTTCAAGGAGGCGATCCATCAGCCCTACGGCATGTGCCTGGAGACGGGGCCGACCGGCTCGGGAAAGACGACGACGCTGTACTCGGCACTGAGCGAACTGAACAAGGTCACCGAGAACATCTGCACGGCGGAGGACCCGATCGAGTTCAACCTCGAAGGGATCAACCAGACGCAGATCGACGAGTCGATCGGTCTGAACTTCGCCTCCTGTCTGCGGTCGTTTCTCCGCCAGGATCCGGACATCGTCATGGTCGGCGAGATCCGGGACTTCGAGACCGCCGAGATCTCGATCAAGGCGGCGCTGACCGGCCACCTGGTGATGAGCACGCTGCACACCAACGACGCGCCGAGCACCGTCAGCCGCCTGCTGAACATGGGCGTCGAGCCCTTCCTGGTGACCGCGGCGCTGAACGTCGTCGTCGCCCAGCGGCTGGGCCGGACGATTTGCGAGGAGTGCAAGGAGCCGATGGACGTCTCCGAGGAGGAGCTCCGCAAACTCCAGGTGCCCGAGGACCGCCTCGACGAAACCATCTACCACGGTGCGGGCTGCGACGCCTGCGACGGAACCGGGTACGACGGACGGACCGGCTTCTTCGAGGTGCTCGACATCAACGACGAGTTCCGAGACTACATCATCCAGGGATATTCGTCGGCCGAACTGAAAGCCGAAGCGATCCGGATGGGCATGGACACGCTGCGACAGGACGCGATCAAGAAGATGCTCGACGGCGTGACCACGCCCGAAGAGGTCGCGCGCAACACCGCGCCCGACTGACAGCCGCCGGTTCGACTTCGATCCGCTGCAGCCCTTCCCCGTTCCGAGGCGTCAGGGACTGAACGCCGATGTCCGAGCCCAACCTGCACCAACTGCTCAAAACGATGGTCGACAAGGGTGCGAGCGACTTGCACCTGACTGTCAACTCCCCGCCCCAGTTGCGGATCGACGGCGAACTGGTCCCGCTGAAGACCTCGCCGCTCGACTCCTCGGCCACCCGGCAGCTGTGCTACAGCGTCCTGACGGACAAACAAAAACAGACGTTCGAGGAGGAGAACGAACTCGACCTGTCGTTCGGCGTCAAGGGCCTGAGCCGGTTCCGGGGGAACATCTTCATGCAGCGGGGCGCCGTCGCGGGCGTCTTCCGCGCGATTCCGGAGGAGACCCGGTCGATCGAGGAGCTCGGACTGCCGCCGGTCGTCGGCACGCTGTCGGACAAGTCGCGGGGACTGGTGCTGGTCACCGGTCCGACCGGCTCGGGGAAATCGACCACGCTGGCGACGATCATCGACAAGATCAACCGCGAGCGGCGGTCGCACATCATCACCATCGAGGACCCGATCGAGTACCTCCACCCGCACAAAAACAGCCTCGTCAATCAGCGAGAGGTCGGGTCCGACACCGAGAGCTTCTCGAATGCGCTGCGCTACGTCCTCCGCCAGGACCCCGACGTGGTACTGGTGGGCGAGATGCGAGACCTGGAGACGATCGAGGCAGCGCTGACCATCAGCGAGACCGGTCATCTGACCTTCGGCACCCTGCACACCAACAGTGCCGTCCAGACGATCAACCGAATCATCGACGTCTTCCCGTCCCATCAACAGGCACAGGTCCGGGCCCAACTGTCGTTCGTCCTCGAGGCGGTGGTCTGCCAGCAGCTGATCCCCCGAGCGAAGGGGAGCGGCCGCGTGCTGGCGACAGAGGTGATGTTCACCTCGCCCGCCATTCGCAACCTGATCCGGGAGGACAAGGCCCACCAGATCTACAGTTCGATGCAGGTCGGGCAGGCCGAGAGCTTCATGCAGACCATGAACCAGTCGCTCGCCCGGCTGTACCGGCGCAGCGAGATCACGTACGAGGACGCGATGGTCCACAGCACCGATCGCGAGGAACTCGAGTCGATGATCGACGGCGGCGACGACGGCTCCGATGGTCGGGCCGGTGGGCGCAACTCCGACATCCAGTACACCTGACGGCCGACCCGGTTCGGCGGTGACGAGACTGAAAACTTGCCAACACCCGCCGGTTGCCGGCATCCTTGTCGACTGACACGCACTGCTACCCGCTGCTCGCACGCGGAGGCGATCCACAGATGCCGGTTTTCGTCTGGGAAGGCACAACCCAGGGCGGTGAACCGAGATCCGGGGAGATCGAGGCCGACGACCGCGAGGACGCGCAGCGACAACTGCGCGACCGGCAGATCACGCCCTCCTCGATCGAAAGAAGGGCATCGAGATCGATATCGAGATGCCCACGATCGGAGGCGTCCCGACCAAGCGAATCGTCGTCTTCACCCGGCAGTTCGCGACGATGATCGATGCGGGACTGCCGCTGGTCCAGTGTCTCGACCTGCTGGAAGACAGCGAGCCGAACCGCCAGTTCAAAACGATCATCGGCGACGTCCGCGACGAGATCGAATCGGGGTCCTCGCTGTCGGACGCTCTGTCCGATCACCCGGGTGCCTTCAGCGATCTCTACGTCAGCCTCGTCGAAGCCGGCGAAGTCGGCGGGGTGCTCGACGAGGTCCTCGAGCGGCTGGCGGTCCAGCTCGAGAAGTCGATGAAACTCAAGCGGAAGATCCGCAGTGCCTTCGCCTATCCGATCGGGGTCCTGCTGGTCGCGGCCGCGGTGGTGACCGTTCTGCTGTACTGGGTCATCCCGAAGTTCAAGACGATGTTCCAGAACATGGGCGGCGGCGAGCTGCCCGGGGCGACGCAGACGGTCATCGCGATGTCGCAGTTCATCCAGTCGAACATCCTGCTGCTGCTGGGGTCGGTCGTCGGCCTGGTGATCGTCGGCGCGATGGCGCTGCGGTACAATCCCACGCGGGCCGTCATCGACAAGGGACTCCTCAACGCACCGGTCATCGGCCCGGTCGTTCGGAAGACCGCCGTGGCGCGATTCACCCGGACGCTCGGCACGATGGTCTCCTCCGGGGTTCCGATCATCGACAGCCTCGAGATCGTCGCGGCGACGGCGGGCAACAAGACCGTCGAGAAGGCGATCGACTACACCCGCGAGGAGATCAGCCAGGGGAAGAACATGGTCGAACCGCTCGAGGAGACGGGGGTGTTCCCCCAACTGGTGGTCCAGATGATCGGGGTGGGCGAATCGACCGGCGCACTCGACACGATGCTCGAGAAGATCGCCGACTTCTACGAGGACGAAGTCGACGTCGCCGTCGACAATCTGACCTCGATGATCGAACCCCTGATGATGGTGTTCCTGGGGATCGTCGTCGGAGGCCTTCTGATCGCGATGTATCTGCCCATCTTCACGATGGCCGGGCAGATCCAGGGCGGCTGATCTCGAGTCCGACATGGCTTCGGCCCTCGCCGATACTGCCTGGCCCTCGCTGTACGACCGGCTGAAGGGCCTGATGGCCTTCCGGGTCGGTCTCGTCACGCTCCTGCTGGGCGGGGCCGTCGCCACCGACATCTCTCGGATGGCGAGGTTGTCGAACCCGGTCAATCTCGTCCTGCTCGGGCTCGTCCTGCTGACCTACATACTGACGCTGGTGTACGCCCTGGTGCTCGACCGGGTCGAGGACATCCGCCAGTTGGCGTACTTCCAGGTCGCCGTCGACATGGTCATGGCGATCGCCCTGGTGGCGGTGACCAGTGGGCTGGGGAGTATCTTCCTCTTCGTGCTCTACCTCGTCATCATCAACGCGGCGGCGGTCGCCGGGCGGCTCGGAGCACTGTACGCCGCCGGGGCGACCTCGCTGGCGATGATCGGGCTGGGCGTGTTGACCTCTGCGGGCGTCGAACACCCACTTCTGAACCTCGACCGTTCGCGCGAACTCCTCTGGCCGCTGTGGTTCGAGGTCGGGGCGAACTGTGCGGCGGCCTTTTTGATCGCACTGCTCTCCGGCCATCTCGCCGAACGGCTCAGCCAGATCTCCGGCGCCCTGACTCAAAAACACATCGACCTGCAAAACCTGCGGCGGCTGACTCAAAACATCGTCGAGAGCGTCGACAGCGGCATTCTCGCGACCGACGAAACGAGGCACATCTTTTTCTTCAACCGCGCGGCCGCCGAGATCACCGGTCGATCCCGCGAGGAGGTCGTCGGACAGAAACTGGGCGACCTCTTCCCGGAGATCGACGAACAGATGGAGCGGGCGTCGAGGGACGAGTCCGAGTCCCACCGCGCGGAGTGCACCTACGAATCGCCGCAGGGAGATTCGCGTCATCTCGGCTTCTCCGTCTCTCCGTTGACGAATTCCGAGGGCGAGAAGATCGGCGACATCGTCGTCTTTCAGGATCTGACGGGGGTCAAACGGCTCCAGGAGGAGAAGCAACGATCGCAGCGCATGGCCGCCGTCGGCGAGCTGGCCGCCTCGGTCGCCCACGAGATTCGCAATCCGCTCGCCTCGATCAGCGGCTCCGTCGAAATGCTCGAGGCTGCCGACGAGGAGTCCAGGGAGGAACTACTCGACATCGTCCTCCGAGAGGTCGAGCGGCTCGACGATTTGATCGCCGACTTTCTGGAGTATTCGGAACCCCCCTCGCTGTCGGCGGAATCGACCGACCTGGGCGATCTGACCCGCGAGGTCCTCGACCTCTACAGCAATCAGGCGGGCGCCGACACCGACGAGATCGAACTGATCGTCGAGCAGGGCGACCTGACGGCGGAGGTCGACCGGGAATCCATCCGCCAGGTCCTCTGGAACTTGCTCGAAAACGCCGGCCGAGCCGCCGACGCAGCGGCAAACTCGCCGGCGATCCGCATCTCATTGGCCCCGACGCGCCGGGAGGGGAAACCCGCCGTCACCCTGACCGTCGAGGACGCGGGACCGGGGATCCCGGCCGAGGAGCGAGACCGTATCTTCGACCCGTTCTACACCACCCGCGAGGACGGCTCCGGGCTGGGATTGGCGACAGCGTATCAGCTCGTCGA
>JBDGRG010000053.1:0-343 GCA_042218355.1 Bradymonadaceae bacterium
GGGCGGTCGCCGAGATATCGACCTATCCCTCCGGGGCGGACGTCGAGGTCGACGGTGAGTACGTCGGTGAAGCCCCGGTGACGGTCTCGGACCTCGAGCGTGGAGGGAGCTATACCGTCCGCGCGGAGTTGTCGGACGGACGGACCGCCGAACGAACCGTCGAGTGGGAGCAGTCCGACGACGTGGTGAAGGAGATTCAGATCGATTTCGAGGCCGCGGATGAGGGGGCGACCGGGGAGGAAAACCCCGACGAGTCGGACGAGGGCGGAGGCACGGCGGAACGAGCGGCTGGCTCCGGCGCCGACCGCGGTTCGGGCCAGCCCCACGAAGAGTCGGAGCCGGA
>JBDGRG010000053.1:353-669 GCA_042218355.1 Bradymonadaceae bacterium
GCGGGCAGCGCGGCGTCCCGGTGACCATCGTGCGGGACGACGAGGGGGACGAGGGCGAGGGCAGCGGGGGGACGCAGCTGTTTGCCGGAGGTGGCGGCGAGTCCGACGACGGCCCGTCCGACGACGAGGGGGCGTCGGGTTCGTCCGGATCCGCACTCTGGGCGGGGGGCGACGATTCGGAGGACGACCGGGCGACGCTGACCGTCCGCGTCTCGAAGGGATGGGGGAAGGTCTACGTCGACGGACGACTCGTCTCCGAGGAGACACCGATGAACGGTCACTCGATCCGGCCGGGGCGCCACGAGGTCAAGGTCTA
>JBDGRG010000053.1:679-3229 GCA_042218355.1 Bradymonadaceae bacterium
TGCTCGACCGGTACTCCGACTCGAAGACCGTCGATCTCTCCGCGGGAGAGTCCGAGAAGTTGCGCTTCAGTCCATGACCACGCTGGGCTCCATGCGAGTCGAGCTTCGACGCATTGGAGCGGGGGCCGTCCTGGCCACGGCAGACCTCGATCGGCTGGAAGCCCCACCGCATCGCGGTGTCGGATACACCGGATGAGTTCTCGATCCGCATCCGGCCCCCTGGATCGCCCGATTCATACGCTTCGTTCAGCGTGATCTGGAGCGTTCATCGCATCGAGTTGGGCCCCCTGCCCGGTTGGGTCAACGCCCCGAGAGCGTCTTCGGGAGCGGGGTCGCGGGCAACATCAGCGGTTCACCCGGGGTGTAGACCAGCGGGAGAAGGACCTGTCGGCCTACGTGGTCGATCAGCCGTCGAACGAGGGCGTCGACGGGACTGCTTCCGGGCCGCTCTCTCCAGTCGGCACCGACCACGGTTCGTGCCGAGTCGGCGATGTCGGCCACCACACCGCGGTTGGGGTAGACCCGCGCGATTGCCCGGGACGGTGCGACGCCCGCCAGTTCGGCCGCCCGTCGGATGGCGTCGAGCAGCCCGCCAGTCCGGTCGACCAGCCGACGCTCGACGGCCGCGGACCCGATCCAGACGCGGCCTCGGCCGTGGCGGTCGATTTCGCGCCGGTCGAGCGGACGGGTCTGCGAGACTTGCTCGAGAAAGAGCCCGTAGAGATATTTCATCTCCTCGGCCACCGCCCGTCGCTGGCTCTTCGACCAGCTGCGGTCCAGCGACCAGAGCCCCGCGCGCTCGCCGCGGTCGGTGTGCCACTGCTCGACACCGATCTTCGCGAAGAGGGGATGGACGCTGAACTTGCCGGCATAGATGCCGATCGAACCGGTCGTGGTATTCGGCGTCGCGACGATCTCGTCCGCTCCGGCGGCGACGTAGTATCCCCCGCTGGCGGCGACGTTGCCCATCGAGGCCACCACCGGTTTGTGGCGGGCGACCTGGCGCAACTTCCGGAAGATCGCGTCGCTGGCCGCAGCACTCCCCCCGGGACTGTCGACACGGACGACCACCGCGCGGACCGCCGGATCTCGCATCAGCGCATCGAGAGTCGACCGAATCGTCTCACTCCCCGTCGCCAGGGCGTCGAGCAGAGGGACCGTCGGCGCCCGTCCCTGGACGATCGGTCCTCGGACCTCGACGACTGCGATCTCGCGGTGGGACGGCCAGCTGGCCGAGCCGGGTTCGGGCGGAGACGCGGTCGCGTCGACGATCCGACCGACGTCGTACTCGCTCCTCAACGTCCCGGGGAGCTCGTCGGGATACACGGTGGCATCGATGACGCCGAGATCGAGCGCCTCGCCCGGTGTCAGGGGCGTCCGGTCGACCGCGCGCTCGACGGTACGTCGCTTCAGTCCGCGACCGTCCGCGATGCCCCCGACGATTCGACGGAAGAGTGAGTCGAGCAGCTCGTCGGTCTGATCGGTGGACTCGGGAGACGGCCGCTCCCGGACGAAGCGCTCCGGCGAGGACTTGTACTCGCCGATTCGGACGAATTCGGTCTGGATGCCGATCGAGCGGAGCGCCGCTGCGTACGTCCGCCGGGTCGCGTGGAGTCCCTCCAGCGAGACGGTCGAGGAGGGGACGGTCCAGACGGCGTCGGCTGCCGAGGCGAGATAGATCGACTCGAAATCCGGGGCGGTGGCGAGGACGACGGTCGTGACGTCCGCGTCATGTAGCGACTTCAACTGCTGGCGCAACTCCCAGGCTCGCCCCCATCCCAGCTCGGCACCTCCGGTGACCAGCAGGACACCGTCGATGCGGTCGGCTCGTTCGGCGGTGCGGAGTTCGCGTACGACGTCGACGTAGCCGCTCCGACCGGCGCGAGTCGGTTGCGGCGGGCCGGAGGGGGAGAGGGCGGCTTCGAGGTCGATCCGTACCCAGCGCTCCCCGGCGTGGACGAGCGTCTTGCGCCGGGCGGGCGTCACGTCGATCGCATGGGACGTCGAACCGAGCCCCGGCTTTCCGCCGGTCCGGGCGGTCACGGCCGAGGACAGTCCGACCGATCCGAGCTGGAGATGGAGTCCCGCGGTTACCTCGCCGAGGACGGCGTCGGGGCGGCGGGTCCGACCGGGGCGAATGTCGATGTCCGCGCGAGCAAACAGGTCCAGCCCTGCGGTCGGCGTCGTCGATACGCGCGGCGTGACCTCGAAGGAGCGGCGTCGGACGGCCCAGCAGGCCGCCGATTCGACGGTCAGCCGGCCGTCGAACAGCCGCAGGGCACCGGCCGGTCGAATCCGCAACGGCAGGCCGTGTTCCTCTCGGGCGAACGGACGGTTGACGTCCTCCAGAGCGACGCCGAAGGCGAGGGCGTCGGTCGGTTTGGCCTGTACGCCGAGGTCGACGCCGGCGAGACCATCGAGCTGCCGGTCGTCGCGACTCCCGAGCACGTCGATCCCGAGGCCGATGCCCCAGGTCCGGCCGGGTCGGACGGCGGTGGCGAAGGAGAATTTCTGGTAGGGAGAGGACTCGAGCGCGGGTCGGTCGACCCA
>JBDGRG010000053.1:3239-4037 GCA_042218355.1 Bradymonadaceae bacterium
CCGGCTGCGACGCGGTCGGAGCCGGCGGCGCCGAAGAGGGCGTGTCCGTCGCGTACGGGGGGGCGGTCGAGTGCGTCCAGCTCGAGGGCGTACTCGAGTTCCGCGCGGCCGAGAAAGGCCAGTCCGGCGGGATTGACCTCCAGCGCCGAGGCGTCCGATTGCGTGGGGATCGAACGGTCAGGGAGGTCCAGCCCGTCGGTCGGTGACGTTCCCGGCTGCGCAGCGGCCGTTCCGCTCGAACAGAGACCGGCGATCACCGCCGCGACGATGCAGCGTCGAAGAGGGGATGCCATTCAGGTGATCCGTCGTTCAGTTGAAGTCGGCCTCGACACCCTCCTCGCCGGACGCCCCGCTGCCGGTCGACCCCGATCCCGACGGCGATTTGCCTTCTTTCCCGGACGGCGACTTGCTCGGAATCGGCAGCGGCTTCTGCGACCCGGAGCCCTTCGTCGCGCCCCCCTTGGTCTTTCCGCCCGATTTCGGGCCGCTCGCACCGCGCATCGCGCCCTTCCTGCGGGCGGCCATGAATTGCTTGGCCCGCTCGATCAGGGTATCCAGTTCCTTTTCACTCAGCGACGTCGTCGCGACGACCGCCTTGCCTTCCTGGCTGACTTCGAGGTTCTCGAGCAGCGGGGTCGCCCCCATCATCGTCAACATCTGCTGAGCACGGCCCTCGGAATTCTTCGCCATCTCCTCGATCTTGGTCTTCATCTTCGCGGCGTTTTCCTCCGAATTGACCCGACTGACGGTTTCGATGTCGATCCCGCCGCCGAGTTCGACCGACAGGGTGGCGGATTC
>JBDGRG010000054.1:0-4318 GCA_042218355.1 Bradymonadaceae bacterium
AGCGGGCGGTCGCGTCAGGGCACTGGAAGCGCGGTCGACGCTGCTCTCGGCCGGCGGCGAAGATTCCCACGGTTTCCGATCAGACCCGCCCGCAACGCCCCGTCGCGATCCGCAGATCGAACTCGAAACACTCGGAACTACACGCTGCCGCGTCGACGTGGTCTCTATGGTCGAGAATTCGCGTTGCGGACTAGCTCTCTCGCTCTGACACGGAGAGCGCCGCAGCCCGTCCCTGCAACGAAGGCGCGACCGTGGTATTCTTCTCCGTCCGAAACGAGTCGACCTGCCAACGTCCATCGCCGTGAATGAATCGAGCAACGTCGCCGAACTCGCCGAGCGGTTGGGTCATCCCGACGACGAGGTTCGCCAGCGGGCGCGCAGACGACTCGTCGAAGCGGGTGAGCAGGCGATCCCGAGCCTGACCGACCAACTCCGCGTCGTCGATCCCGACGCCCGGCTCGAACTCGTCCGGGTGCTCGCCGAGATCGAAGACGACCGGACACTTCTCCCACTGATGCGCTACGTCTTCGACGAGAGTGGCGAACCGGAGGAGGACGATGCGCGTGCCGTCGCCATGCGAGCGATCCTCGACATCGGGCTCCCCGATCACCGCGAGCGGCTCCAGGCCTTTCTGCGCGACGTCGTCGGCGATCCGGATCCGACGGTGCGTGGACTGGCGGTCGAAGGACTCGGTCGCGTCGCAAATCCGCTGCTGGCCCCCTACGTCGAAGAAGCGCTCGAGGACGACGACGAATTCGTCCGCGATCGCGGCCACGAGGCACGCAACTCGCTTCGCTCTTCCGACCACGGGCCCTCGCCGCGCGATCTGTCGGCATCGGACTTCCTCGAGGAGCTCCGCAAGTCGGACGGGGTCGACCGGGAATTCCTCCTGGGCGAGGCGCTGGCTCGCGACGACGCCTTCCAGGTGGGCGCCCGCATGGTGCGCGAGGAACTTTACGATCCGGTGACGGGGTTGAGGCTGCTACAGCGCATCGACGACCCCCGAGCTCGCGAGGTCGCCGTCGAGCATTTTCGGGCGACCGAATCGGACGCCGCCCGGGCCGCTGCGCTGCGCATTCTCGCCGAACATCTCGAGGGGGACGTCGAAGCGGAGGAACGCGAGGCGATCGATCGGGGCCTGTCGAGCCGCGACGATTTCGTCCAGCCCGCCGCCGAAACCGCCGCCGGGGCATCCGGGGATCCGGATCTCACCCGCCGCGCGTTGAAGGCCGTCGACAGCGACGACCCGCCGCGCGCCTCCAACGCCGCCGAGGGTCTGGCCGCCGCCGGCATCGACCGGTCGCTGGTGCCGAAGGCACTCGACGCCCTCGAGAACCTCCACCGCAGGCGACTGGGTTCAGCCGGCGAGGACCGTCGGAAGTGGGTGCGCGCCGAGGCGTTCCTGCTGCGCGCCCTGGCGGCGCCCGGGGCCGGCTCGCCCGACCCCGATCGGCTGGTCCGAGCGGGACTTCGAAGCCTGGAGGACGCGGCCGAGGACCGGCCGATCGTCGTCACCGCGCTGGAACTGCTCCACGCCGCCCTCCCCTCGGACGGTCTGCCGGAGGACCAGCGCATCGAGGGACCCGCTCTGGAGCCGCTGTTCGAGTTGGTCCATCACTCTCAGACCGGCATTCGCAACCGGGCGCTCGACCTCCTCGAGCGCTGCGCCGCCGCGGGCGAACCCGCGCTCAGCGCGGGGTTGAACGATCTCCTGTACGCCGATCCGGAGACCGTCGCCGACCGCGTCGTCCCCCTGCTCGAGCGCGCCGGCGACGACCGCGCCCGCGAGGTGCTCGACAAGATCGCCGATCGGCTCGACGCCCCCGCCGCTTCCCGCGCGGAAGACGCGCTCGACCGACTCGACTGAGTCTGAAGTCTTCAGTCTACAGTCTTCAGCCCTCGTCGAATCGTTCTGACCCGAAGCCGCCCACACCGAACTCCGGAAGTCGACCGACGCTCGACGACTGGAAAGGCATCGAGCCCTCGATGCTCGATCGCTCAATGGCTCAGCCGCTCCACGCATCCCGCCCAGGTATACGCGGTGGCCTGGAGCCCACCGCACCAATCAACCGCGTCACCCACTCAAATTCTGAACCCGCACGAAGCGCGGTGAACGCTCTTGCTCCGGCGTCGGGGAGTGCGCCATCCCACAGGATCGATCCGACCCACTGCCGGTCACAGACTGCAGACTGTAGACTGCAGACTTCTATCCCGCCCAGTGGAACGCCTCCATCGTGCGGACCTCGTCGTACTCGTGGTCCATGCCGGTCTCGGCGCGGAAGGCGCTGTCGTCGACGACGACGGGATATTTGATGTGGCTCGTCGCCCCCTTCGGGAGGTCCGGGAGACCGAAGCGACCGGTCGCGCTCGAGAACAGCGGCTCGGGCACGGGGATGGCCCGGCGGCCGCAGACCTCGATCAGCGTCGACAGCGGGACGGGTTGGGGGCCGGCGACGTTGTAGACGCCGCGCAGCCGCTGCTCGAGGGCGGTGACGATCGCAGCGGCGGCGTCGCGCTCGTGCATGAACTGATAGAGTGGATCGAACCCCATCACCGTCGGGACGTTCGGTCCCCGGAGGTAGTTCGCGAGGGTCCCGCGCCGGGAGGGCCCGAGCGTGTAGCACATCCGCAGGACGCAGGTGTCCAGCTCTGGATATCGCCACAGCGCGGAGCCGGCGAAGAGATCGGCGGCGACGAGATCGGCGAGCTCGGGAAACGTCGACACGGCCAGTGGGGGCTCGTCCTCGGTGCAGTACAGCGGCGCGTCGGAGGCCGCTCCGTAGACGGTGTGCCGGCCGACGAAGATCGCCCGCTCGACCCCGTAGCTGTGGCAGTGGTCGAAGACCGCCCGGGTCCCGCGCAGATTGATCCGGTAGCGCTCCTCCACCCCGCTCGAGAAGTGAGTCACCGTCGCCATGTGCACGACCGCTTCGGGCCGGCGCGTCCGAAAGACGTCCTCGGCCGGCCGTTTGCGGATGTCGGCACGGAAGACCTCGACCTCGTCGGGCGCGTCGGGCCACGGCCGCCGGTCGATTCCGAGGACGTCGAAGCCGCTCTCGACGAGATTCTCGGCCACCATCCGACCGAGCATCCCCGAGATCCCGGTGATCAGAACCTTCATCGAATCCTCCATCGGGTGCGTCCAAGTCGTTTGCGGGCCGGTCGACCGTCCTCCACGGCGCTGAAGCCGCCCCCTGCTCGGCGGTCTGTAGCCAACCGGCGACGCTAAAGCGACGCCGGCCGGAAAGGCGACCGATGCGGGCCCGTCGACCGGCGATCCCGGCGGGGAGCTTTCAATCCTGACGGCGGGCAATGGTTCTGGGGGCGTCGCACACTTGCTCAGTCACCCGATCGCTCAATGACTGGCCGACCGCAGGGAGGCCCTGCGCCGCCGCTCGGAGTGGCGACCCGTCACGCGCACGACGCCCTCGTCCCGACCGCCGTCATCATTCGTCTCTCAAACCTCGTCATTCACGACTCCCGGCTCTCCTCTCCCCTCATCCTTCTGCCTTCACCCTTCCAGCTGTCGCCGTCGCCGCGCTCGGCCCTTCTCGATCAACGCGGCGATCCGGTCTTTGACCTGCTGGATATAGCCATCGATCCTCTCGTCGGCCTCCGTCCCGGTGCCGTCGAACTGCATCGGTTCGCCGTAATGGATCTCGCAGTGGACGGGGAGCGGGATCGGCACGAGATGCGGCGGCACGGGAATGTACGGCACCCCCAAGATTTTCGCGAGCGTGTCGAGGTGGAACATGGTCGGGTGGGCCTCCTCTCCGCCGACGAAGGCGAACGGCACGATGGGCACACCCGCCTCCAGCGCGATCCGCATGAATCCCGTTCCGAATCGCACGAGTTTGTACCGATCCTCGTACAACTTGCCGATGCCACGCGTCCCCTCGGGGAACACCATCAGTACGCGGTCGTCCTGCAGAAGCTGGACCGCGTGTTTGGGCAACCCGGTGAACTGCCCGACCCGGCTGAACCACTGTGAGACGACCGGCCAGCGATTCGCGAATTTGTCGACCATCCCGTGACCGAGCCGCGGGGGCTCCATCTCGAAGAACATCGAGGAGAGGACCATCGCCCCGTCGACGGGCACTCCCCCCGAGTGATTTCCCACCAGCATCACGCCTCCCTCGTTCGGGACGTGGTCGAGCCCGCAGCAATCGACCGTGAAGTAGCGGCGGTAAAAGGGCTCGAGCAACGTGAAGAAGGCCGCGACATGGTCCTTGGAGACCCCGTACTTGTCGAGCCCGTAGCGATTGAACGGGAGCCCGAGGCGGTCGACCCGGTCGCGCACTTCGGCGTTCGCGATGGC
>JBDGRG010000054.1:4328-5839 GCA_042218355.1 Bradymonadaceae bacterium
ACACCAGACACACAGCATGCTCGTCGGCGGCCGTCCGCGACTGACGGGCGGGTCGTCACTCTCCGTCCCGCCAGATCGTCGCACGGATGCGTCCATCCTCGACGGCGAGGTGCAATCGAGAACGCCCCCCGGAGAGGGGCCACCGTCCATCGATCATTCGGATGAACCGATCGGACGCGGTCAGCAACAACAGTCCCCTTCCCTCGGAGGGCGGGGCACGCCCCATCGACGACTTCGCCCTGGCCACCGCATTCGAGCCCACCGTAAGGACCACGGAGTGTTTCGTCATCCCGGACGCCGCCGACGACAGCGCGCGGAAGTCCTCGGCCAGCCCCGGAACCGCCGACGGCTCGCCGAACGACTCCGGGCCCTCCTCCGCCAGGCCCGGCACGAAGACCTCCAGCGCCCGGAGCAACGTGCCCGGAGATTCGCTCCAGAGAATCAGCGTACCCGCCAGCGAATCGAAGCCGCCCTCCGACCCCTCGCGGGCCGTCGCCCGGCGGACGACGAGCTCCCCGCCCGAGACGCGACGAACCCAGGGTGGGACCCGGCGCACCGCCCGATTCAAACGCCGGAGCCCTCGATCCAGTACGGCGAGCCGTTCGCACCGCAGGGGCGCAGTCCGATAGGCGTCGAGCGTCGATCGCAGCACCGAGACGGCCTCGCCGACCTCGACCCCCAGAGCAGCCGTCGCCTGCGGTCGACTTCCGTTGCGAGCCCCCGGTTTGACGATCCCCTGGACGGCGGATGCCAACCGATCGACCCAGGAAAGGGGCGTATCCATTCCGATCTCCACCAGCGTTCCGGCGCGCTCCGTCCCCAGGCCGACCGACGCCTCCGGCAACTGGGCGGCGACGGCCCGCACGTCCTGTGCGCACGGGCCAGCGCCTTCGCCCGCCGCGTTCGATTCGAAGCCCGGAAGCGTGGCCGTCCCGCTCGGACCCTCCTGCACGCCGGTCGCCCGCAACCACCAGTCTCGCGCCCGGATGTCGACGATCCCGCCCCCGACCGCCGAACGAGCGTCGGCCGCCCGCCGCACGCGAGCGACGAGCTGCTCGGCGTCGCCCGCGGCCTCGGCGTGCCGGACTCCCTCGAGGACCTTTTCGACCTGCCCCGTCGGGACGAGTGCCAGGAGCCAATGCTCCTCCGACCGGCGGAGGGCGAGCCGCCAGTCGCCGGCACCGACCACCCGCCCCTGTGCGCCGGACGACTGCACTGGCACCTCGCCGCCGACCTCCGCGCGCGCCGACCGTCGTGCCTCCGCGAACGAGGCGTCCGGGCGGACGTCGAGTCGCAAGACGACCGCTGCGCCCAGCGAGTGCACGACCCAGTCGACGTCCCCTCCGACCGCGCGACCTTTCCCCGCCGTTCGCTCGCCGCCGAGCAGACGCCCGATGCGGGCGACCAGCTCGCGGCCATTCGCATCCGCACGCCTGGTCACGGCGCGGAAGAACAGTGGGAGGAGAGCGGCGAGCCCGTCGCGGGTGATGCCGTCCGTCTCCCCAGTGGAG
>JBDGRG010000054.1:5849-7466 GCA_042218355.1 Bradymonadaceae bacterium
ACCGGCCGGAACATCGGAGAGAGCGTCCCGCCACTCGGCCCGGTCGGCCGGCCGCGGACTGGCATCGGACTGCGGAACGGAACGGGTCGACGCGCAGCCGACCCCGATGAAAATCACCAGGCCCCAGATGACGAGGAGAACCGCGAGTTCAGACGTCTGCACGTTTTTCCAGACTCGTCGGACCGGGATTGATTCGTGTGTAAAACGTCTCCGCATCGCCGTCGCCGGCTGATTTGCACGATCTCGGTGCCGTCGATCCTCGGCGATGACCTCGCACACAGCAACTCGCCGAGGCTCGGTCCGGCTCGTTACACACGAATCAGAATTGGACCGGAACACCACCGTCCCCCGCTCCCGAGGACCACGAACGGGGGAGACGTCAGCCTATTCGGGGCGGGCGCAGCAGCGAAACCCGATGTTCGGGGCCGACGATCCGGGTTCTTTCGGGGAGGAGTAGTTGCAGTTCGCGACCTCGGGCCCACTTCCGAATCCCCCGCCGACGATCTTCTGCTCGGCGACCCATTCGAAGGCATTGCCGACCATGTCGTAGGTCCCGGGCCAGCTCTCACAGGCCTCGAAGTCACCGGACGGTTTGAGGGTGCGTGCGAAGCCGTCCCGGTCCTGCGTGTTGCAGGCACTTGGATCCCAGTCGGCGCCGTAGGGATACTTCCCGCCGCACGCCCGCCCCCATTCGTCGTGTTTACACAGCCGCTTGCTCTGTTTCCGACACTTCTTCTTGGCCTCGAACCAGGTGACGTTCGTGGTCGGCCGCTTGCCCTTGCCGGGGTACTCGTATCGGTCGATGCAGTAGTTTCCGTCGTCGCGCTCGATCAGCACCATGCCGCTCGGACAATCCGTCCCCTCCGCCGGCGGCGGCTCGTCCGGCGGCCGGCCCCCGCGCTGGCGAGCCGCCGATCCGGAACCGCTCCCCTGGCTCTCCTGCTGCTCCTCGGCCTTCTGCTTCTCCCGTTTCTCGGCCAGCTTCTCGGCGCGCTGTGTTGCCTGCTCGCCGGCCGGCGATAACGCTCCCGAGAGCACCCCCCTGGCGCTGTCGACTGCAGCCGTGACGACTTCGGGGTCCGGCCCCGTATCTCTCCGCCCCGCATCCGGTGATGCTCCAGCGGCCTTCGCCTTCGGCTCGGGGTCGTCCTCGATCCGGACTGGCTCGCTGGAATCGGACTGGACCCACACCAGCGCGACCGCAGCCGCGAGCATCAGACCCGCGACGGCCATCACGCCGACTGGCTTGGACGGTTCGTCCTCCCCACCGTCGTCGGCGGTCTCGGGGGGCGCCCCCCCGCCGGGCGAGGGACTCGGCCCCCCGGCTGGCACCTCGGGGCCCTCGCCGTCCCGGTCGTACTCCTCCGTCGGTGCCGTCGGCGACGCCGCCCCGCCGACCTCCGGAGTCGGCTCGGGCAACTCCGATTCGTCGGGCACGTCCTCGTCGCGATCGTACTCGCGGGTCGCGATCTCGTCTTCCGGGACCTGTTCGTCCAGCTCGATCGGTGCACTCTCCGGCCCGCCCGACGGTTCGGCCGCCTCGACGGGCTCGGCGGGCTCCGCGGGCCCGGCTCCGCCCTCGAGGAGTCGACCGGTATCGACCAGCGTCGAGAAATC
>JBDGRG010000055.1:0-6658 GCA_042218355.1 Bradymonadaceae bacterium
AGGCGCGCGACCAGCCCGGCGGACGGGCCGGCGTCTTCCACCGCGGCGGCTACACGTTCGACGCCGGTCCCACCGTGATCACCGCCCCTCACCTGTTCGACGAACTCTTCGAACTCGTCGACCGGGATCCGCGCGACTATTACGATCTGCAACCGGTCGATCCGTTCTACCGCATCAGCTTTCCCGACGGCACGTCGTTCGACTACGTCGGGGACGAGGAGAGGCTCCTCGCCGAAATCCGTTCGATTCACCCACCCGACGTCGACAACTACCTCCAGTTGGCCGACCACGTCCGCGAGATCTTCGAGGTCGGCTACGAGGAGCTCGCCGATCAGCCCTTCGACCGGCTGTCGACGATGTTGCGGGTGGTCCCGCAGATGATTCGCCTGAAAAGCTACCGATCGGTCTACTCGCTGGTCGCCTCGTACATCGAGAGCGACAAGCTCCGGCGGGTGTTCACCTTCCAGCCGCTGCTGGTCGGCGGAAATCCCTTCGACGTCACCTCGATCTACCTGCTGATCCACCACCTCGAGCGAAAATGGGGAGTGCACTTCCCGGAGGGCGGAACGACCGCACTGGTCGGCGCACTGACCGATCTGCTCGACGACATCGGCGTCGACCTGCAACTCGAGACGCCGGTCCAGCGGATCGAGGTGGAGGAGGGCCGCGCCCGTGCCATCCGGACGGCCCGCGGCGAGCGAATGCCCGCCCGGCTCGTCGTCAGCAACGCCGACCCGTGCCAGACCTACGGCGAACTCGTCGACTCCCGGCACCTGTCGACCAACACGGAGGGCCGTCTGGACCGCGTCCGTCAGTCGATGGGGTTGTTCGTCGGATACTTCGGTGCCGACCGACAGTATCCCGACGTCGAGCACCACACGATCGTGCTGGGCGAGCGTTACGAGTCGCTCCTCGACGACATCTTCGACCAGAAGACCCTCGCCGAGGACTTCTCGCTGTACCTCCATCGGCCCACGGCCACCGACCCCTCGCTCGCCCCCGAGGGACACGACGCCTTCTACGTCCTCTCACCCGTCCCGAACAATCACGGTGACGTCGACTGGCAGCGACGGGGCGCCCCGTACTTCGACCGCATCCTGTCGCACCTCGAACAGCGCCATCTCCCGGGACTCTCCAACCATCTGACCGAACGGCTCCACGTCACACCGGACTACTTCGAGCAGGAACTCGGGTCGGTGGCCGGCGCGGGATTCGGACCGGAACCCCGGTTGACCCAGTCGGCCTGGTTTCGGTTCCACAACCGCTCGGAGGACGTCGACGACCTGTACCTGGTCGGGGCCGGCACCCACCCGGGGGCCGGCTTGCCGGGGGTGTTGAATTCGGCGAAGATCCTCGAGGAGATCGTGCCGGCGCCGGAGACCTCCGCCCGTTCGCGTCGTCGTGGCCGTCGCACCGAGGAGAGGAGGGATCGACGTGGATGACGAGACGCGACTCCAGGTCCGACGCCACAGCCGAGCCGTCCTGTCTCGGAAGTCCGGCACCTTCGACTGGGCGGCGCTGCTGTTGGCGAGCCCGCTGAGGGACGACGCGGCAGTCGTCTACGCCTTCTGCCGGACGGTCGACGACGTCGCCGACGAATCCGAAAGTCGAGCACGAGCGGAGACGGCTCTCGAGGCCATTCGCGATGAACTCGACGGAGTCCGCCGGCCACGCCCGTTGATCGCGGAGTTCCGACGTCTCTGCGATCGTCACGGCATTTCGCTGGCGTATCCACGCGAACTCGTGCGCGGAGTCCGCTCGGATCTCGGCCGTGTTCGCATGGAGAACGACCGCGACTTGCTCCGGTACTGTTATCGCGTGGCCGGGACGGTCGGACTGATGATGTCCCCGCTGCTGGGAGTCGACACGACCAGCGCCCATCCCCACGCCATCGACCTCGGCGTGGGCATGCAGCTGACGAACATCTGCCGCGACGTCCTCGAGGATGCCCGGCGGAACCGGGTGTATCTCCCCGCTTCCCGGCTCGCCGACGCCGGCGTCGACACGCGGGCGCTGCTCGAGGGGCGAGCCGATCGATCTGCGCTCGCAAACGTGGTGGAAAACCTGCTCGATCTGGCCGACCGCTACTATCGAAGCGGGCGATCGGGACTTCGTTACCTGGCGATGGGCCCGCGCGTCGCGATCGACGCAGCCGCCCGCCTGTACCACGGGATCGGGGACCGCCTGCGGGAGCTGCAGTGCGATCCTCTCTCCGCACGCGCCGCGCTCGGTCGCCTCCGAAAGCTCGGTCGCATGGCTAGAGGCATCGTCAGCGCTCTGAATCCGCTCACCGACCGCGGCTCGGCCGAACACCGCGGCGAACTCCACGCTGCACTCGACGGGCTGCCCGGCGCCGCGCCGTCCGGCCGCGCCGTGGAGCCCCACCATCCGTGAGCGACGATATCCGACCGTCCGGGGAGACCTTCGTCCGTTCGTGGGGACAGGGCTCGCGCGAATGCGTCGGCCTCCACGGCTGGAACGGCAGCCACCACACGTTCGAACCCCTCGTCCCCCACCTTCCCGACGAGTTTCACCTCCACGCACCGGACCTCCCCGGTTACGGCCGGACGCCTCCGCCCGCCTGCTGGTCGCTCGAAGGCATCGCCACTCGCGTCGCGGAGGCGCTCGCCCCGCGGCTCGAAAATCCGGTCACTCTGATCGGAAACTGCAGTGGCGCGGCGATCTCGTTGTTCGTCGCCGACGAGCTCGAGACGGAGGTGGAGCAGTTCGTCCTCGTCGACCCCTTCGCATACGTCCCGTGGTACCTCCGGCTGTTCTTGATGCCGGTCGCGGGTCCGTTGGCGTACCGCGCGACGTTCGACACGACACTGGGTCGCCGACTGACCGACCTGGCGCTGGCCGACAAGCGTGACGAGGGAACGGAACTGCTCGCCTCGTTCGCCGACACCCCGTCCCGGGTCCCGCTGCGCTACCTCCACCTCCTGGCCGATCTGGACTTTCCACCTCCGCCGGCGGACCACCCGGCGGACAAGTTGCTGCTCGAAGCCGAACACACCTTCGACGCCGTGCGGACCTCCGTCCAGATGTGGCGATCGATCTGGCCCCGAGCCGCTCGGCGTCGGCTGGCCGGGGGCGGACACCTGCTGCTCGAGGAAGTCCCGGCGGCGATCGCGGCCGAACTCGAGCGGACGTGATCCTCGGAACAACTCGCTCCGGGACCTCGCCCGGGTCTCGACCTCCTGCACTAAAAAACTTTCCAAAAACTGTTCAAAAGCTTTTCAACTTCCGGTAAACTCCGTTCGGACATGGGCTCGAGCCCCAATTCAGGCCTCCGCACCCCCGTCGAGCAATGGATGAACAAACGCTGGTCAACCGACTGGAGAAGGACGATCCGAATGCGGTCCGGGAGCTCTACCGACAGTACCGGCCAAAAGTCCGATCGGTGGTCCGGTCGAACGTCGACCGGGATTCCGACGTCGAGGACGTCACTCAGGACGTGTTGCTCAAGGTCTACCAGCGGATCGATTCGTTCCGGCGCAACAGCGCACTCTGGACGTGGATGTATCGGATCGCGGTCAACGAGGCGCGGATGCGCGTGCGAAAGAACGACCGTCGCCCGCGACCGGTCGAGTCCAATACGCTGAATGCGATCATCGAGAAGCAGGATCGAGACGTTCGCCCCCGCCCCGACCAACAGGTGGCCGTCAAGGACCTCGTCGAGACCGTCCACGAGTACCTCGAGGATTCGAAGGAGACCAACCGGAAGATCTTCATCGAGCTCGAATTCGGACGCTCGACGAAGGAGGAGCTCGGCGAGCGGTTCGACCTGAGCCGCTCCGCGGTAAAGGCCCGATTGCATCGGATGCGAGTCGGCCTTCGCGAACGAATTCGGGAGGAGTACCTCGACGATGGGAACTGAGACTCGACACACCCGACGGGTTTCGTCGAGGGGGCACCGCGCGGGCACGGTCGGACTTCTCGTCGTCCTGTTCCTGTCGACGACCCGGATCGGGGTCGCCTCGGAGCACCATTCCGAGACGCCGAACCTGACCGGCCACTGGGCTCAAAAGATCGTGCTCACCTCGGTGTCGGACGTGCCCGTGCTCGGGCGAATCGAGACGAGGACGGTGAGCTATCTACGGGTCGACATCGAGCAGCAGGAAACACGCCTGAAGTGGAACGCCGAGACGTGTGACGCGACACTCCGCGCCGGCGTTGGAGCGATTCGGACGGTCCTGCCCGATGCCTTCGTTCGTGCGATCCGAACCCCGACCCGTCGCGGTCGGGTCACCCGGCGGGGTGGTGGCTGGCAATTGATCGTCGCTCCGCGTACGACCGTCCTGGGGGCGACGCTCGACGCCACCGAGTCCGCGCCCCTTCCGACCTCGCCCACCGACGAGGCGGTCGTCGATGCCGACGACGACGGGGAACCGGGAGTGACCATTCGGTTGAAGGGGTTGATTCGCGCACGTCTTTTCGTGGTTCAGCGGTCGACGGACGCCTATCGAGCATCGATCGATTCGGCCGACCGTCTCTCCGGACGCGTCGACTGGCACGCGGACCGGCGTCTTTTGCGGTCGACGAGCCCGTTCATCGGCGACGGGCCGCCGAGCCGTCCGCATCCCGATCCCGACCGCAGCTGGTTCGAATTGGTGCGACTCGAGCGACCGATCGACTGCTCTCGGCTCCTATCGCGCCGGTCCGAATTGTTCGAACGTTGACGATCGTCTCCAGTGGGGGCAACAAGTCACTCCGATTCTCGAGAAATGGACGTCACCGAGATGGCCATCTCTCCAGACAGTTCCCGCCTCAGCATCGGGGCCGTGGCCGAGGCAACCGGCATCCCGGCGGGGACGCTTCGGACCTGGGAGAGACGGTACGGCTTTCCCGATCCGGAACGAACCGATTCGGGCCACCGGCGCTACGCCCCCGAGATGCTCGATCACCTGCGGTTGACCGCGCGAGCGATCGACGCGGGCCACCGGGCATCGGACGTCGTCGGACTCGACGAGTCGGAGCTGAGCGAACTCGTCTCCCAGACGCGGTCGCACAGCGGCCGCGCCGAACCATCGGGGAGGGGCGAGCCCACCGGTCTCGACGGAACGCAGGCGGACGGCTCCTGGACGGAGGACTGGCTCGACCGCGCCGAGGTGTTCGACGAAGAGGGACTCGAACGCCGATTCCGAGCAGACTGGAACCGACTCGGCGCCCTACCGTTTCTACAGAAGCGCGCCACCCCCTTTCTACGGGCGCTGGGAGAGGCCTGGCGGAGTGGCGAGTTCGACGTCGCTCAGGAGCACCATACCAGCGAAGTGCTCCGCGATTTCCTCAGCGAACAGTGGCGACGATTGGCCTCGCCCGACACCGACCGCCGGGTCGTCTGCGCGACTCCCGAGCGTGAACAGCACGCGCTGGGACTGCACCTCGCGGCAGTCGTCTTCGGCCTGGCCGAATGGCAGGTCGTCTTCGTCGGCCCGAACACGCCGGTACCCGATATCGTCGAAGCCCGGCGCAACACCGAGGCCAACACGGTCGCGGTGAGTTTCGCCCGGTCGTACGACGAGGAGAAGGCAACCGATGTCGTCGACCGACTCCTCCGGGGGCTCGAGGAAGAGTTCGAACTGGTGGTCGGCGGCGACGGAGCCCCCCCACGGACGACCGGCATCCGGCATTTCGACGACCTCGAGACGCTCTACGAGTGGACGCGCTCGCACGAGCCCGGGCCGTGAGACGCGCGGCGGAGACGCCCCATCCGTCACCGATCGGCGCCCGAGCGCCGGTCCGCCTCGAAGGCCTCGAGGATTCGCTCGGTCACGTCGCTTCGATACGAATCTCTGCGGCTGGACTGATAGGCATAGCCGCGCACCTTCAGGCGCACCTCGTCGCCCCCACCGGTTTCGACGAGCACTTCCGGGCAGTGGCGGGGGGAGGCGTAAGGTGTCAGGGCGGCCGAACGGCGCGCGATGGTCCGGGCCCGGTCGATCGTGAGGGGATCGGGAACGGAGACGACCAGTTCACACATCGAATCCCCGGCCTCCGCCAGGTCGGCGAGCGTCTCGTCGACCAACCGACGGTTCGGCACGTCGTACAGTCGTCCATCGCTGCCCTGTACCCGCACGGCTCGGAGTCCGAAGGCCTCGATCTCGCCGTCGATCTCGCCGATCTCGATCGTGTCCCCGACGTCCAGCCGACCCTCGAGCGCCAGCACGAGTCCGGCGGCGACGTGACGCATCCAGGAGAGGTTCGTGACGGTCAGCACGGCGAGCAGAAACAGCCCCACGGCCACCCAGGACGAAGTCAGTGCGAACGCGAGGGCAAAGACGGCTTCGACGGCCGCGAACCCCCAGGCACCGAGCAACAGGATCAAGATGTACGGGCGGAACGGCGCGAGCACCTCGAGATCCGACAGCCGATACAGTGCCCAACCGAAGACGAGCGCCAACCCGGTCAGGAGCAGCGCGACTCCCGGTGCGAGCGTGCCCGCCCATCCCCCCGGTGCCTGTGCCAGAAGCGAACCCTGCACGGTCTTCTCGTCTGGTCGTCGAGTCGAGGTCGAGAACGCATCCCGCTCCATCCGTACTCTATGCGCCCCATTCGAGTGCGTCCAACAGTCGCCGGGCCGAGGAAGGTCGTCCGAGACCGCGCCTCCGCATCGGGCGCGACACCGTCGCGAACCGACCCCGTACCTGCAGATACG
>JBDGRG010000056.1:0-1013 GCA_042218355.1 Bradymonadaceae bacterium
GAACAGAGGTCATCTCCTCACCTCCACTCCTGAAACTCACGGCCGGCCGGTCGACTCAAAATTCGGCGCTGGCCAGTCGGCGGCGGAGACGGTCGGGAGATTCGGACCCGACCATCATCAGCCGGAGCGGTCCGTGTTCTCGCACGCACACCGTCTGACCATCGAAACGCCGACACGTCTCGGGCGCTCGGAGATCGTCGGAGACGAAGAGCGACAGCACACGCCCGTCGGCCCGGTAGAACAGCAGTTGGACGCGATCGCCGTCCAGCGTGCAGTCCCGCCCGCCCAGCAACTCCGCCCCGCTGAACCGGGGGACCACCGGATCGAAGGAGACCTTGGGAGCGAAGAAACTGGCCACGGCCTTCGGGTCGTCGCTCGCAACGTCCATCGGCTTGGCTGCGGGGCGAGAATGGAGATGGTCGATAACGAACATCTCCGCCCAGTTTGCCGCGTTCGTGCCGGCTCCGCCGCCACCGACGAACAGAGCACTCGCGACTGCAATGCCCGCCACCGCCACGGCCGCGGTCAGGATCGTCCGGTTCCTCGGCGTTCCAGCCCCGCCCTGCTCGCGGTCAGTTCCGTCTCCGCGGAACGCCTCGACCGCCCGCTCGATCTGGCGGCGCGTCGCGTCGGTCGGCGCACGCTTCGCTCCGATCTTCGCCAGACGGTGCTTGCCCGCACCGAGAATATCGGCCTGCTCGCGGCACGCCTCACACTGCTCGACGTGCTCGCGCACCTGGTCGGCCCGTTCGTCGGACAGCTCGCCGTCGACCCAGGCGGAAAGTTCCGAGAAGTCGAGTTCGCAACTCATCGGCTCACTCGGCAGACGAGGGGTCGGACGTGTCGCTCGACTCGAATCGACTCAACACATCGATCAACCTCGACCGTCCGCGGGAGATCCTCGACCGTATCGTCACTACCGGCACGTCGACGATGTCTGCGATCTCGCGATAGGTGAATCCCCAGATGTCACAGAGCACGATCGCTTCGGCATACTTCTCGGGCACTTCGTC
>JBDGRG010000056.1:1023-8064 GCA_042218355.1 Bradymonadaceae bacterium
TGCTTCTCGTCGATTTGACTGACCGTCTTCGGATCGACCGTCGGCCTCGGACGTTCGGGGTCCTGTGGGTCGACCAACTCGAGTTCGGGCCCCGCCCGGCGCGACCGGAGCCAGTCGTTCCACTGATTCCGAGCGATCTGAAACAGCCAGGCCCGACACTGCTCCGGATCGTCCAGCGTCTCCCATCGCTCGAACGCCGACTCGTAGGTGGCCTGCACGAGCTCTTCGGCCTCCCACTCCGCGTCCGTCAGGTAGTGTGCAAAGGCGGTCACGTCGTCGAGCTGTCGGAGCACGATGTCGGAAAACTCGTCACGCGTCATGCTCAACCACGTCGACTCGCAGACAGGAACACCGACGAGCGATGGACGCAGACAACCTATCCGCTGTGGGTAGATGCCCCTTCCAGTTAGTAAGACGAACAGCGCCGACTGAAAGTTCCAATGACTCGATGACCGAGAGTCCGACCCGCTCGCGACCGCTCGACGACGGACCTGTCGGTCGTCTGGAACTTTTCACCGGTGGTGTTCGTCTACAAAGATGGACGGCGGGAGCAGGGCGCGCGGTCGTTTTGCATCGCGAGGTTCGAACCTGCATCGTCAACGCCCGCACGAGCCGTCACGGATTCGTCCCCCTCGAACGTCGACTCGTCGTGTTCTGACCGGAGGTGACCGACGATGCTCGTCCGTCGTACGAACTGGCCCGTCTTGATCGCGATTGCCGTCCTCGGTCCGCTGCTCGGCGCAGCGGTCGGTGCTGGATACGTCCCCGGCCCGGCCGGCTGGCTGACGGATCGCCACCCCACCGCCCCCGATCAGACCGACGCAACCCCCCCGGACGACAACGCCCTCCCCGACAGAAAGGTGCTGTTGCCCGACGGCGATCCCGTCGCGCTCGATGAACTCGCCCCCGAACGAGCCGTCGCGATCGTCGTCATGAAGGGGCCCTGGTGCCCCGTGTGTCAGCGCCAGCTAAAGGCGCTGTCGAAGATGGGGAGTCGGCTGCAGGCTGAGAACGCAGCCGTCTTCGGCCTGACGACGGCCGGCACGCACCGCAACGAACAACTGCGCCAGAAGCTCGGACTGGATTTCCCGATCCTCTCCGACCCCTCCCGCAAACTCCACCGCGAGCTGGATCTCTGGCTCGACGAGCGCGGATACGCGATGCCGGGCGTCATCTACCTCGACGAATCCGGGGAGGTCGCCGACATCCACCGGGGCCGATACCCGGGACAGCCCCAAGAGCAGTGTATCCTTCAGCGGCTGAGTCAGATCTCGGGCGAATAAGACGGCCGCCCGGCGCCTCCCAGACAAAGGCGCTCAATCCGCGTCGAATGCCCCGCGCTCCGTAACCTGTCGAGTGGGCGTCGACGGATCCGGGATCGGGGACTCGCAGCCGACGTCCCGGCAGATGCGCGCCTTCGTCTGCCCCGTTTCCGCCTTCTTCTGCATCCAGCGGCCCGTCTCGTCCACAGTCGGAAGTCCGGGGCGACCGTCCCACCCCTCGCACGCACCCCGGGAGATCCCGAAAACGGCGCTTGATTCCGTAGTTCGCTACGCACTTACGGTGGCGTACGTTGGCCGGAGACTCTGTCCGGTCGAGTCGAGCGTCCAGCTTGCGGCGGTGCAGGCGCTGGGCGGCGAGGTACTCCAATATGACTTCAAACGCTCGGCTCAGCTTTCGCGCCGAGTTCTGATCGAAACGGTCGCCCGAGACCGACCGCCGAACTACCGCCTCGAAACACGTACCTAGCTACGGAACTGTTCCCCGCAGTGAAACTCGCCCCCGGACTTCCGACGAGGAGCGCGCCCATGGGACGGACCATCGGAACGCTCGCCGAACAGGCCGGCGTCGACGTCGAGACGATCCGCTACTATCAGCGGATCGATCTGATCGACAAACCACCGAAACCCACCCAGGGCTGGCGGGAGTATCCCGACGAAACGCTGAAACGGCTGAGGTTCATCAAGCGGGCCCAGTCGCTGGGATTCACCCTCGACGAGATCGGCACGTTGCTGGAGCTGGACGACCGGGCCGGCGACGAGCCCGTGCGGCGCGAGATGCGAGAATTCGTCGACCGAAAGCTGGACGAAATTCGCGCCAAGATCCGGGACCTGAAACAGATCGAGGGGTCGCTCTCCGGGCTCGCGGAGGCCTGTGTCGACGAAGACGGCGGCGGGACGTGCCCGATCCTCGAGGAGTTTCGGTTCTCGCTGGACGAGGAATCTCCGGAGGTGAACGAATGACGAGAGGATATCTCCGAACGGCGTCGACAGACGTACTGACTCTACTCGTCCTGATCTGCGCGACGGACGCCCCCGCCCACGAACCGGTCTTCAGCCCGGGCCCGCACACGATTTACAAAGGGGGCGCCGGCGCGGCCGTCACGGCCGAAAGCACGTTCGACGGCGGCAGGGAGGGACCGATTCGGCTGCGAGGCGACTTCTCGTACGGGCTGACCGCCGATCTGCAACTGTCGGCAGGCGTGCCCGTCCTCGTCGCCCGCCAGGCCGATCACGGGCCCTCGACCGCCGTCGGCGACTCGGTCGCTCAGTTGAAGTGGCGGCCCTGGAAGAACGCCGCCAAGGGCCGGGTCGACTCGCTGTCACTCCTCGGGGCGGTGAAACTCCCCACCGGCCACCACGACGTCAGCAAGGGCAATACCGGCTACACGTTCGGAGCCACCATCGCCCGAGAGCACCTGCGATACTACCTCTTCGGATCCGCGCTCTACACGATGCAGACGGCCGGTGTCGGGGGAACCAAACCGGGAGATGTCGTCGAGTACAACCTCGCGGCCGGTCTTCGCCCCGTCGTACTAGAATACGACCAGCCCGACGCCGTCGTGCTGGTCGAGCTGAACGGAACGACCGCCCGCCCCCCACAGACACCCGGCTCCGGCGGATCGGACGCCAATGGCGGCCATCACGGCAGCGGACATCAAACGCTGCGGGCGGGGCTGTCCGAAGACGACGAGTACGGAACCGTCCGGCAAGCGCACACCGGCGGAGCGACCGACTTCACGTCCGGCGGCGCCGGTGGAACGGAATTGGCCGTATCGCCGGAACTGCTGCTCTCCTGGGGTCCGGTCATGCTGAAGGGCGGCGTTCAGTTTCCGTTCTTCGATACGTTCAACTCGCCTCGACCCGATTTTCGCGTCAAATCGAGCCTCATCGTCCAGTTTTAACCACCTCGAATCGAGGGATTCACAATGCGAGGACGATTCGACACGTCGCACGTCCGACGTCTGCTCTCCGCGGCCCTGTTCCTCGTCGGACTGCTGTTTGCCGGTCCGGCGCTGGCACAGATCGACCAGTACACGGTCGGCGTCGACGGGATGGCCTGTCCCTTCTGCGCCTACGGGATCGAGAAGAAGCTGAAGGCGCTGGAGGGCGTCTCCTCGCTCGAGATCCACATCGAGAAGGGCACCGTCGACGTCTCCGTGGGGGAGGGGAAGACCGTCACCCCGGACGACATTCAAACGGCAATCCAGGAGGCCGGATTTGAACTGCGCGACCTGGAGATCCGTGGGAAGGCGACCCTGACGGACGCCGATCCTCCGAAGGCGAGGTTCACCGATCAGTTGAGCCTGCCGATCCGGGGCGACATCCCCGGAACGGGCGAGCGGACCGTCCGGGGGATGGTCTCGAGGGAGAACGGCCAGTGGACGCTCCGGCTCACCGAGACGGGAGGAGGACCGTGAATCGGCTCGCACTGATCACGGCGATGGCCGGCGGTCTGATCGTCGGGGCCGCAGGTTGCGACCGATCCGGTGAGACGAGCGGGCCGACTCGGACTGCCCGGCAGTCGGCGGCCTCCTCCGGCGGGACGTCCGGTGGGGCCTCCGCCGGGTCGAAGCAGAAGAAGGGAGGCTCCCCAAAGGCGGCCGTCGGCGCCGACGGCTGGTCGTTCGCCCGGTCGCTCGGCTCGGAGGGCACCGCCCCGGGCCAGTTCCGCGAGCCGGTGGGACTGGCCGTCGGGTCGGAGGGCAACGTCTACGTCCCGGACACTCACAACAAGCGGCTGCAGAAGCTCTCGCCGAGCGGCGAGTCGCTGGCGGTGTGGGCCGAAGGGATCGAACGGCCGATGCACATCGCCTTCGGGCGCGGCGGCCGGCTGCTCGTGCCCGTCTTTCAGAAAGACGAGATCCGCATCTTCGACGGGCCGGGCGCGGTCGCATCCTTCGGGGGCGAGTGGCTGGACGCGCCCGCCGGCGTGGCGCAGGGCCCGGACGGGAAGTACTACGTCGCGGATTTCTACAACCACCGGTTTCACGTCGTCTCCGAGGACGGGGAGAGGCTGAAGACGATCGGCGAGAAGGGAAAGAAACCCGCACAGTTCACCTATCCGACGGACCTCGCGGTCGCGTCCGACGGCACCCTCTGGATCGCCGACGCCTACGCTCACCGCATCCAGGTGTTCTCACCTCGGCTCGAACACCGGCGGACCATCGGGGGGTGGGGAAAGAAAGAGCCCGGCAAATTTCGAGTCGCGACCGGAATCGACGTGGGACCGAACGGCAAACTCTACGTCGCCGACTTCAAAAACGACCGGGTCCAGGTCTTGAAACCGGACGGTACGCCGATCGCCGTCCTGGAGGGCGAGCAGGAGGGAGAGGGAACTCTCAAACACCCGACCGAGGTCATACGCGCGGAGTCGAGACTATACGTCACCGATCACGGTCATCACCAGATCGACGTGTACCGCCGATCGGAGAAGTGAGCGAAGTTCAACGTCGTCTTTCGCACTCGTCGTCGGATCCGGACCGCTCGCGAGACGCGACGGCCGGGCACTCACACTCCAATTCGGGAGGTCGCAATGGAGAAGAGAACCCACGCACTGGCTGCGCTCGCGCTGGCTCTCGCTGCCACCGGTTGCGATTCCGGAGGGTCTTCTGCTCCGAAACCGTCGAAGGCGCAGGCCGAGACACCGACGCCTGCAAATGAGAACTCGCGCAACGAACAGAAGACGGCCCCGGGCGGCGCGAAGAAGAGCAAAACACCCGCTGAGGACTCCTCGAAGAACCTGGCGTCGGTCGAACTCTCCGTCGAAGAGATGGTCTGCGGCGGCTGCAGCAAAGCGGTGAAGTCGACGTTGACCGACGTGTCCGGCGTCTCGAAGGTCTCCGCCTCTCACAAAAAGGACCGGGCAACGGTCACGTACGATCCGAAAAAAGTGAGCCCTCAGACGTTCGTCGACACTCTGTCGAGTGCGACGATGCAAGGGAAAGAGATGGGATGGAAGGTCGAAGTCGTCGAGACTCCGAAAGAGAAGGAGAACCCATGACCGACTCCGACGAACAAAACGAGCGCGCGGAGTCCAGCGGCGCCTGCTCGTGCTGCAGGTGCGAAGGAGAACCGGCCGAGCGGACGCCCGAATCTGGGGGCAGCCCGACGGATCGCGGGGCAGAAGGGGGAGGAATCGGCACCTCGATCCTGGGGGGCGTCACGGGCCTGCTCGCGCTGGTCGCGGTTCCGAAGTGCCCGATGTGCCTGACCGCCTACGCGGGCGTGCTGTCGGCTGTCGGGCTCGGTTTTCTGGCCGACGCCGCCGTACTGACTCCGCTGATCGGAGGCCTGTTGGTCCTGCAGGTCGGGTTCGTCGCCTGGTCGGCTCGCAGCCACCGCAACCCCTGGCCTGTGCTCGCCACCGCCGCCGGCGCCCTAGCCGTCGCCCTCGCCCGGTGGGTCGTCCCGTCCGATCCCCTCCTTTACACCGGCGCGGCTGCCATCGTCGGCGCAGCTGCCGGGAATTTTTGGCTGATGCAGCCGCGCATTTCGAAGCTGCGTGCGAAGACCGGCTGACGGGCCGAATCGCCTCACACTGTTGCGGAACGGAGACGACGCGAAACGAGCGCGGCTCGCCGTCGCCCGCGCACGTGGTCCCCACCCGCTGGTGCGTTGGGAACAGAAGTCTTCGGTCCTTTGACAGCGTCGGCGAACCAGCGTACGCGACTAGTGGTGGTCCGACGGGGTGCTCCGGCGACACCGGGGCTGAGAGATACCCATCGAACCTGATCCGGGTAATACCGGCGCAGGGAGCGACTGCGGATCACCCCCGCCGCGCGCCTCGTCGGGCGTGGTTCGGGCCATCGCCCCCCGATCGCCCCCCGTGGTATCGGTTGCTCCCTGCGTCTATCTCTCCCGATGCAGAGGAGCCCGCGATGCTCGACGAACGTCCATTCGACGTCACGCCCTTCGCCCAGACCTGTCTCGAGGCCGCCGAGCGCGCCTGGCGCGGCTCGTTCGAACATCCCTTCGTGCGAGCGCTCGTCGACGGCGAACTCGACGCCGAGCGGTTCGCCTTCTACCAGAAACAGGACGCGCGGTATCTCGAAGCGTTCGCCGACGCCGCCTGTCTGCTCTCGACGCAGTGCCACCGGCCCGACGACTCACTCTGGTTCGTCGAAGCCGCCCAGATCGCCCTCGTTACCGAGGCGGAACTGCACGAGGGCTACGGCGAACAGCTCGGCTACACGCGCGAAGACATCGCCGAACTCGAGTTGACGCCGAACAATCGCGCCTACCAGAACCACATGATTTCGACGATCCAGCGCGATTCGCTGCTGGTCGGAACCGCCGCTCTGACACCGTGTCCGTGGCTGTACATCGACCTCGGGGTGCACTTCGAGAACGAACTCGGCACGATCCCCGACGACCATCCGTACGCCGAGTGGCTGAAGATGTACTCCGACCCGCAGTTCCACGAGTTCGTCGACACGATGCTCGCCAAGCTCCAGCGGTTCGCCGAACCCGCCTCCGAGGAGGAGCGCGAGCGCGCAGTGGAGGCGTTCCGGACGAGCGCCCGCTACGAGTGGATGTTCTGGCAGCAGGCCTGGGAACCGCAGAGCTGGCCGACCGAACGGCTCGATTGAGGGGGCGAGCGGCCCCTCGTTCGGGGGTCGACCGCTCGGGGGGCCGCGTCTGTGATCCGACTCGAGACGTTCGGCCGATTTTCGGTGCGGGGCCCGACGATGGAAGGGCTCGACGGTTCCGTATCTCGTGGAGAGACGGGCGAGCCGGCGTGGCGGGGGGGAATCGATCT
>JBDGRG010000056.1:8099-18031 GCA_042218355.1 Bradymonadaceae bacterium
AAATTGCCCCCCTCCCGACAGCTGATAGCGTACGGTACAGACTCACCGAGGCGCGCCATGTCTGTCGAGAGACTGGGAGGGTGGAGATGACAAATCGTTGGCGCCAATTACCGCTGTCGGTTCGGGTCGGTCTGCTCTATCTGATCTTCGGGGTGACATGGATCCTCGTGTCGGACACCGCCGTCGAGGTCCTGGCATCGACCCAAGCTGGACAGGCTCGACTGCAGACCTACAAGGGGAGTGCGTTCATCGTGCTGAGCGCCGCCTACATCGGAGTGGTCGTCGCCCAGCAACTGCGCCGCGAGTCACGCGTCCGGCAGCTTCTCGACCGACTGGTCAACCTCAGCCCCGACCCGATCGTCGTCCGCGACGCCGAATCCGACCAGATCGTCCAGGCCAACCGCCGGTTCGCCTCGGAGCTGGACCGCTCTCGCGAGGACGTCATCGGCGCCGAGCTCGACGAACTCGACCTCTCGTTGCGGGAACTCGAGGACGACGACCTGTGCCGGCAACTCCAGGACAACGGCGAGGTCGAGGGATACCGACAGACCCTCGAGGGCGAGGAGACCTCCGAGTTGATCGTCTCGAGTTCACGACTGGAGGTCGACGACGAGGCCTTCGTCTGCACCGTCGCCAAGGACGTCACGAAATTGACCGAGGCGTACGACGAGACCATCCGCGGCTGGGCGCGGGCCCTGGAGCTGCGCGACGACGAGACGTTCGCGCACACCCTCCGGGTGACCCAGGCGACCGTGGCTCTGGCCCGAGAGCTGGGCGTGCTCGAGGACGAGCTGGTCGACATCCGCCGGGGCGCCCTGTTGCACGACGTCGGCAAGATCGGCGTGCCCGACCGCATCCTGCTGAAGGACGGCGACCTGACTGACGACGAGTGGGCAGTCGTCCACAAACACCCCGTCTTCGCCTACCAACTGCTCTCCCCGATCGACTACCTCGAACCGGCCATCGACATCCCCCACCGCCACCACGAGAAGTGGGACGGCTCGGGCTACCCCGACGGGCTGAGCGGCGAGGACATCCCGCTGGCCGCTCGCATCTTCGCCGTCGTCGACGTCTGGGACGCCCTGCGGTCGGACCGACCCTACCGAGACGCCTGGCCCGAAGAGCGGGTCCTCGAACACCTCGCCGACGACAAGGGTTCGCACTTCCAGCCCGAGATCGTCGACGCCTTCCTCGAGATCGACGACGACCGACGCCGCCAACTGCGAGACGTCGACGCCGACCCCGTCCCGGGGTGACGATCACCGACTGCGAAGCCGGCTTCGCAACGTGCGGAGCCCAGTGATCCTCAAACGACTCGACCTCCACACACGTCGTCTCCCGAAACCTCTCCGCCCGAGGTGTCGCGCAGTACGATAAAGGCTCCGAGGGCTCCGCCCTCCATCGATTCGATCGTCTCCCCGCGGTGCCGGCCCACCGAGGCAAAGTGACAGCAAATCGACACCCGCCAGCGTGGAGCGCTATACTCTCGGCGACAGTTGCTCGACTCGGAGGTCGACGATGTCCGACCGAACGATCCAATCCATCGCGTTGAACGTCCGACAGCTCGATCCCGCCCGGCGGTTCTACCAATCCCTGGTCGGGCTCGACGTCCTCTCGGAGTCCGAGGGCGAGGTCGTGCTGGGGGCAGGTGACAGTGAGATCGTCCGGCTTATGGATTCGCCCGACGCCCCGCCGCGCGACGGCCGTGGGGCCGGACTGTTTCACCTGGCGGTTCTGCTCCCCGACCGCCGGTCGCTGGCCGACGCCCTCGCCCGGCTCTCCGGAGCCTCCTACTCGCTGACCGGCGCCTCCGACCACGACGTCAGCGAGGCGCTGTACACCGACGACCCCGCCGACAACGGCGTCGAGCTGTACTGCGACCGACCCGAGTCGGAGTGGCGACGAGACGCCTCGGGCGAAGTGTACATGACGACCCGACGGCTCGACTTGGAGGGGCTTCGCGGCCAAGCCTCGCCGACCACCCCCGAGCGCGCACCGGAGGGCACGTCGCTCGGACACGTCCATCTGGAGGTGACCGACCTCGAGCGGGCCGTCGCTTTCTACCGGGACGCGCTCGGCATGGACCTGCAGGCCAGCAGGCGAGGTGCGGCGTTTCTCTCCTGGGACGGTTACCACCACCACGTCGGCCTCAACACCTGGAACCACCGCCGCGAACCCCACGACGCGAATGCGCTGGGCCTGAAATCGGTCACCGCCGCGCTGCCTCCGGAAGACGTCGAGACCATCCGCTCGCGGGCCGACGAACGCGAACTCGCCCTCGATAACGGCGATGCAGCCTTCTCGGTCGACGACCCCGACGGCCACGCGTGGCAGTTTCGAAACTGACCGAGGCTCGACAGTCTCAAAAAATCTCCCGAACAGAGATCTTTTTGAGACCGCCTGTCGCTATACCGGGGATCCGGCGGAGACTACCTTCACGCCTCCGGGGCCTTCTGATACCGACGCTGGCGAGCTTCCGTTCCCGAGGGCTCACGCCATCGGCTGTGTGCTTTTGCCGCCGTCGGTGGCTGAAAGTCTCCCAGCGGACGGTCGTTCGAGCCCCCGAAGGGGGCGACAGCGCGTAGCCCGGGGTGGAGACGAGCGCAGCGAGTCGGAGTCCCGGGTTGAGCGGTGACCCCCAATCTGGAGAGCCCCGAAGGGGCAGCAGCACGTTGGAATGCCCACGACTTCCGAATAGGCCCGACCGATGTACGTGCTGCATCTGAGCTGTCGGCGCGGGGGCGACTTCTACGTGTGGGCGGAGGACTCGGAGGCCGCTCGCGCGGAAGAGAAGGAATCGCCCGATGCTACCGACCACTCCGAACCGCGCGAACACCCGTTCGCGGCGGACGTCTGGGACCTTTGGGACCTGTTCGCGGAACTGGCGCCCGGATACCTGCTCGAGCGGGCCGGCGACCGCGAGGCGCTCCTCGCGCTGCCGACCCGCGGAGGAACCCCCTGTCCCTCCCCCGACCTGCCGATATCGAGGTCAGAAGACTCCCAGCCGGCCGAGGTCACTGCCTGGCGTGCGCCCGTCCTCGAACTGCCCGGCGCCGTGGCCGCCCGGTGGCTATCGGAGTCGATCCCGCGCCCCCGCGACGTCGCGTACGCCGCCGAATGGGAGGGCTGGGAGCGGACGGCGCTGTTGGCCGACATGCTGGTGAACGAGGGTCGACTGTTACCGGAGCTCCGACGCGATCCCGGCGGAGAGGACTTCGAAGCGCGCTGGCAGCCCGTCCCCTCGCGCAGCGCCGAACGCGAACAGTTGAGGGCGATCGAGTCGTTCATGCCGGCGGCGATCCGCGCCGACGTCGGCGACCAGCTCGAGGGCGACGACACAGCGGCCGAGTTCTCCCCGCCACACTCGGGCCGCGAACTCCTGCGCAGTGGACTCGCCTCGATGGCCGATGGGCTGGCCCGATCGCGGCTGGGAGCGCTCTTCGACGGATCTGCACCGCGCACAGCGGACCCCACCGAACGCGCCTGGCTCGAGGCGCTGACATCCGACGATCCGACGGTCGATGCGGACGCCGGCGAACTCGCCGAACTTCAGCGCCAGCTCCAGCGCTGGCAGCGGGACCTGAAGCGGTCGCTGTCGCGGCGCGGTCGGTTGCACCTCCGCCTGCACCCGCCCGAACTCGACGAGGACGACTCCCCCGAAGACACGGTCACACCGGTCCTGGGGACCTGGCGGCTCGAGTTCCTGCTGCAGTCCGCCGACGAACCGAGCCTCATCGTCCACGCCGCGACCGTCTGGTCCGCCCCCGACGAAGCGCGACAGACGCTCGACCGGCACATCGACCGTCCCGACGAACTGCTACTCGAGGAACTGGGCCGCGCGAGGTCGCTCTATCCGCCCCTCGACCGTGCTCTCGAGCACGAGCATCCCACTGAACTCGAGCTGGACACCGAGGGCGCGTTCGCCTTCCTGGACGAATACGCCGAACTCCTCGACCGGGCGGGGTTCTCGGTCCACGTCCCCTCGTGGTGGAACGAGGCCGACCACCGGCTGGGGGCGCGCATGCGGGCGGAGTCGCGGGCCGACGGCGATCTCGGCCTCGAGGCGGTCTGCCGCTTCGACTGGGAGATCGCACTGGGCGACGAGACGCTCGACCGCGAGGAGCTCGAGCAACTCGCCGAGCTGAAGCGTCCGCTGGTCCGCCACGGCGACGAGTGGGTCGTCCTCGACGACGACGAACTCGACGCGGCGCTGGAGATGGTCGACCAGAAGGGCCAGATGCGGGCGGGCGAGGCCCTCCGAACGGCCCTTGGCCTCGAGGAGACCGAACTGCCGGTCGTCGACGCCGAATTCGAGGGCTGGTTGAGCGATCTGTTCGACCCGGACGACGAGGCCGGGGTGCAACCGCGCGAGGCTCCCGAGTCGTTCGACGGCACGCTCCGACCGTATCAGCGTCGCGGATTGGGCTGGCTGCGCTACCTCGAACGCCGCGGGCTGGGGGGCTGTCTGGCCGACGACATGGGCCTGGGCAAGACGATCCAACTGCTCGCCCGGCTCGCCGACGAACGCCAGGACGACGACACACGACCCGGACCGACGCTGGCCGTCGTGCCGCTGTCGGTGGTCGGCAACTGGCGGCGCGAGGCCGAGCGGTTTACGCCTCAGCTCTCGGTCGCCGTCCATCACGGACCCGACCGACCCGAGGGCGATGCGCTCGAACCGGCGCTGACCGACGCCGACCTGGTGGTGACCACCTACGGCGTGGTGCGCAGCGACATCGACCAGTTGGAATCGATCCGCTGGCACCGCGTCGTCCTCGACGAGGCTCAGAAGGTCAAGAACAGCTCCGCGGGCCGCACGCAGGCGGTCCGCCGGCTGCGAGCCGACCGACGCCTGGCGCTGACCGGCACGCCCGTCGAGAACCGACTGACCGAACTCTGGTCGATCATGCAGTTCCTCAACCCCGGCATGCTCGGCCCCGAATCGCAGTTCCGCCGCGAGATCGCCCGCCCGGTCGAGGCGGGCGACGAGACGACGACCGAATTGCTCCGCCGGTTGACCGGTCCCTTCGTCCTGCGACGGTTGAAGACCGACGAGCAGATCATCGAGGACCTGCCCGAGAAGACCGAAATCAAGGAGTACTGCAATCTGACCGCCGAACAGGTCACGCTGTACCGGGCGGCGGTCGACGAGATGATGGAACGGGTGGAGGACTCGGACGGGATGGACCGGCGCGGAGCCATCCTGAAGCTGATGACCGAGCTGAAACAGATCTGCAATCATCCCGCCCATTTCCGAGACGAGGACGAGGGCAAACTCGCCGAGCGGTCGGGCAAGCTCGACCGTCTCGAGGAGCTGGCCGCCGAGATCGACGGCGCCGGCGACAAAGCCCTGATCTTCACTCAGTACACCGAAATGGGTCGGCGCATCCGCCGCCATCTCCGCAGCCGGCTCGGCCGTCGCACGCTGTACCTGCACGGACAGACCGAGCAGACCGAGCGCGAACGGATGGTCGATCGGTTCCAGGACCCCGACGGCCCGCCCTTCTTCCTGCTCTCACTGCGGGCCGGCGGGACGGGGCTGACGTTGACCGAGGCCAACCACGTGATCCACTTCGACCGATGGTGGAACCCTGCGGTCGAGGACCAGGCAACCGACCGGGCGTTTCGCATCGGCCAGACCGACGACGTCCAGGTGCGAAAACTGATCTGCGAGGGGACCTTCGAGGAGCGGATCGACGAGATGATCGACCAGAAACGCGCACTCGCCGAGCGCGTGCTCTCGGAGGGCGAGTCCTTTTTGACCGAACTGTCGAACGACGAACTGCGCGAGGTCGTCACCCTTTCCGAGGAGGTCCTGTCGTGAGCTGGTACTTCCCCAAGAGTACGCCGCGCGAGGTCGACGGCGGCCTGCAGGCGCGGTCGCGGCGCGGCGACATCGGTGAGGAGTGGTGGTCGCAGAAGTTCGTCGAAGCTCTCGAATCGTACGGCCGCTCGAACCGGCTGTCGCGCGGCAAGCGCTACGCCCGGAAGGGACAGGTGCTCGAGATCGACGTCTCGCCGGGGACGGTCGAGGCGCCGGTCCAGGGATCGCGCCCCGATCCGTATCGGGTGACCATCGGTGGCGACGCACTCGACGACGACCAGTGGGAGGACGTGTTGGAGGCGATGGCCGGGCGCGCCGCCTTCACTGCGTCGCTGTTGACCGGCGAGATGCCCCCGGACGTCGAGGAGGCGTTCGAGGACGCCGGGGCGAGCCTGTTTCCCGACAGCCTCGCGGACATGCACACCAGCTGTACCTGCCCCGACTCGGCCAACCCGTGCAAGCACATCGCCGCCGTCCTCTACATCCTCGCCGAGAAGTTCGACGACGACCCGTTCCTGATCTTCCGATGGCGCGGGCGCCCCCGGGACGAGCTGCTCGACGAACTGCGCCGTCGTCGGGCCGGCGGATCGGCCAAATCGCAGACCGCCGACCGGACACCGATCGACGAACAGAACGACGACTTCTGGTCCTCCGGCGACGACCTGCCGCCGCCACCGACCGACGGACGACGCGATTCCGCCGACCCGCACGAACTGCTCGACCGGCTGGGCGATCCGCCCCACGAACTGACCGACCTCCCCGACGCCCTCCGGCCGCTTTACCGGGCAATGGCCGGCGAGGATCCGGACGAGTAGCCGGCGGCGAACCGACGAGAAGAGACGTATCGAGCGCGAGAGAAACAGCCGACTCGCCGGATTTGCGAGATGGCACGATGAAAGGTATTCTTGTTTCTAGAAATTAGAATTTATTCTCTTTTCTAGAATCAAGAATGGACACGTCCCCCATCAAACCGAAGGACATCGTCGTTCTGGTCGTCGTCGAGACAATTCTGGGCGAAGAGTGGACGTTCCAGGACATGGCGGATTGTCTCGACGTGAGTACCTCGCAGGTGCAGTACAGTCTCGAGCGGCTGGACCACGCGCGGTTGTTCGACAAGCCCGCCCGCCTGGTTCGTCGACACGCGCTTCGGGAGTTCGTCTCTCACGGGATCCGCTACGCCTTCGCAACGCATCCGGGCGAGTTGGTCAGGGGGATACCCACGTCGGTGTCGGCGCCCGTCGGCCAGCGGCTGTTTTCCGGCAATGAACAGGACGTCGACTTCGTGTGGCCGCATCCGGAGGGACCAGAGCGCGGTCAGCGGATCGAACCACTGCACGAAGCCGTCCCGGAACTGGCGAGGGAACACGACCAGTTCTATCGGTTCATGGCCCTGTTGGAGATGGTGCGAGTCGGTTCGGCCCGGGAGCGAAGTGTCGCGAGTGATGAGATCGACGGGATGTTGATGGAGTGAGGTCTGCGGCATGTGCGCGGCCGAATCACAGATTCAGCAGCTCGAAGCGGCTGCAGCCGTTTTGGAGCCGCTGCCGTACGACTTCGTATTCATCGGCGGTGCGACCATCGGCCTCTACGTCGACGACCCCGCCGCGAGCGGCCTGCGCGCCACCGAGGACGTCGACTGCGTCGTCTCCGTGACGACCCATGTCGATTACACGGATCTCGAAACGGAGCTGCGCCGAAATGGATTTGGTCAGTCCACCGTCGAGGACGCGTCTCTCTGCCGGTGGACCAAGAACGACGTGGTACTCGACGTACTCCCAACTGCACCAGACGTCATCGGGTTCGAGCCGAGCGACTGGCTCGAGAAGGGGATCGCAGAGGCGAAACGTCGCGAACTACCCTCGGGCCGCGAGATTCGGGTCTTCGACACGCCTCACCTGTTGGCCGCAAAGATCGAGGTGTTCGAGGACCGCGGCGACGGCGGCCTCATGAGGAGTGTGGATGTCGAAGACATCGTCACCATTCTCGATGGTCGGCAGAACGTATTCGAAGAACTCGCCGGCGACAGTTCCGCCTCGGAATTCGTCCGGGATTGGCTGGCCGAGTTCGACCGTGGAGACCTGACCCGATTGTTTCGAGGGCACCTCTCCCGAGCGAATCGCGGTCGAGTCAGTCTGTTGGTCGACCGGGTCGAGCAACTCTGCACCGATTGAACATCACTGACGCGGTTTCCGAGCCCGAAGCCATCGGGCTCTTTGATACCCGGCAGAATGGACGTATCGGTCATTCTGTCTCGTTTCACCGACCGCTTCGTCGTCCCACACACTTTGAGAGCGATCGAATCCGACGCGCGAGCGGGCGCGAAATCTCTGGAAAGCACCCCCGAGAAACGTGTCTTCGATCCGTCGAGTCCACGACGCCTACAGGTCGTCGAGGATGCCCTCGATGTGTCGGGTCAGACCCATCGTGATTTCCCTGTCTTCGAATTCCCGGACGCTCGCGAGGTCCTTCCGCACACTTTCGCGGACTTCCGACTCCGCGACCTCCGAATAGCAGTCCCCGACCTCTCGCAGTATATCGTGCCACAGCCCGCCGAGCTTGCCGGAGCTGTCGTGGAACGTCATGTACTCCTCGGCGATGCGACGGGCCAAGTGAGCGTAGCGTCGAGCCGCACCCGCCGCATCACCCGAAGCTCTCCTCTGGTCGGCGACCTCTTTGAATCCGCGGAGTGCACGCGCCAGACGGACAGTGACCTCGTAACGGCCGGCATTTCGATCCCATGCACGACTGAACACCTCGTCGACTCTCCCCACGAAACCCTCCATATCGAGCGCCTCCGGGTCCCCACGTCGACTCGCCAGCAACAGTTTCAAATACGGACGGACATCCGAGTGCTCCTCGACGAGTTCACCCACGATGTCGACGAGCTGCTCTCGGTCGCAGCTCTCCAGTTCTTCGCGGAGTGAGTCCTCCATGGTAGACCTGCTCGAGTAATGGGTGCGAGATCACTCGGTTCGCTCGACCCAATCTTGTTCGACGCGGTAAAACAACCGAAGCACTTAATCGTGGCGCCGAGCGCACGTCCAGTACCGGGGTGAGGCCGCGCCGTCCACCCACCCCACCCTGAGGAGGGAGCCGGTCGCGTCGAAAGCCCGCCGCCTGCGTTCGCCCGACCGAAACGACCTCGGTCGATGTCGACGAACCGCCCCGAAAACCGACCGCACCGGCCGAGACGCCGAATTCCAAGTCGTGCTAACGGGATTCCACGTCGCGCGTAACAACGCACCGGTGAGGAGGACACTCGACTGCAGCTGCGCAGCCGACGGGGGTTCGAACCGGGCCAACGCAGGCGATACCGAAGCGTATCGTCGAGGACGGCTTGCGATGAAGATCCGAGGCCCCGGGTTCGTGGGCACTCGAACAGTTCCCGACTTCGCCGAGGCGAACGAACCGGCCGAGGAAAGAAGCCGGATCCGGCTGGCGCAGAATTTTGATGTGAGGTCATGGAGGCGTACCGCAGGCGATGCCGAACAGTATCGTCGAGGCTCCTCGATACAGCTACCCCCCTTGCATCGGCGCACCAACTCTCGGTTCCGATGGGCGAGGGAACGAACCGGCCGAGGAGGGGACCCGAATCCGTCCGGCGCCGGATTTTCGTGCGAGAGCACGGAGAGGGAACACAGGCGATGCAACAGGCAAGTCGAGGCTCCTCGACACAGCTCCCCCCATGCATCGATGCACCAACTTCCGGTTCCGATGGGCGAGGCGAACGAACCGGCCGAGGAGGGGAACCGGATCCGTCTGGGCGAGCGCAGCCGACGGGGATTCGAAGCGAGCCAACGCAGGCGATACCGAACGGTATCGTCGAGGATGCCTCGCGATGAAGACCCGAGGCTCCACCGGCCAGACGGACCGGAAGCCCCGACGAGGCCGGTGACGTGAGCCAGAGTGCAGAAGGTGGGATTCGAACCCACACGGGGTCGCCGCCCCGGGGCGAACAGCCGCCCGCTCCTAGAGGAACGACACGTTACGAGCCGCGGTGTTTGATGGGGTTCAGCCGAAAGTCACGCACGCTGCGTGATGGAGACAGCCGCATCCGCAGGTGTTGACCATCCCGATCTGAAAACTCGGCGGGCAGGGTATCTGATGG
>JBDGRG010000057.1:0-6261 GCA_042218355.1 Bradymonadaceae bacterium
GGAGAAACGCGAGATCGAGAACCAGCGCGCGGCGCGTTCGAAGGCCCCCCCTCTGACCGTCGACGAACTCGCAGACCTCCGCCGAGCAGACATCGCGTACCGGCGGGCGGAACTCGTCGGCCGAATCGACGATGACACGACCCTCGTGTTCGCGCACCGCTTCCACCGACACCATCCCGGTGCCTGGATCGCCCGCCCGCTTCAATTACGAAAAGGCGGGACGATCGTGGTGAATCTGGGCTGGGTTCCCCACGGCCGATCTGCCGACATCGCGCAGTCCCTCGACACCCCCGACCGGCAACGATGGTCGGTCGTCCTCCACCGGTTGAGGAGAAACGTCCGCGACTCCGAACGGCGGCGTTCGTTGAAAGATCGGGGCGACAAGCTGTCGGGGGATACGACGCAATGGGATACGATGGACCTCGAGGCCGTCTATCGACACCTCCGCGGCCCCGTCCCCGCCGAGCCGGTCTTCGGGGCGGCCACCGAGTCCGTCGGCTCCGGACGCTTTCCGGTCGCCTCCGGCGATTTCGCGCCCGCCCCCTTCCTGACCTCGGGGCGCCATCTCTCGTACGCCCTGTTCTGGTACGCGATGGCCGTCGCACTGGCGGGCATCTGGCTGGCGGCGGGGTTCAGCGTCCTCGAGAGCCGCCGGCGGGGTCGCCCGCGGGACGGCCCGGAGCAGTCGTAATCCTCAGGGGGACCGTCGATCCGCAGCGCACGTGGAGCTTTCGGACATGGATAGCCGATGTCGGTGGGCTCGAAACCTACCGCACCATGGGTGTCGGGTACGCCGGATAATTCCTCAGCCCGCATGAAGCCCACCGCACCGGCTGAACGACCGCCTCGCGCCGCCGGTGTAGTCGATCGGGCGTTCCAACACCGCGGTGAGTCCCTCGTTCCGTCGGCGCGCGATGCACTGACAGTCCGCCGAACCGATCACCGGCGTCGGGGAACGCGGGCCCGCTTCCCGTGCACGACCACGTCGACCCCGACACGGCCACTGCCCAGCGACGGACGAATTGAAACGGGGGCGCCGGAACGACCGCCTCCGGCAAATCGGACGATTCCCCATGTCAGGGCCCCCATTCCCAGGGCCAGACCGGACCAGGCCCCGATCCTGGCCGCCCGCAGCCGCCGCCGGGCACGGGAGAGGTTGCCCTGGTCGAAGACGACCGTGGCCACGCCGGAACAGACCGAGGCCGAGGGCGAGGTCCCGGACGTGTCGGGCGAACAGCGGATCTCGAGACTTCGCCTGCGAACGGCGGTCGCCAGGTAGGCCGCCGAGCCCCCCGCCGAAACGGCACCGCCTGCAACGAGCACCGGCGCGACCCACCGCGCTCGACTGCCCCTGCCCCCCGGCGCCTCCTCCCGGCTGACAGACGGGGCCACGGAGGGGGCGACCCGCACCAGCGCGCGCTCGACGGCCTCGGGCGACGCCCCCTCGAGCGCCGTCCACCGGACCTCTTCCGCTCCGACGAACGCCCCCACTCGGAGCGTACCATCGGTCTCGAGCACCCCGATCATCCCCTCGATGTCACTCCAGAAGACCCGGGCTCGCATCGAACGGCTCGCCGCGCGCCTCCAGTTCGCCCCCTCGAAGGGACCCTCGAAGCGATAGAGCGGAATCGGAGCCGAACCGTCACTCGCCCGAAATCGCCACGCGGAGACGACCTCGCCGTCACACGAGAGGGACACACCGTACTCCCGTCCCGAGATCAGCCGGACGACCTCGGTGTCGGCGGGCAAACCGGCGATCGCCGCTCGACACCCCTCGGCGCGCTCGATCGACCGTCGGACCGTCTCCTCCCCGCCGTATAGCTCCTTTCGTTCGCTCTGCAGCAGGTTCCGCGCGGCCGGTGGCACGCGACGCCGGGGAAACGTGGCGGTCGGAAATCGCCGCGACACCCGGCGGGCCCAGGTTCGCGCTGCCGAACCGTCGTCCAGGTCGAGGTGGGCGCGGACGATGTAGATCCCGGCTCGAAGGGTCGCCCGAGCCGCCGCGGGCCGATGAACCCGAAGCGCTCGGGCCTGCACTCCCTGCTCGTACACGCGCTCCAACTCGGAGAGCGCACCGTCGGCCCCTCGCTCGAAGAACACCTCTACCGCCCGCTCGACGCGCGAAGTCAATCGATCGGCACGATGCTGGAGATCGGGTCCAGCCGCGATGCGCCGCTCGCCCGTCCGGCGGGCCAGTCGATCGTTCCCCGAGATCACACGACCGTCGACGAGATCGGCGGCTCGTGATGCGGCTCGTCGGCTCTGCGCATCACGGTCGAGTGCGAGCACCCCGTATGCCGGATCACCAGACGGATCGGCGCTGAGGACCAGGGGATGGAACAGACAGAAAACCAGTGCGACGAGCCCCGCGGCGATGGCCGGTCTGGCACTCATCAGATCGTGTGAGGGCCGAAGTTCAGAGGATATCCGCCCCGAATAGCTCGCGCACGACGTCCGCCAGCGTCCGGCACCAGGCGAGATCGCCGGCTGCCATCGCGAGTTCACCGGAGCCGCCCCGATCGTCGGCTGTCAGCGCTTCTCGATTGCCCTGGGGCAGCGCCGCAGCGGAGAAACCGAGCGCCTCGGCCTCCTCGAGCCGGCGATCGGCCTCGGAGACTGCACGCACTTCGCCCGTCAATCCGACCTCGCCGAAGGTGACGAAGGCTTCCGGAACCGGCCGGTCGACGTAACTGGAGAGGACCGCGGACGCCAGCCCAAGGTCGGCCGCCGGTTCGGAGACCGACATGCCCCCGGCGACATTGACGAAGACGTCGTGGCCCGCGACGTCCAGGCCCGTGCGCTTCTCGATGATGTTCAGCAGCAAGACGACCCGATTGCGGTCCACACCGACGCTGGTCACCGAGGGCGGACCGTAAGCCGTCTCGCCGACCAGCGCCTGGATTTCGACCAGCAACGGGCGCGTCCCCTCGACGATCGGGACGACCGCGCTGCCCGACGCCTCGGCCGGCCGCTCCTCGAGAAACAGCGCGGAGGGATTGACGACCTCCTCGAGCCCCTGCTCGCGCATCGTGAAGACCCCGATCTCGTCGGTCGACCCGTAGCGATTCTTGACCGCCCGCAGGACGCGGTGCTCGACCTCCGAACGCCCCTCGAAGTACAGGACCGTGTCGACCATGTGCTCGAGCACCTTCGGCCCGGCGATCGCCCCCTCCTTGGTGACGTGGCCGATCAGCACCGCCGGGATCTGCTCGCCCTTTGCACGCTGGGTCAATCCCGACGTGACCTCCTTCAACTGGGCCACGCTGCCAGGCGAGGAGTTCAGCGACTCGGTGTGGAGCGTCTGGATCGAATCGACGATCAACAGGTCCGGATCCTGCCGGCGGACGAGGGCGTCGACGCGTTCGAGCGTCGTCTCGCACACCACGTCGATGTCGGCGGACGGGACCGCCAGCCGATCGGCGCGCATCTTCAACTGGGAGAGGCTCTCCTCACCCGACAGATAGAGGACGTCCAGCTCCCGGTCCGACAGACGCCCGGCGACCTGCAGCGACAGCGTCGACTTGCCGATGCCGGGATCGCCCCCCAGGAGGACGACTCCCCCGGGCACGAGCCCGCCGCCGAGCACGCGGTCGAGCTCGTCCAGTCCCGTCTCGAGCCGTTCGGTCTCGGACGGATCGATCTCCGCCATGCGAACGACGTCCTCCGAGTCCACCTCCGCTCCGGCACCGGCCGGCGAGTCGGCCACCGGGGCAGAGGCCTCCTCCGCATCGTCCCCCCGAACCTCTTCGACGAAGCTGTTCCACTCGCCGCAGTCGGGACACCGCCCCTGCCATTTCGGAAATTCGTGCCCGCACTCGCGGCAGACGTAGACCGTCGAGGGACTCGCCATCAGATCCCTCCCTCGGTTCGCGGCGAGCGCCGCAACGCTCCCCCCTCGATTACTCGCGCCGCAGGATCTTGAACTCGACGCGCCGGTTGAGCCGGCGATTTCGGGCCGAGATATTCGGAACCTTTGGACGCTTCGGGCCGTATCCCTTGGGCACGAGCCGGTCGGCGTCCACCCCTTCGTCGACCAGGTAGGAGACGACGGCCTCGGCTCGCTTGCGGGAGAGCTTCATGTTCGCCTCCTCGCTCCCGACATCGTCGGTATGTCCCTGGACTTGGACCTTCGCAATCTCGGGATGCTTGAAGAGCAGTCCGGCGACCTTGTCGAGGATCAGCTTGGAATCGTCGGTCAGCTTCGCCTCGCCCGACTCGAACGCCACCCGCTCCTCGACCGCGATCTTCTTCTGTTCGACCGTCGCGAGTGTCGAATCGGGCGCGGGCGTCAACTGGAGCGTCAGTTCGACCGACTCCTCGGCCTTCAGCGACAGATCGCGCCCGGCGGCGATGTAATCCGACGACGTCGCCGCCACCGTGTATTCTCCCGCCTTGACCTTCGTTTTGAACGAACCGCCCGCATCGGTCGTCACCTCGATCGACTGGGGCCCCTCCAGCGAAACCGTCGCTCCGGCGATCGACTCGCCCTTCTGATCGACGACCGTCCCCGCCACCGTCGCCTCGTCGGGCTTGGGCTCGAGCTGGATTGAGAACGTCTTCTCGCCCTCGACGACAGTCTTGTCGACGGTCTTCGAATGATATTCGGGATGGTCGATCTTCAGCGACAGCGCCGTATCGGGCGGGAATTCGTACGTTCGGAACGTCCCGTCCTCCGTGTCGGTCGTCTGCCCGCTGCGTTCCCGATCAAGGTACACGACCGTCGCGCCGCCGACCGGCTCCCCGGTCTCCGCATCCTCGACCGTCCCGACGAGCGTCCCGCGCGGGGGCATCTTCTCGACCTGCCGCGTCTCGACGATCTCCTTTCGGATGGTCTTCACGCGAGGTTCCGGGTCGATGGACCAGGATGCTCCCAGGATCAACCGGTACGGCGGCGTGGTCGGGACCCCCGCCGCCTGTCGGGCCGTCAAACTCAGATCGACGCCGGCGTGCAGACCCAACTGCTCGACCGGCTCGGCGCGCAATCCGAAGCTGAGGACGTTCGGATACGAGGCGAAGCCGACCGCCTCGGGACACTGGAGCGGGCGGGTCGTCTCACAGGTCTCGACCGCCGGGGCCAGCGGGATGTCGAGATTCCATGCAGCGAAGGGGGCGACGTAGGGAAGATCGTCGTACTCGACCCCCAGTCCGAACCCCAGCGTGTCGTAAGCACTGATGTCGTGAGCGAACCGTTCGACGCGCGTCAGTCGCACGCCGTCGGGCACCGTGTTCTGCGTGTTGTCGACGAGGTAGTCGACATTGACATCGACGTTCAACGGGACCTCGGTCCCCTTCCCGGTCAGCGTGTCGAGATCGAACGTGCCGAGCAGCCGCGGCCGAAAACCCGTGCCCGCGAAATCGGTCCCCGCCGAACCGAAGCCGTTGGTGAAGTAGAGAGTCCCGGCGGCCGCCAGGTCGACCCCCTCCACCGGCGCGTAGTGGCCTCGCAGCCCGAGGGTGATGTCCCCCTGGGACAGCATTGCCCGGGGACGACCGAAGTTGTTGACGTTGTTGCGGGCGCCCAGCCCCAGATTGAACGAAAAGTGTTCGATCGGCATCCCGTGGACCACCAGACGGCCGGCGGCCATCCGATTGTCGTCTCCGGCCCGGACGATGTTGCCGGCCGCGGAGACCTCCCCGGTGAACGAGAGCCGATACGTATTCAGTTTGACCGGAGCGGCCGTGGCGATGTGCTGATACCCCGGGACGCCCTGCGCGTTGACTCCGGTGTGCACCAGCCGTTTGTCTCCCTTCCGCGTCCCCCGCCCCGAGACCGAGACCTCCTTGGACTTCTCGGTATTGACGACTTTTCCGCGCTCCTCCGGGGGCTTCTCTTTCTTCTTCTGTTTCTTCTTCGCTCCACCTTCGCCTCCTTTTTCGCCCCCCGTTTTCTCCTTCGATGTCGAAGCCGACTTCCGGGCCGCCTCTCCGGCCTTCGCCCCCTTCTTCGATTCGCCCGAGGTCTGCCCGCTCGATTGCTCGGATGTCGCCGACTCGGCCGCCTGCTCGCCTCCGGCGGTCGCCCGCTTCACTTCCCTCGCCCGACGTCCGACCGTCCGATGTCGACGAACCGGCTCTCGTCGACGACGTGCCCGCGGAGTCGGACTCCCCGGCCGTCGGACCGCCGGAGGTGTCGTCTCCACCCGACGACTCCGACGACGCGCCCGTTCCACCCGAGGTTTCCTTCGAACTCGACTGGTCGACGCGATCCGGCGGGAGGTCGGCCCCCCCCGATTCCTGAGCGGCGGCGTTCCCGGCGAACCC
>JBDGRG010000057.1:6282-38120 GCA_042218355.1 Bradymonadaceae bacterium
TGCTACGACGAACGCGACCGCGACAGAGGTCGTCACCGGCCGCACGTCTCGACATCTTCTGCTCATCGCAGTTACCCCTCGAACACTCGGACTGGAGTCGAAATCGGTCGGTATGTCCGTCTCGGTCGGCTCCGCGGAACCGCCACCGCGGAATGCCGGCGGACCGGCGTCTGTTCACCCGTCCCGTGCGTACTAGGTCAGTGGGGATTCCACTGTCAACGAGCCGGGGCAGCAATCCGCACTGGCTCACCCCGACCAGCGACGGCCGCCGGACACCGGGCCCGACCCGCGTCGCGTTCCGCACAGGCCGCACCTACCGTTTCGAACCCGATCACGCAGATCAAATCGAACCGCCGACGGCGCCGGTCGGTCGGCCCCTCCCATGTCTATGATCGTCGATTCGACCTCGAGCGTTGCGTCGAATCTTCCGACGAGAGCGACTCGCCCCCCGGTCGCCGGCCTTCTTCGATCCGCAGAGGGAGAACCCTCGGCGCTCGTTTGAGCGAGTCGAGCAACTGCGCTACACGCCCGATGCCCGAGTCCGCCTCCAACCGAGGAGATCGATGCAGACGCCGATCGCCGCTCTCCCGTTCTGGAAATTCGGCCCCTGGACGCCCATCCCCGGCCTCGACTGGCTGAAATTCCATTCGTTCGGGATGTTCGTCGCCATCGGTCTGATCGTCTGTCTGGCGGCGGCGACGCGTCGAGGGGAACGGAAACTCGGGATGGACGGCATCGAGGTCCAGGACTTCGGCATCATCCTGATCGTCGTCGGCTGGATCTTCGCGCACATCTTCAACGTCCTGTTCTACACCCCGGGGAAGATCCTCGAGAATCCGCTCGTCCTGCTGAATCCCTTCGGCTCGATCTCCAGCTACGGCGGTCTACTCGGGGGTATCATCGGCCTGTGGATCTGGCATTTTCGCAATCCCGACAAGGACGTCCTGCTGTGGACCGACCATGCGGTCTGGACGTTGACCTTCGCCTGGTTCTTCGGACGGGTCGGCTGCACGTCGGTCCACGATCATCTCGGTGTGCAGGCTCCGGCGTGGTTCCCGCTGGCCTTCGACGTCCCCGCCCGATGGGGGGGAGCCATCCGATTCGATCTGGGCTTTCTGGAGGCGATCTGGTGGCTGGTCATCGTCGCAACCGTCGTACTTCTGGATCGGCGTCCCCGGAAGAGGGGCTTCTTCATGGCCATCGTCCCTCTGATGTACGCCCCCGTTCGATTCGTGCTCGACTTCCTTCGGCTCTGGCCGCTCCCCGACGGCGACGGATACGACGTCCCGGCACACGCGCAGTACGTCCTCGATCTCTTCGACACGCACCCCGAGAGCCTCGTCTCCTATCAGGGAAAACTCTATCGAGTGACGCCCGACGCCCTGGCCGCCGGCGAGATCCCGGAAAAGGTGCTTCTGTACGGTGAAGCCTGGTTCGCCGATACGCGCTACCTGGGATTCACCCCCGCTCAGTTTCTCTCGATGGTACTCTTCGGCTTCGGCATCTACATGACCGTCCGGATCCAGGACGAAGAGACGGTCGAATGGGAGGAGTTCGACCCCGAGGACCGCGACGCCCCCGAGTGAGGATGCGAGGAGCCGGCCGGGCGTCTCCCGCAGCTACTCGCCGGCCGAGCAACCGGTCCAGGGGGTCAATTCTGGAGCAGATCGTCGTCGAGCTTCTCGGAGAGATAGTCCCGCAGCTCCGGCCCCAGGTCGTGCCGCCTCAGCGCGTGGGCGATGTTTGCGGTCAGGAACCCGAGCTTGTCGCCGATGTCGTGCCGCATGCCGTGAAACTCGTAGCCCACCAGTGCACGTTCGCGAGCGAGTTCGGCGAGTGCATCCGTCAGCTGGATCTCCCCGGTTTCGTCGGGCGTCGCGTCGGCCAGATACTCGAAGATCACCGGGGGCAGTAGATACCGGCCGATGATCGCGTGATTCGACGGAGCGACCTCGGGATCGGGTTTCTCGACCAGCGTCCGCACGCGGTACAGATCCTCCGCCCATGACTCGCCGCCGACGATGCCGTAGCTGGAGACGTCTTCCGAGGGGACCTCCATCACACTGACCACGCCCTGGCCGTACTGCTCGTAGATCTCCAGCATCTGCTCGGAGACCGGCGGGTCGGCGGTGATGATGTCGTCGGGGAGTAGCACCATGAATGGCTCGTCCCCGACGACGTCGCGGGCACAGTAGACTGCGTGGCCCAGTCCGAGTGGTTTCTTCTGCCGCACGGAGATGGTTCGGATCATGCTGCTGATCTTCCGAACCGTCTCGAGCTTGTCGTACTTGCCCTGCTCCTCGAGCAGCTTCTCGAGTTCGTAGTAGTAGTCGAAGTGATCCTCGATGCCCCCCTTCCCGCGGCCGGTGATGAAGATGACCTCTTCGATGCCGGAGTCGATGCACTCCTCGACGATCACCTGAATCGCCGGGATGTCGACGACCGGCAGCAGTTCCTTCGGGACCGACTTGGTGACCGGCAGCAGGCGAGTGCCGAAGCCGGCGACGGGAATGACCGCTTTGCGGACCTCTCTGGTCTCCATCCGTCAGACTCCTCCGCAGATTGCGAGTAGGTCGAGTCGACCATCCATACGTGCCCGCGAGCATAACTCAGCAGGCACGGAGGTAAAGACGGCACTCGCTCCCGGAGGGAGGGGGACCGCGGGTCGGATCGACGTCTCCGTGGGGGCGGACGCGACGAACGTCGCTGAACGAGCGTGGGCAGAGTACCCGGCTCCGGGCGGGCGCTGGCTCCCACTGCGCTGGAGGCCGGTTACGTTTCAAATCGCCGGAGCGGTGGGCTGGAAGCTCCGCGCACCGAGACGTCGCGTGCGCCGGATGATTTGTGAATCCGCATGGCGCCCACCGTGCCATGGGGTCCCGGAGGAGTCGTCTCGACCCGCATGGAGCGCGTCCGACGCTTCTCACAGCCCGGCAGCGACATCGCCGCCGGGTTGCCGACCGGGCCCCGGGGCTGCCGAGCACTCCGGATCAGGTCAACTCGAGATCGACGAAAACGACCGGGGCGGCCGGCTCGGTGTACTCGACCATCGCGCGCTGGTCGAACTCGTCGGCCGCGTCGTAGACTCGGCGCTCGAAGTCGTCGACGTCGTCGGTCTCGACCAGGAAGGTCGCCCGGACCAACTCGCGCTCGTCTCGGCAGCGCCGCTCTCGTTCGTCGCGGGGAATCTCCCCCAGGGCATCGGCGAGCGTATCGGCGTAATCACGCCGCACGTCGTCGAGCACGGCTTCGAATTGGCGGCCGAGTTTGGCCAGGGTGGTTCGGGACGGACTCCCCGGGTCGCGACGCGTCCGCTCGCGGAGCGTCCGCAGGTCCGCGTACTCCTCGGCGAGGTCGTCGAAGACGTGCTCGCTGTCCCATTTGACGAGGAGTTCGATCTGCCGAGCACGACCGAGTCGGTCGAGCGCATCGAGGATCGCATCCTCGTGGCGTTCGAGTGCATCGCGAACCCCGGCCGGCCCGTCGAACGCCCGCACTCCCGACAGGGGAATCAGCGAGACGTGTCGTTGGAGCCCCGTGCAGACACCCACCCTGCGAGGCTCGACCGACGCCGGCGCGACCAGCGCCGTCAGACCGCGCCCTGCCACCGTCGCGAGGGCCTCCCGACGATCCGGCTCGAACTCCGTACGCAGGGCCTCTCGCACTCGGGGCTCGGCCGCGCCCGTCACCGCCTCCAGGCGCGCGCTCCGCTCGAAGTAGGGGGGCTGCTCCCGCCTCTCCCGCTGCTTCAACGACTCGGCTTCCAACACGGTGCACCTCACTCGGTTCGGATCGCATTCGAAATCTCGGGGTCGACGCCCGACTGCGGACAGACTCCCGACGGCTCCACCCCTTGTGATGAGCAAGGATCGTGCCTACTCCGAAACTCCAGCGGGTTCTCCTTTCTCCCGGGAGCGCACCGGCCGTCCCGGGCCGACGGATGCATCCGAGTTTGGATCGAGATCCAAAAACATCCATCGGATCCCAAACTCGCTCCGTCGTCGCTGATTCGTGTGTCACGAGGCGGGCCGAGACTCGGCGAGCCGATGTATGAGAGGTCACCGCCGTCAAGCGCAGGCGATGCCGCAGGCATCGTCGAGGATTGACGGCAAAGAACTCGTGCAAATCAGCCGGCCATGGCGATGTGGAGACTTTTTACACACGCATCGATCGTTCGTCGGGACGATCGACAGGCCGCGACGGCGCGAAGACTCGAACGCTCTACGTGCCGGATTCGTCCAGTCCGTACTCCTTCACCTTGTTGTAGATGGTCTTGTAGTTGACCTCGAGACGGCGCGCGGTCTCGGCCATGTTCCCGTCGGTCTTTTGGAGGACGTCGGCGATGACCCGGCGTTCGACCGCCTCCTTGTGGTTCTTGACGACCTCCTTCAACGACATGTCCTCGGCGTTCACGGCCCCGGGGTCGACGGCTCGCTCCCGCTGGCGATCCGTTCGGCTGTCGCCGGCTCCCCCGACGTCGAGGTCCTCGCAGCGGACCCTCTCTCCGTCACACGCGAGCACGGCCCGCCGGACGTAGTTCCGCAGTTCGCGGACGTTTCCCGGCCAATCGTGTGCTTCCAGCGCGTCGAGGGCTCCGCTGGAGAACTCCGGGGGTGGGCGGTGGAGCTTCTGGCTGGTCTCGCGGGCAAACTTGCGGGCGAGATGGGGAACGTCCTCCATCCGCTCGCGAAGCGGCGGCACCTCGATGACGTATTCGGCGATCCGGTAGTAGAGGTCGTCGCGAAACTCGTCGAGCGACTGCACGTCGGTATTCGACGCCGCGACGACGCGCGTGTCGACCTCGATCTCCTCGGTCCCCCCGACTCGATAGAAGCTCCCCTGTTCGAGGACTCGCAGCAGAGTCCCCTGGAGCTTGGTCGACATCGTCGAGATCTCGTCGAGAAACAGCGTCCCGTCCGAGGCGCGTGAGAACTTGCCGTCCCGGTCGCGCGTGGCGCCGGCAAACGCACCCTCCTCGTGGCCGAACAGCTCACTCTCGATGATCGAGTCGGCGACCGCCCCGCAGTCGACCGGGACGAACTCCCGCCCCGCTCGGGCGCTGTGTCCGTGGATCGCACGGGCGACCAGTTCCTTGCCGACCCCGGTCTCGCCGACGATCAGAACGGTGAAATCCGTCGGGGCCACCTCGCGGACGTCCTCGGCCAGCGAGGCGACCGCGGCACTGGGTCCCATCTCTTCGCGCAGCGACTCGGCGGCGGCCCGACCTCCCTCGTCACCGTGATCGGAGACGAGATCCGGCTCGAGCCGCGGCGCCTCCCCGTCTCCGCCCAGTTGCCGGACGACGCTTTCGAGCACCGAGCGGGGTTCGGACTCCTCGAGCGCGGGCACCGAGGAGGTCGACTCGACGAATTCCGCAAGACGGTCGAGGGCCGTCACGACGACGAAGGCCACCCGTTCGACGATGCCGTTCTGGCCGTAGATCCGGCGGCGCAGCTCGGGGTCGAGCTTGCGATCGAGGAGGACAATTTCGAGATGTTGGTCGACGTCCAGGAGATCGTCGGAGGAGTCCTGGACCTCCATCACGCGCCCGACACCACAGCGGTGTTCCAGAAACTTCCGCAGCCGATTGCGGACATCGCGGTCGGCTCCGCAGACGACCGCCGAACCGACTCCGCTCTTCGTTCGACGCTGACTGCGTCCGGCCATCGGGGAGTCCCCGTCGTGGTCACACGAACCTGACTCCGACTCCGGCCACCACCTTAACGATGCCGACCGCCCCGGCCATTTTTTTGAACGATCAGCAGCCGTCCAATCATCCTCCAGCATTCGAAATCGACGCGAGCTCCCGGGAGAGAGCTCGCAGATCGTCCGCGTCGCGTATCATCGCATCGGACAACTCGACGTCGAGCGTCTGTTCGAGCCGCACGCGCAGCTCGACGATCGTCAGCGAATCGAGCCCCATCCGAGGCAGGGACTTCTCGAGGCTGAGCTTCGACGGCGCGACTCCCAGGACGTCGCCGACCTGCTCGCGGACGAATTCCAGTATCGCCTCGTCGCGCTCGCCCTCGGAGGCGGACGCGATGCGCTCTCGCCACTGTCCGCGATCCGCACCGCCCTCTCCCTCGTCGGCGTCGGGCAGCAGATGGGTGACCATCGGCGCCGAGGACATCCCCGGATTGGCCTCCGCCCAGCGCCCCCAGTCGGCGCGGAAGATCCCGATCTGTGGGGGCGTCTCGTGGAGCAGTGCCCGCTCGAGTGCGTCGATCCCTTCGCTCGGCCCGATCCGTTCGAGCCCCCGTGACTCGAGTCGCTCCCCCCGCTCCTCCCGGCTCGCCGCCAACCCGACCTCCGCCCAGTTGCCCCAGTCGATGCTCACGGCCGGTCGTCCGGCCGCGCGGCGTCGAACCGCCAGCGCGTCGAGATACGTGCTGGCGGCGGCGTAGTTCGCCTGCCCGGGCGAGCCGAGCAGACCGGCCGCCGACGAGAAGAGCACGAAGTGGTCGACCGACTCCTCACGCGCCTCGAGAGTCCGGTGCAGCTGGAGCGCGCCCGCCGACTTGGGTCCCATCGCCCGCTGAAACGTCTCCCGGGTCTGGTTGTCGATCGTCGCGTCGGCCAACACCGCAGCGAGGTGGAACACGCCGCACAGTTCGAACCCGCCCCTCCTCGCGACGTCGTAGGCCCGCTCCACGTCGTCCCGATCCGTGACGTCCCCCCGGACGACCTCGACCTCCGAGCCACGGCGCCGAAACGCCTCGAGCCGGTCCTCGTCCTCCGGGTCGGCCCCGCTGCGGGACATCAACACCAGCCTCCCCGCCCCGCGGTCGACCATCCAGTCGGCGACCTCCAGGCCCAGCCCTCCCGTCCCGCCGGTGATGAGATACGCACCGGCACCGTCGAAGAGGTCGTCGGGGTCCATGGGGCGCTCGACGTCGACCTCTCCCACGTCCGTCTCGACGACGATCTTGCCGATGTGTTCGCCCCTCGACATGTATCGGAACGCCCGTCCGACCTCGTCGACCGGGAACCGACGGTCGACCGGCAGGGCACTCAGCCCCCCCACCCCCTGTTCGAACAGGGGCGCCATCTCGTCCCACATCGACGCCACCAGATCGGGTCCGTGGGCTGCCACGCGGGTCAGCTCGATGCCGACGTAGGCGACATTGCGGTCGAAGCGGTCGAGATCGAGGGTCCCTTCCTCGAACATCGCCGACTTCGTCAGATCGAGAAATCGACCGAACGGACCCAGCAACTCCAGGCCGGCCGTCATCAACTCGTCGGTCAGCGAGTTCAGAACCAGATCGACGCCCTCCCCGCCGGTCCACTCCCGCACGTCGTCGACGAAGGCCCGGGACCGGGAGTCGCTGACGCCGATCAGGTCGAACGATTCCTCGAGGTACTCGCGTTTGCGCTCGGTCCCCGCGGTGGCGACGGCCTCGGCTCCGAACGCCCGCACGATCTGCAGCGCGGCGTGGCCGACGCCGCCCGACGCCGAATGCACGAGCACGGTCTCGCCCTCGCCCAGCCGCCCCTCGACGACCAGGGCGTACCAGGCAGTCAAAAAGGCCGTCGGGATCGTCGCAGCCTCCACGAACGACTGATCCCCCGGGATCGAAGCGGCCAGCCTGGCATCGAGGGTAGCGTAACCGCCGAAGCACCGCGCGGTCGGCCCGATGGCCACGGCGCGGTCGCCCGGCTCGAACCGGTCGACTGCCTCTCCGACCCGAACAACCCGACCCGTACATCCGTAACCGAGCCGGCCGATGCCCGTGTCGGTCTCCTCGAGCGCCCCGATCGCGCTGACCACGTCCGCAAAGTTCACCCCTGCCGCCCGGACGTCGAGCTCGACCTCGGTCGCCTGGGGGCGACGTCGCTCGGCGGGCCGCAGCCCGATCTCCTCCAGACCGCCGCTCCGGCTGCGCTCGAGTGCGAACGCCTCGCCGGTGTCGATGGTCTCCGCCGCCATCCGGCGGTCCGCAGCCGCCAGCCCGAACCGCCCCAGCCGCAACGCATATCGATCCCCGCCGCGCACGGCGACCTCGCTCTCGGCGGTCCGTGCGACGAACTCCCGGACCGTCGCATCCAATTCGCGCGCCGGCGGGGGCTCGGAGAGATCGATCGTCGTCGGTTCGAGTGCGGGCGCCTCGTTGCGGAGCACGCGCATCAGCCCCTCGATCGCTCCGCTACCCGCGCCGCCCCCCTCCGGGCATTCGACCGTCCCCGCCGTGCTCGCCCGTCGTCCCGTCGTCAGCGCCCACAGGCGGGTCGGCCCCGAGACCTCGTCGCTCTTCAGCCGGCGGGCCAGCTCGACCACCTCGACCGCCTCGTCGACGACTCGCTCGAACGAGTGATCGGCGAGATCCGACCCCCAGTCGCAACTTCGGGCGTAGACGACCCCCTCGACCGGCGGCCCTCCATCGGCGCCGGGCGGCGGATCGATCGGGGCAGCCCGGGCTCCGACCGATTCCGCACTGGACCGGCTGGCGCCCAGCCGGGAGGGCTCGTCTCCGGGTCCGATCCGCACGCAGTCCGCCCCCAGCGCCTCGAGCCGCTCGACCAGACGACCGGCGATCCCGTCCCGGTCGTCCAGGACGATCCAGGTCCCCTCGAGCACGGCCGAAACGTCCTCGTCGAGCGCCCGCACCCGCCGCCAGGCCGTCTCGTAGAACAGCTCCCGGACGCCCTCCGACTCCTCCTGCCCCTCGACGCGGCGCACGCGCAGCCCCTCGATCTCGGCGATCAGCTCGCCCCGCTCGCCGCTGACCACGATGTCGACCTCGAACTCGCCCTCGCCGACGTCGGTCTCCCCGGCGACCATCGCCTCCCCGTGCAGCCGGCCGGCCGGCGGACGATGGAGGCGAATGCCCTCGAGCCGGGAGGGGAGGAACAGCCGGCCGGCGGCCTCGCCGCCGGCCCGTTCGAGCAACAACGAGCCGACCAGCTGGAACCAGCCGTCGAGCACCGCGGGGTGGACCTCGTAGCGGGGTAACTCCCCTTCGATCGACGAGGGGATCCGCAGGTCGGCATCCGCCCGCGCCCCGTCGATCCGTACCGACTCGACTGCCCGAAACGAGGGCCCGTTCTCCAACCCCTGCCCGGCGAGCTCCCGGTAGTGCTCCTCGCCGGTCTGAACAGCCGCCCGCGACGCGTCGATCTCACCGGCGGCCTCGAGCCGTTCGACGACCGCTCCGGCCTCGCCCTCGTCGGCGGCGACGGTCGCGGTGAAATGCAACTCGGTCTCCATCTCCGCAGTCGGTGATTCGTCCCCGCTGACACTGTAGACCTCCGCTCGATATCGACCGTCGGCGACCCGCTCCATCGCGACCTGCATCCGGACGTCCCCTGACTCGGGGACGAGCAGAATCTGCTCGAACGTCGCAGCCGAGACGCGGACGTCCTCCGTCTCGAGCAGACGCCGACCCGCGGCGAGCACCATCTCGGTGTACCCGGCGCCGGGAAACACCGCGCTGCCCCGCAGGCGATGATCCCCCAGATACGCGAAGGTCGCCAGGTCGACGGTCACCTCCCAGATGGTCAGTCGGTCCTCGGGGCCGACCGCGAATCGCCGCTCGAGCAGCGGGTGCGCGTCGCTGTCGAGGCCCTCGTCCGCCGATCGCCGGCGCACCCGGGTCGATCCCCCCTCCTCTCGACGATCGTCGAACCAGTACTCGTCGCCGTCGAAGGCATAGGGAGGCGTCGAGATCGTCCGGCCCTGTGGGTAGACGAAGGACCAGTCGACCCGGCAGCCCCGCTCGAAGACGGTGCCCAGCGAATCGGCGAAGACGCGATCGGCCTCCTCGTCGCGGCAGAGGCTCGGGACGACCGCCGCGTCGATGCCGGCGCTGAGGGCGGTCTGTCGAAGCGGCTGTTCGAGGGTCGGATGCGGGCCGATCTCGACGAAGACCTCCGCCCCCCGAGAGAGCAGTGTCTCGGAGGCAGACTGGAACTCGACGGGGTGACTGAGGTGCCGGGCCCAGTAGCTCGCGTCGAAGGTCGGCCCGGCCGTCGTCTCGCCCGTCACCGTCGAGACGACCGGCACCTCCGATGCCTGCGGGGAAATCGCCGACAGATCGTCTCGCAGGTCGTCGACCAGATCGTCGACTTGATAGCTGTGCGAGGCGACGTCGACCTCGATGGGGCGGACGAACACCCCGGCCCCCTCGAAGTGCTCGAGTACCGCGTCGACGGCCCCGGGCCGACCGGAGACGACGGTCGACGAGGGACTGTAGCGGACAGCGACCGAGACGCCGTCGGGCATCTCCTCGATCGCCTCCTCGACATCGGCCGGTGCCGCTCCGACGAATCCCATCGCCCCCTCGCCGGCGATCGAGGCCAGATGGCGGCTGCGAGCGACGACGACCCGTGCGGCATCCTCGACCGAGAGCACGCCGGCGACGTGTGCGGCAGCGACCTCGCCCACACTGTGCCCCGCCACGGCCGTCGGCTCGACCCCGGCCTCGCGCCAGCAGGCGGCCAGTGCGACCTGGACGGCGAACAGCGCGGGCTGGATGCGAGCGATGCCGTCCAAGGCACGCTCGCTCTCGAGCCAGTCGCGAACCGACCAGCCGGCGAGCTCCTCGACCGCCGCATCGCAGCGCTCGAGTGCCCGGCGAAACGTCGCCGACCGGGCCAGCCAGGCCCGGCCCATCCCCGCCCATTGCCCCCCCTGACCCGAGAAGACGTACACCGCGCCCTCCCGGGGAGAGGATTCGGACAGCGCCGCCCCGGCCTCGAGACTCCGATCGAGCTCGGCGGCGAGTTCGTCGGGGGTCCGCCCCGCCGCCGCCGTCCGGTGGCTTCGGTGCGTCCGCCGACGAGCGGCGGTGTAGCAGAGATCTCGCAGACACCCGTCCCATCGCCCGGCGGCCAGACCGTCGCGATACGACTCGATCAGGGTCTCCGCCGCGTCCGCGGTGTGCGCCGAGATCGGCAGCACGTGATACTCGCCCCTGACACCCCGGTCGGCCGGCACCTTGCCGTGGTCCGTCGGCCCCGACCATCCCCGGAGGACGGCGTGCGCGTTGCTCCCCGAGATGCCGAACGAGCTGACCGCTCCCACCGGTTCTTCCCCCTCGATCGTCCGGCCCTCGGTCGGGATCTCGAGGTCCAGCTCGTCCCAGTCGATGTCGGGATTCGGCTCCTCGAGGTTCAGCGACGGAGGCACGCGCCCCCGGTCGACGATCAGGGCGACCTTGATCAGCCCGGCGACACCCGCCGCCCCTTCGGTGTGCCCGACGTTGGTCTTCACCGATCCGATCAGAAGCGGATCCTCGCGCTCCGCACCCAGCAGTGCGTCCGCCACCGCCCCGATCTCGGCGGGATCCCCGGCGGAGGTCCCCGTCCCGTGCGCCTCGACGTAGTCGACCGCGGCGGGGTCCGGGCCTCGACCCTCGTAGACATCCTCGAGCAGACGGCGCTGACCGATGCGACTCGGCGTCAGGAAAAACCCCTTGCCGCTGCGTCCGTCGTTGTTCGCACCGGTCGCGTGAATCACCGCGTAGACGTGCGAACGGCGCTCGCGGGCGACCTCCAGCGGCTCGAGGACCACCGCGCCGAACCCCTCGCTTCGGACGAATCCATCGACCGACGCGTCCCCGAATTTACACCGGCCGTCCGCCGCCAGCATGCCCGTACTCGAGAAGGCGATGCTCGGCTCGGGCCGGAGGATGGCGTTGGCCCCCGCGGCGATCGCCCGCTCGGAGTCCCCCCGGCGGATGCTCTCGCAGGCCAGGTGCGTGGCGTAGAGCGACGAGGAACAGGCGGTGTCGAGCGTCAGACTCGGTCCGTTCAATCCGAAGACGTGCGAGATGCGCCCCGAGCAGGCCGCCCGCGCCCCCCCCGACTCCGAGTAGACGTCGACCGCTCCGCCGCCGTAGTGCATCAGATTGCGGTACTCGTTGGCGATCGAGCCGACGAAGGCGCCGGTCTTCGTCCCCTCGAGGCCCTCCGCCGGGAACCCGGCGTCCTCGACCGCCCGCCAGGCGACCTCCAGCAGCTTGCGGTGCTGGGGGTCCATCGACGCCGCCTCGCGGCCGGAGATGCCGAACAGTGACGCGTCGAATTCTCGAAGCCCCTCGACGAATCCCCCGCGCCGGGTGACGATCCGACCGGGGGTCTCGGGCCGCGGATCGTAGTAACGCTCGACATCGAAGCGCTCTTCGGGGACTTCTCGGAGGGCCTCTCGGCCGGCGGTCATGAGATCCCAGAACGCCTCCAAGTCGTCGGCCTCCGGAAACTGACAACCGATCCCCGTGATGGCGATGGGTTCGGGGGTGCGATCCGTGGGCATGACCGTAGTCTCGAGGGGACGTCACCTTGACCGACCGGCGCGAACCGGTCCGCGTCGACTCTCCAGCAACTCAGTCGGACGGCGCCGCCCGATGGGCACCGTCGTCGCCGCTCTCCCACCCCTCCAACTCGAATCGTTCGCACAGTCGTTCGACCTGATGAGATCGCCCCAGTTCGGCGCCGATCTCGCAGGCCTGCCGCGCGGCCCGCGCCGCCACGGAGTCCTCGCCGAGCTCCTCGAAGAGAAGCGCACGCTGCCGGACGGCTTCGAATGTCGCCCAGGGTACGTCCTCGTCCCGGGCGATCGACTCGGCCCGCCGCAGTTTTTGCCGCGCCGATGCGGTCTGACCGCGCAGGCGAGCTCGCCCCCCCTCGGCGGCGCGAAGATGACAGGTCAGCGCCGGGATCGAGGCGGCGTCGGCCAGCTGTTCGACCGCCGCATCGAGCTCCTCCATCGGACGAGTCGCCCCGTGCTCGTCCGGGTTCGATGCGATCTCGAGCCGAGCATAGGCCTGGTAGAGGTAAAAGTACTTGGAGTGGTGGACGCTGTCCTCCGGAGCGACCCCGAAGTCGTCGTGCCGCCGAATCGCCCGTTCGAAGGCCGGCCCGAAATCCCGCCGCTGGAGGTGATAATTGACTACGAACCCCCAGACCTCCTCCCAGGGCAACGCTCGGTCTGTGGAGATTTCACCCTCGAGTCGTCGTACCTCCTCGAGCCGGTGTTCGGCCTCCTCGAACCGTCCCAACGAGGCGAGTGACGAGATGCCGGTCGCAAGAAACAGCGCCCGGTAGACCCGCCAGAACGGCGCGTCCTTCGAATCGAGCCGCTCGAGCGCCCGCTCGACCAACGGGAGATTCCGTCCGTCGTACCCCCGGAACGAATAGGTCGTCGTCAAGTCCAGACAGAATAGCAAGTACGACGAGGTGTCCAGCCACTCCGGTTCGTCCTCGAGCAGCGGCCGGGAGATCTCCTCGGCCTCGCGCAGGGCACCGCACGCACTCTTGGCCCCGCTGAACATCTGTTTGGCTTTGGCGACCGACTGCGGACCGCCGTGGGCCTCGGCCGCCTCGAGCGCCGGATGTCCGTACCGGTCGACCCCCTCCTCCCAGCCGAGCATGCCCATCGTCGTCGCGTAAGTAATGAACCCCGTACTGTAGGCGGCCGACGGGCCCAGGTAGTGGGCCGGACGGACGGTGCAGACCGCGGACTGCAGGGCGAACAGCCGGTTCCGCTGGAAGTAACCGACGTGAAACCCGACGTCGAACAGTTGAACCAGCGTCTTCTGACGAGCGCGCTCGCGGCCTTCGACGCTCCCCTCTCGCACGCCGGTCCAAACCAGTACCATCCCCACCAGCCAGTGCCACAGCAGCAACACGACCGCCCCCACTCGCGTATCCGCGGTGTCGGTAGGCAGCTCGAAGTCCAGCTCGCGAAAGGCCCGGGATGCCTCCTCGCGGGCGCGGTCGCCGTGCAGGCCGTAAGCCAGCGCTCGCGCGATCTCCGTGCGGAACCGGGCCCGCTGGACCGGGTCGTCGCTCAGTTCAACGGCCCGTCGATAGTACTCGACGGTCTCGTCGAGCCGGCTCGTCTCGAAGGCGACCCGCCCGACCAGCCGGAAGTAGTCGAGCGCGCGACGTCCCTCGATCTCGCCCACGACCTCGTCCGGCGCCCCGAGAAACTCGTGGGCCCGCTCGAACGCATAGTCCTCGGCTGCGACCTCGGCGGCTGCCAGACGCGCCTCGAAGACCCGTTCGTCGTCCGCCGCCGAGACGTCCGCGCCGAGATAGTGATGGGCCCGCCGGTAGACGTCGGTCTCGTCCAGCGGGGCCTGGCTGTCGAGATAGCGGGCGACCCGCAGATGAAGCTCCGCGAGCTCACCCCGCTGCCGGAGCATCGACCGGAGGGCGTCGCGGATTCGGTCGTGAGGAAAGCCGTATCGGCCGTCCCGCCGCGTCCGCTCGAGCAGATGGGCGGCAACGGCCCGTCCGACCGCGCGGTTGACGTCCTCGGGACTCGACGACGGGGTCAGCTCGCGGATCACGTCCAGATCGAACTCGTCCCCGACGACGGCGGCGGTCTTCAGCACCGACTGCGTCATCTCGTCGAGCGCCTCGACCCGGCGCATGAACGAGTCGAGGACGTCCGAGGGCGTCTCCGAGGCCTCCAGCGCCTCGTCGGCGACTCGCCAGGTGCCCCATTCCGGTGCCAGCACACCGGCGTCCTTCAGCGCCCAGAGATCCTGCTCGACGAACAGGGGATTGCCGCCACTCCGAATCGCCAGCTGCTCGACCAACCCCGACTGCTCGACATCGTCGCCCAGCTCCTCGCGGACGAACCGCTCGAGATCGCTCTTTCGGAACGATTCGACCTCGATCGGCGTGCGATCGACGCCCTCGGTCCGGCGGCGGAACTCCGCCAGCGCCTCCGCCGACGCCGGATCGGTGCGCGAGGCGGTGACGACGAGCATCGGTCGGTCGGCCAGCCCCTCGGCCAGCACCTCGAGGACGTCGAGACTCCCCCGGTCCAGCCACTGGATGTCGTCGATCCAGAGCACCAGCCCGCCCATCCGCTCCGACAGATTCCACAGGAGCGAGGCGAGGGCGTTGCAGACGACGTCGTCCGCATCGCGCTGGATCAACAAGTCGTCGTCGGCGTCGACCACCTCCGCGATGCGGGGGGACACCTTCCGGAGCACACCCCCGAGCCGACCGGCGGCCTCGTCGAAGGCCCCGAGGGCGCGGTCGGCCGCCGCGTCGTCGCGCTGCTCGAGCCCCTCCAGCCAGGCCTCGATCGCATCTCGAAACGGCGCGAACGGGTAGGTCGCCCCCTGGTCGGACCGCCCGACCATGGCGACCGGTACCTCCCCCCCGTGCTCGTCGAACCATTCCTCGACCAGACGCGTCTTCCCGCTGCCCGGCGGCCCCTGTACGACGACGAGCTCGCCCTCGCCCTCACGGGTCCGGGCCCATGCCCGCCGGAGCCGTTCGAATTCGGCCTCGCGGCCGACGAAGACGGTATCGAAGTTCCGATCGGTTGAATCCTGGGAGGTACCGAGGTCGAGCACGTCGGTCTCCCCCGACGCCCCGGCGGCCTGAATCCCGTTCAGATCGGCCTCGACCTGCCGCGCGAACTGGTATCGCTCGGCCGGATCGGCGGCCACGAGATGGCGGATCACGACGTCGAGTTCCGGGGAGGCTCGCGACGACAGTCGTCTCGGCCGCGCGGACGCCGGCGAATCGATCTCGTCGTCGCGCTCGTCGACCGGCGGCTGCCCGTTGATCAGCTCGAACAGCAATACGCCCAGTGCGTAGAGATCGGCTCGACTGTCGATCGCCCGATCGTTCTCCGCGATCTGCTCGGGAGCCGTGTAGGCGTCCGCCCGGTCGGCGGGGACCGGTGAGCGCCGATCCTCGGCGGAGACCGCCAGGCCGCACTCGACGAGTTTGATCTCGCCACTCTCCGACATCAGCACCCGGCCGGGATCGAGCCGACCGTGGATGCGCCCCTGTTCGTGCAACTCCGACAATGCTCCCGCGACCGCCCCGCCGACGACCAGCGCCATCTGCTCGCCCATCGGGCCGTCGTCCAGCGCCTCGGAGAGCGGGCGTCCGTCCACCCACTCGCGGATCAGAAAGGGATATCCCGCATCGAGACCGACGTCGAAACTGGTCGGAATCAACGGGTGCTCGATGCTCGCACGGAGCGCCGCCTCGCGGCGGAACGTCCGGAGGGCCTCGTCGTTGTGCGCCGGACTGCCGACGTAGAGTTGCACCGTGTACTCGTAGCCCTCGCGGGTGCCGCGGTAGAGCGCACGCTCCCCGTCGAGTGCGACGCGGTCGCGAAGGACGACGCCCTCGATCTCGGCTGGCTCCCGCCTGTCCGACATGCCGAACTCGCGGTCGATCATTCGGTGATCCACTCTCCCGTGTCAGTCGGTGTGCGGCTCGTCGAACACGAGACCGTCTTCCAGAATCGCGGTGGCGGACTCGTCGTCGACGCCGCGGCAGAAATAGAAGCCCTGCACCAGATCGCATTCCAGGTCCGTCACCCGTTCGTACTCCGACCGAGTCTCCACCCCCTCGACGACGACCTCCATGTCGAGTTGGTCGCCGAAGGCGAGCAACGCCTCGACCAGCGACCGATCGCCGCCGTCGTCGCCCTGCAGAAACGTCCGGTCGAGCTTGATCCCGTCGACCGGCAGCCGCTGGAGACAGGCCATCGACGACTGCCCCACCCCGAAATCGTCGACCCAGATCCGCCCGCCCAGCTCGCCGATCTTCTCGACATTCGAGCAGACCGTCTCGGGCTCCTCGACCATGGCGGTCTCGGTCAGCTCGAATCGCAAGCGGTCCGGATCGACCGCCGTCGACTCGACGGTCTCCCGCACGACGTCGCCGAACTCGGGAATCACCAGCTCTCGGCGCGAGACGTTGACCGACAGAAACGGCCGGTCGTCCGGGTGCTGGTCGTCCCACCGGGCGAGCCGTCGACAGCTCTGGCGGAGCACCCACTGGTCGAGTTTGTCGATCGCCCCGCTGCGCTCGAGCACCGGGATGAACTCGCCCGCCGGCAGCAGCCCGCGTTCGGGATGATCCCAGCGGACCAGGCACTCGAAGCCCTCCACGCCGCCGTCCCCCGGCCGGACGATCGGTTGGAAGTGCAAGGTGAATTCGTCGTTCTCCAGCCCTCGCAGCACCTGACCGCCCAGCTCCAGCGCTTCGGTCAACCCCTCCTGTTCCTCGACCGAATAGAGTTCGATCGTCGGGCCCGACGAACGCATCGCCCGCGACAGCGCGAAGTCGGCATCGTCGAGCACCTGCTTGGGTTGTTCCCGTCGGCCGTCGCCGAAGACCACACCCGCCGAGGCGTGAATGATGAACTCCTTGTCGTCGAACGCGATCGGCGCGCTCATCTCCGAGAGCAACGTCTCGGCTCGCGCGGCCGCTTCCTCGGGCCCGGAGACGCCGATCGACAGCACGGCGAACTCCTCCCGTCCAAACCGCACGGCCAGACACCCGTCGCCGCTGGACTCGGCCAGGCGCCGACAGACGGCCCGCCCGAACGAGCCGTCCGCCTGGAAGCAGTTGTCGATCCAGCGAGCAAATTGAGAGTGGATGCGGATGACGGCGAAACCGTGCGAGCCGTCGGACTCGGCCCGACGCAGCTCGGACTCGAGCCGGCGACAGAACGTCCGCCGGTCGCCCGTCTCCGCCCACTTCGTATCGACGGCCGGCCCGGAGACAACGCGGCGGTTCGACCGTCGATCCGACGAGGCGTTGCCCCGTCCGACACAGCTATCGGTCCCGGTCATTCGTTTCACCATGGCAAGCCCAACCTCGTAGAAGCGGGAATCAGTCACCCGGGCCGATCTATGAGCAAAAACCGCTCCACTCCGGTTCCCCGGGCCGAGATGTCGACCGGGACGAAAATCTTGTAATCCGAACCCAGATCCGAACGCGGTTGTGGGATCGAGTACAAGACACGCGGCCGAATCGGCGTCGAACCGAGACCGACCGGCGACCTGTCGCCCCCGCGGCCTTGGCGCCGCGGGTTCCCGGGCTGTAGGGGAGCTAGCCGGGGCGGGAGCGCGCCAACCCCGTCGCCCCCGCGGCCTTGGCGCCGCGGGTTCCCGGGCTCTGGGGGAGCTAACATTCAGTGCCACGAGGACGCCGGCAACGTAGTGGCGTCCACGACGCTAGCACCCCCAGACCTCTTTCCCCGTGCTCAAAGGTCACGGAGGCCGGAAAGGGGAGGAGAGGCTCCGCACCGAAGCTGACAGATCATTCTCCCCGCTACGACAATCGTTCCTGGTCGAATCCCACGGATTCCCATCAGACCCCTGGTGCGGTGGCCGGCCGAAAACGACCTCCTCGTCTTGTGCCTCGAGGCCATTCCTACCATGATCCGCGCGCCGTCGAGGCGCGCTCGGGCGCTTGCGGCCGACGTCGTCGTCGGCCCAACGTTCGATCCGTCCGAACACCACTGGTGAGCACCCCGCAGACGAACCGGAACGATGGACGAGATACTCGTCGCATGCGGTGACATCGAGCTGCTGCGCCGGATCGTCTCGGACCTCCCGGAGGGTCGGTTCGAGCCGGTGGCGACCCGGACGGGTCGGGGGATGGCCGAGAAGATCGACGATCGCCGCCTCCCGCTGGCCATCGTCCACGAGGACCTTGAGGACGACGGTGCGGTGCCACTGTGCATCTCGCTGCAGAAACTCGATCCGCGCCCCGCCGTCCTCTTCCTGGCCGACTCGCCACCCGACGAGGGGCCCTTCGATCGCGCCGTCCGCTATCCGGTCCCCGGTCCGGTGCTGCGCAACGCCATCGACGAGCTGCTCCAGCCCGAGGACGCGGACGAGGACGTCGAGTCGTGGAAGGCCTTCTACAAGGAGGTCGCCGGCCGCCTGGAACGAGCCGAGGACCAGGACTACTACGAACTGCTCGGAGTCGCCCCCGACGCACCGTACGACGCCGTCGTCGAGGCCTTCGACGACCTCAGCCACCGGTATCACCCGGACCGATACGAACACCTCCGCGACCGGCGCTGGGGCCAGGCCCTCCACGAACACGTCCAGGCGCTCTACACGCTGCTGACCGAAGCTCATCGGGTCCTCGCCGATCGGCAACTGCGCAAACGCTACGATCGCCTTCGGTCGCGCGGCGAGCTCCGGCTGCCTTCCGACGAACTCTCCTCGCCGGACACCGGCCCGGAGTCACTGGCCGAGACCGCCGAGACCTCCCGGGGGGAACGGTTTCTGGAGATGGCACAGACCGAACTCGCCAAAGAGAACTACCGAGACGCACTCCAGAACCTCAAATTCGCGTCCAACGTCGAACCCGACAACCCGTACATCGACGAAAAGATCGACGAACTCGAGGAGGCACTGAACTGAATGGCCGACGACTCCTCCAATCTGTGGGCCCGCCTGACGACCGCCGCCGTCGCGATTCCACTGCTCCTGGCGGCGCTGTTCTGGGGCGGGGACCTGGCCGTGACGGCGATGATCGCCGGCGCAGCCGCAGTGGCCGGCTGGGACTTCTGCTCGATCGGATACGGCGACGACCTGCCGGCGGCCATCTGGGTGACGTCGCTGGCATGCGCCGGGATCGTCGTCGCCTTTCTCGACGACCCCACCCGCGGGCTGGAGACACTCGTCGGCGCGACCCTCCTCTTGGGCGGCGTCTGCCTGTTCGGCCACGACGATCGAGACCGGGTCCCGGTCCAGTACGGAACCAGCTGCGCGGCACTGATCTACTGTGGCGTCTTCCCGGCGATGCTGATCCCCGTCTACCAGCAACCCGAGCGCGCCTTCTGGGTCCTGATGGCGATGATCGTCGTCTGGATGTCGGATACCGGCGCTTATTTCACCGGACGGGCGGCGGGCGAACACCCGCTCGCCCCCGAGATCAGCCCGAACAAGACCGTCGAGGGCGCAGTCGGGGGGTTCGTGGGGAGCCTCGTCGGGGCCTTCTTCTGTAACTGGCTCTTCACACGACTGGCCGGTCGGGGTCCGATGGCGAGCTGGCAGACGCTGTCGGCGGGAACCGTGCTCCTGGTCGCGGTCCCCGCCAACCTGCTCGCACAGTCCGGCGACCTGGTCGAGAGCCTGCTCAAACGGGCCGGCGGGGTCGACGACAGCGGTTCACTGCTGTACGGACATGGGGGCATCCTCGACCGGATCGACGGTCTACTCTTCGCCGCCCCCTGGTTCTACACCTGTGCACTCTATTTCACCTGATTCATCCGAGACACCGATGCGGGCGGTCTCGCCCGACCGGACCGCCCCGACCACTCGGTGAGCCAACCCGTCTCTGCCAGTCCACCGCGCCGGCGGCATGAGTATCGTCTACTTCATCGTTCTGATTGGTGCCCTGATCTTCATCCACGAGTTCGGGCACTTCATCGTCGCCAAGATCTTCGACGTCCGCGTCCTCCGGTTCTCGATCGGATTCGGCCCGGAGATCGTCTCGTACCAGCGCGGCGAAACCGAATACGTCCTCGCCATGCTGCCGCTGGGCGGATACGTCCAGATGTACGGGCACACCTTCGAGGATATCGAGGAACTCGATCCCGAGGAACGCGATCGCGCCCTGATGGGCAAACCGGTCTGGCAGCGGTCACTGATCACGCTGGCCGGTCCGGCGTTCAACATCCTGCTCCCGCTGGTCATCTACTTCACCGCGACCGCTCTCACTCCGACCGCCCCGCCCTCGGAAGTGGGACAGGTCCTCCCCGAGACGCCGGCCGCTGAAGCCGGCCTGCAACCCGGAGACCGGATCGTCGCCATCGACGGTGAATCGACCCGCTACTGGTCGGAGGTCACCTCGATGGTTCGGGATGCCTGGAACCGCACGGTGACACTCACCGTCGAGCGCAACGGCGAACGGCGGCAAATCGAGGTCAACCCGGAGAAGAAGACGCGGACCGACTTCCTGGGGCTGAACACGCGGACCTACGGCATGCTGGGCATCCACCGCGGCCGCCCCGGCCCGACGATCGCGCTCGACGACCCCGACGGCCCGGCGGCTCGCGCGGGGCTGAAACACTTCGACCGCATCGTCGCCATCGACGGCGAACCGGTGCGCGACTTCCACGACATCCGGACCACCGTCCGAAACCACCCCGGGGAAAAGCTCGAGCTGCTCGTCCTCCGGCGCTACCAGATCGGCGTCGAGTACGGCCAGTTCTTCCGCCAGCGCACCAGACGGATTCGGGTCGCCGTCTCGAAGCGGAACGGACGAGGCAGGATCGGCATCGAGCCCGCCCAGATGTACGTCACGGAGGTCGACCCCTCGTCGCCTGCGGCACGCGCGGGCCTTCAGAGCGGCGATCGCCTCGTCGCACTCGACGGCCGAACATACGGCAACTGGCGGATGCTCGTCGAACACCTCCACAACGACATCAATCGACGGATCCTCGACAAGCGTCGATCCGGCGAGGACGCCTCGTCGATCTCGGTCGAATTCGAACTGACCTGGGAGCGCGGCGAGAAGACGATGACCGGGACGATCCAGCCCCGTGTGGTCGAGTACGAGGGGCAGGGGAAACAGAGTCGATACCGAATCTACGTCGGCTGGGGGCATTTCAACGACATGGTCATGCCCGACCGCGTGCGAGTTCCCCTCCTCACGCGCCTCGAACACGGTGTGCGACGCAGCGTCAGCCGGACGTGGGAGCTGACCAGCATGATGGTCACCGGGCTACTCCGGCTCGCGCAGGGACGGGTCAGCCTCGACACCGTCGGGGGGCCGATCATGATCGGCGAGCTGGCCGCACAGGCGGGCCGCGCCGGATTCGAGTACTTCTTTCAGATGATGGCGCTCATCTCGATCAACCTCGCCATCATCAACTTGCTGCCGATTCCAGTCCTCGACGGCGGCCACCTGATGTTCTACGCCGTCGAAGCCGTCCGACGCCGACCGCTGAGTTTTCGAACCCGCCAGATCCTCACCTACATCGGGTTCGTCCTGATCGTTCTGCTGATGCTCTACGCGACGAAGAACGACATCGAGCGCTACTGGCACCAGTGGATGGAGCGGCTATCGGGGTAGGAAGGGAGAAGGCAGAAGGAGAAGGGGGAAGGATGAAGGATGAAGGAGGAAGGATGAACGGAGAAGGGAGAAGGGAGAGGGGAGGAGGGGGAAGGGAACCGGTGGAGTCATTCGAACCTCCTGGCACACCGCGGTCGAACGGAGGCGTCCTTGGAGACGAGATACTTTACACTGTGTAAACTTTACAGGGTGTAAAGGTGGCTTTACACGATGTGAATCTCGTCGAGCGTCGAATGCTCGCCGGCCGGCATAGCGCTCCACAGGGGCCCGTCGTCCGCCGATCACGGTGGGAAGGATACCATCGCGTCGAAGAGCAGTGGTCGTGCGGTTTTAGCTCGACTGCTCGACCGCTAGACAGCTCGACGCTCCCGCACCATCGACTGTAGACTGACGATCACAGCCTGAGGACTGTCGACCGTAGCCTGACGACTGAAGACTTGGGAACATGGGTGAATCCCTCGCACTCGGTATCGACACGGCGACTCCAGTCCAATCCATCGCATTGATGGACGGTGACCGGCTGATCGAGGATTGTCGCCGCCGGGTGGAGTTCGATCACTCGAGTTCGCTGTTGGCGAATCTCGACGACGGATTTCGGGAGCACGACTGGGAACCGGGCGACCTCGACCTGATCGCAGTCGGCATCGGCCCCGGGAGTTTCACCGGGGTACGAATCGGGCTCTCGCTGGCCAAGGGGATCGCCCGGGGCGCGGAGGTCCCGCTGGTCGGCGTCTCGAGTCCCGGCTGCCAGGCGACCTCGCACGCCCGCCGCTCGCCGGGGCGATACGTCTGCGCCGCGTACGACGCTCAGCGGCGCGAGGTCTACACCGGCACCTTCGTCCATCGCCGCGAGTCGGACCGAACCGTCCCGGTGGTCGACGACGCCCTGGTCGAACCGGCTGAACTGCGCGCGCGCCTCGAGCGCTGGGCCGACGACGAGGACCGAACGATCACTGTCGTCGGCAACGGCACGGAGCGATTCGAGGAGCTGGGTCGGTGGGACCGGCCGGATATCCGCGCGCTGCCGCCCGCCGACGCGACGCCATCGGGCGTGGACGCGATCCGTCTGGGTCGACAGGCGTTCGACGAGCGGGGTCCGGACGACCTGGCGAGACTCGAACCGAACTACATCCGCCCGAGTAGCGCCGAGGAGAACGACGAAGACGATTGACCGCCCTCCTCCAGCCCCCGCCGACCAATGCGCTCCGCCACCCTGGTCCTCGCCGCCGTGAGTCTGATCGGGGCCGCCCACTGCGACCGCGACGCGGCGAACGATTCGTCCGATCCGAGCGAGCGAGAGTCGGCCCCCGAACCCGACGAATCCGCGAGCGCCTCCGACAACCCCTCCTCCGACGACGCATCGGAACGAACGACCCATCGCGTCGGTCGATGGAAAGCGATCGACGCCCACACCCACCTGTCGCCGCAGTCCTATCCCATCGTCGCCGAGGTCATGCGCGAGGAGCGCATCTACCGAGCGGTCAACCTCAGCGGCGGGCACAAACCCGACTTTCGGACGCAACATCTCGAACTCGCCGACCGCCTCCCCGACCGCATCGCGCTGTTCTTCAACGTCGACTGGGAAGGGGTGACCGATCCGACGTTCGGCGAACAGACCGCCGACGAACTCGCCGCCGCCGTCCGCGAGGGCTACGCGGGGTTGAAGATCACCAAGGCGCTCGGGCTCGAGGTCAAGGGCGAGGACGGCGAACTATTGCCCGTCGACACCCCGAAACTCGATCCGCTCTGGGAACGCGCCGGCGAACTGGGGATCCCCGTGACGATTCACACCGGCGACCCGAAGGCGTTCTTCAAAAAGCCCGGGCCGGACAACGAGCGCTGGGCCGAACTGAAACTCGCCGAGGACTGGAGCTGGTACGGCGAAGAGTACCCGTCCCGGAAAACGCTCCTTCGCGCTCGCGACCGCTTGATCGAACGGCACGACGATACGACGTTCATCCTGGCGCACATGGCGAACAATCCGGAGGACATGGCGTATGTCGACCGGCTGCTGAACCGGCACGACAACGTCTACGTCGACACCTCCGCTCGGATCGCCGAATTCGGCAGACATCCCGCCGAAGACATCCGCGAGTTCTTCATCGACCACCAGAATCGGATCCTCTTCGGGACCGACCTCGGCGTGCAGGCCCGCCGAGCCGGCGACAAACTGCGGTACAGCCTGTTTCTGGGCAGCGTCCGACGCGAACCGCCGGACCTCGACGACATCCCGGTCTTCTTCGACCGCCACTGGCGCTACTTCGAGACTGACCGCGAGGCGGTCGAACATCCGATTCCGATCCAGGGGGACTGGAAGGTCCACCCGATCGACCTGCCCGAGCACGTCCTCGCGAAGATCTACTGGAAGAACGCCGAACGGCTGATCTTCGCGCCCTGGCTCGGCCGTCGGGCCGCTCACCGGGTCGCCGACGTCGCCGGCGAATTCGATCGCCAGGCCGAGTGACGCATCCCGATGACTCGACCGATCGACGAGGTGACACCCGGCCGCTTCGAGCTCGTCTTCGACGGCGACCCCTCCCTCGATCTGACCGATCTTCCGAAGATCGGCCCGAAGACCGCCCGGCGCCTCGGCGAACGGGAGATCGACGACGCCACCGACCTGCTGCTGTTCCTGCCTCGGTCTTACCGACGAACGGCGCGCTATCCCGACGCGGAATCGCTGGCACGCCACGACTTCGGATACGTCGAGACCATCGGTGAAATCGTCTCGCGCGGTCCTCCGAATCGACACGGCCGCGCCCCCTTCGAGGTCGTGGTGCGCGCGGCCTCTCAACAGTTCAAACTGCTCTGGTTCAACCTCCCCTACCCGGGCTTCTCGAACTCCTTCGACGAGGGGAAGTGGGTGAGGTTCGAGGGAGAGGTCGACTGGGAGGAGGGGCGGCCGTCGTTGGCTCACCCTCAGACCGACGTCACGAGCCGCTCCCGGCCCGACGGGCGACCCGAGTCGATCGAGCTCGAACCGGTGTACACCTCGTTCGAGGACGTCGCCGACCATCGCGTCCGCCGTGGCATCGAGGCCGCGGGCGAGCGCCTCCTGCCGCGCACGATCGACGTCCTCCCCGACGAGCTGCTCGAGGGCCGGGACCTGGGCACGGTCCGCGAGGCGCTGGCGACGGCCCACGTCCTCGGCGACTGGTCCGACCTGGAAGCGTTCGAAACGGCTCTCCACCGCGCCCATCGACGACTGGTCTACGAGGAGTTCTACACGCTCCAGCGCTCGCTCGCCCGCCGCTACGCCCGACAGCGCCGGGCCGCCGAGGCGCCCGTCTGCGAGAATCGCGAACTGGGCCGGGCGATCGCGGGGGAGCTCCCCTTCGAGCTGACCGACGACCAAAAACGAGCCTGCGCCCGGCTCGCCGAGGAACTGACTCGAACCGCGCCGATGCGCCGTCTCCTCCAGGGCGACGTCGGCAGCGGCAAGACGATCGTCGCCCTGCTGACCGCGGCGATCTGCATCGACAGCGGCCACCAGGTGGCCCTCATGGCGCCGACGGACATCCTCGCGCGCCAGCACACCGACCGCGCCCGGGAGCTGTTCGATGGAGCTCCCGTCGATGTCGAGCTGATCTCGGGGTCGATTCCCGACGACGAACGGTCGAATCGACTCGACCGGGCCGCCCACGGATCCGCCGACCTCGTCGTGGGGACACACGCCCTCTTCCAGCAGGAGGTCGCCTTCGAACGACTCGGCCTGGCGATCGTCGACGAGCAGCACAAGTTCGGTGTCGAGCAGCGCGGGGCGCTCCTCCACAAGGGGGACGATCCCCATCTGCTGGCGATGACCGCCACGCCGATCCCGCGGTCGCTCGCACACACTGCCTTCGGTGACCTCGATCTGACGATCATCCGCGACAAGCCCCCCGGCCGAAAACCCGTCGCGACCTACCTCCGCGACCGGAGGGCCGCCCCGGACGTCTACGAGTACGTCGCCGAGCGGGTCGACGGCGAGGACGAGCGAGCCTTCTTCGTCTACCCGATGGTCGAATCCGGCGAGGGGGCGCGGCGCAGCGCCGTCGAATCGGCCGAACGACTCGCCAACGGCCCCCTGTCCGAGCTGCGCGTCGGGGTGCTCCACGGCCAGATGCCCGACGAGACCAAACACCGGACGATGTCGGCCTTCGACCGGGGCGACATCGACGTCCTCTGCGCGACGACCGTCGTCGAGGTGGGGATGGACGTCGCCGAGGCCTCGATCATGGTCGTCGAGGACGGCGAGATGTTCGGCCTCAGCCAACTCCATCAGCTGCGGGGGCGCGTCGGCCGGGGCGGCCAGCGGGCGATCTGCGTGGTGCTGACGGGCTGGAACCCGGGCGAAGACGCTCGACGACGGCTCGAGAGCTTCCGGAGGACGAACGACGGGTTCGAACTGGCCGAGCGCGACCTCGAGATCCGCGGGCCCGGCGAGTTTCTGGGTAAAAAACAGGCCGGGCGGGCCGAATTTCGGTTCGGGGACCTGACGCGGGACGACGAGTTGCTCGAGGCGGCGCGCCGGGACGCCCGCCGCCGCGCCCTCGGCGATGCCGGTCGATGAACCGCAGAGGGCTCAGTTCAACCGAACCGCAGAGGGCTCAGAGAGCTCAGAGGACAAAACCGGAGGCGTGAGACGCAATGGGAACGATAAAGCCGCATTGGAAACGACCACCTGCAATCGTGCGGTTGGCCGCTCGTACGGTTGTGCGGTTGTCCGGTCGTGGGCTCGACCGCTCAACGGCTTAACAGCTTGACGGCTCGCCGGCCCAGCGGCCCAGCAGCTGGGCGGCTGAGCGGCTCGACGGCCGGGCCGAACGCAGTGAGGCCCTACACCACCGGTATCGAGAAGAGATAGTACAGCAAAATCGTCAGCACGGCGGTGAACGGGATGGTGTAAATCCAGGATTTGACGATGTCCCAGATCAGCTCGAGGTTCAGAGCGTTCATCCCGCGGGCAAATCCGACGCCGATGACCGCCCCGACGATGGTGTGCGTGGTCGACAGCGGGATGCCCGCCTTGGTGCCGACCATGATGGTCGTCGCCGCCCCGAACTCGGCGGCGAAGCCGCGGCTGGGCGTAATGTCGGTGATCTTCGACCCGATCGTCTCGATGACGCGGTAACCGTAGGTCGCCAGCCCGATCACGATGCCCAGCCCCCCCAGTACCAGGATCCACGTCGGGACGGGGACCTGCGAGCCCAGCTGGGCCCCCGACCAGCTGGTGCCGTCGTACAAGTTCACGATCGCCGCGAGCGGGCCGATCGAATTTGCGACGTCGTTCGATCCGTGCGCGAAGGCGACGAAACAGGCGGTGATGACCTGGAGGTAGCGAAAGACGCGCTCGACCTCGCGGACTTCGACCGCCTCACCGTCGTCGTCGATCGACGTGTCCCGCCCGGCGCGCCCCTCCGACAGATCGACGTTCTGGAGGATGAACCAGACGATCGCCGAGGCGATCGTCGCCCCGACGGCGGACAGGCCGACCATCTCGACCAGACCGATTCCGTACTCCTGCAGGGGCACGTTCGACAGGCCCTTGAAGAACGTCACCAGCCACAGCACCAGGAAGACGGGGAACGCCAGCACGGGGGAGTACCGCTTGGTGGCCTCGACCGGATCGTCGGCGTCGAAGATCAGCCGCCGGATCGCACTGAACGAGAAGAAGGCGAGTAACCCACCCAGAACGGGACTGAACCCCCAGCTGAGCACGATCTTGACGATCACCCACCAGTTGACGTTGGCGAACCCGACCGAGACGACCCCGAAGCCGGTCACCGCTCCGACGATGCTGTGGGTCGTCGAGACCGGCCACCCCAGGAAGGCAGCGATGTGAATCCAGACCGCCGCCGCGACCAGCGCGGACATCATCCCGATCGCGAACAGTTCGGCCCCGGCACCGTGCGGGAAGAGCTGGGCGCTCTGGAACAGCGTCGGGTCCATGATCCCGTCGCGGATCGTATTCGTCACGTCCCCCCCGGCGACGACCGCCCCGCCGAACTCGAAGATCGCGGCGATGATCACCGCTTCCTTGAAGGTCACCGCCTTGGAGCCGACGCTGGTCCCCATGGCGTTGGCCGCATCGTTCGACCCGATGCTCCACGCCATGTAGAACCCGAAGGCCAGGGCGACGTACAGAACGTAATCCACCGGTGCCTACTCCGCGTCGAGTTCGCTTTTCTCGGGCGTTCGAGAGTCGAATCGGTCTCCGCGGCCGTCCCGGGGACGAAACCCGACCGGCCCGCGGACAGTAAGGGCCGCCCGTCCGACGACCCGGTCGAACTACGCCTCCGCCATGAACAGGCGGAGCCGATTCCCCACCTTTTCGGAACGGTTCGCGATATCCCCCACTTTGTTGATGATCTTGTTCCAGAGAAACAGGCTGCCCGGCCGCAGCTCGTCCTCCAGCGAGAAGAGCGTCCTCGCCAGCTCGTCCTGAACTTTGTCGGCCTCGTGCTCGAGGCGATTCAATTCGTCGATCATGTCCCGGACCCGCTCGGCCTCGGGGCCCGAGAACCCGACCTCGACCAGCACGTCGAGCTCACCGACCACTTCCGAGGACTGGTCGACGACCTTGACCACGCGACGCAGGAGCTTCCGCACCGGCGCCTCCATCTCCTCGTGGGCCTCGAGTTCGCGCAGCGTCAACAGCTGGCCCACGTCCTCGGAGTAATCGGCGACCGCGTCGAGCAGCGAGATGATCTCGAGGAGATCCCGGCGATCGACGGGCAGAAAGATCGTCTTGGGGAGACGATCGCGGATCTTGTCCTTCGCGACGTCGGCCTCGTGTTCGAGGTGGCTGATCTCTTCAGCCGTCGCCCGAACTTTCGTGTAATCACCATCGAACAGCGCATCGAACAGCTCGGGTACGTGCTCGGCGCATTCCTGGACCTTTTCGGCCAGTTCCTGGAGCGGGACGAAGGGACTCTCGGCGAACAGCCCAAAGATCGAGCGAACCATCATCAGCCTTCCCGGCTCGTGGGAGCTTGCGAAGTCGCTCGGACGGCAGCTACAAAAATCGACATCGATCACGAACGTGCTGACGCGAAGCCCGTCGGCCGTCCGTGGCGTCCGCACTCGCTCCGCCGGGTCGGAGGGGCCGGTCCGACGGCCCGAAATCGAACACCCGACGCGGCGCGCAACTTATTCGATGGACCGCACCTGTCAACCGCTATGATGCGCTCCCCTCTTCGCGCCTTCCGCAGCCCGTCACTCGCTTCTGTCGCGATGATCGCCGCGCTCATCGCACCGGCGATCCCGCAGCTCGGGACGACCGCCGAGCTGCCCGACTCCTCGCCGACGGTCACGACCGACGCCGGCATCGTCGCCGCCGACCACCCGATCGCCTCGAAGATCGGAGCCCGGGTGCTCGCCGACGGCGGCACCGCCATGGACGCCGGGATCGCCACCCTCCTGGCACTCGGGGTCGTCAATCCCTTCTCCTCGGGACTGGGCGGGGGCGGATTCTGTCTCTACCGGCCCTCGTCGTCCGGGCGCGTGACCGTCTTCGACTTCCGCGAGGTCGCCCCGATGAAGGCGACTCGAGACATGTACGTCGTCGACGGAGAGGTGAAGCAGAAGTGGATGCTTCGAGGTGGAAAGGCGGTCGGCGTCCCCGGCGAACCGGCGGGCCTGTGGGCGATGGCCCACCACTTCGGTTCGCTGGACTGGAAGCGACTCGTCGAACCGGCACACCGGCTGGCCGAGGAGGGCCATCGGGTCACGTCGCTGCTGGTCGAACGGCTGAAGAACAACGCCGAGAAGCTGAACGAACGACCGACACTCGCCGGCGTCTTTCAAGAGGAGGATGGCAGCTGGGTCGACGAAGGAGATACGCTGACCCGTCCCGCACTGGCACGCTCGCTGAATCGGCTCCGGAACGAGGGGTCGGCCCCGTTCTACCACGGCGAGATCGCTTCGGCGATCGTCGACGCCGTGAACCGCGCGGGCGGAATCTTTCAGCGCAAAGATCTCCGCCGGTACGCAATCGCCACGCGCGAGCCGATCTCCGGCACGTACCGAGGCTATCAGGTCTACGGGATGCCCCCCTCGTCGTCCGGCGGCACGACCCTCGTGGAGACGCTGAACATCCTCGAGGGATACGACCTCACCTCCTATGGACGCACGCCGAAGGGCATCCACCTGATCGTCGAGGCCCTCAAACACGCCTTCGCCGATCGCGCCGCCTACCTGGGGGACACCGACTTCGCCGAGGTCCCGCTCGACCGACTGACGTCGCAGTCGTACGCCGACAAACTGCGGGCTCAGATCAAACCGGCATCGGTACTCGCACCGAAGTCGTACGGCACCAAGGCCCCGCTGCCCGACGATCACGGCACCACGCACGTCAGCGTCGTCGACGCCGAACGAAACATGCTCGCCTGCACCTCGACGATCAATCTGAGTTTCGGCTCGATGGTCTTCGTCCCGGAATGGGGACTGATTCTGAACGACGAGATGGGCGACTTCACCGCCCAGCCCGGCGTCGCCAACAACTACGGGCTGGTCGGTACGGAGAAGAATGCGGTCGCCCCTCGCAAACGACCGCTCAGCTCGATGAGTCCCACCCTGATCCTCGATCCGGAGGGACGGCCCTACATGGCGATCGGAGCCAGCGGCGGGCCGGCGATCATCACCGGCACGCTGTTCGGCTTCCTGAACACCGTCGAGTTCGGCATGTCCCCCTCCGAGGCCATCGCCGCTCCCCGGATCCATCACCAGTGGATGCCCTACAAACTCTTCATGGAGGCTCCAGCCGGCATGCGATCGGAACTGGAGCAGATGGGGCACGAGATCGAGGTACGCCCGGCCTGGAGCAACGTCCAGATGGTGGTCCGGAGCGACGACTCGACGTGGACCGGCGTCTCCGATCCCCGAAAGGGAGGACGCCCCGCGGCGAGCGACCGACAGTCCCCCGGGTCCGAGTGATCCTTTCGGGAGCGGCGACCACACGCCCGCCCCGACCTTAGGCACGTCCTATACCCCCTATCGCGACGCCCCTCGCCTGCCGTGTGCTGGTTTGACACCAACCCCCCGGTCGCATACGGTGCAAAGTGCGGTTCGGCATCCTGGGCATTTAAGTAGCAACGGCACTATTTCAGTCACACTGGAAAAGAGCCGGGGCGAGCCGACGCCGATTCCAGTCGCGGTGTCAAATTCTGCCGTCACTGGAGGGATGGAGCCGACATAGAGGCTCGGCCCTCACAATTCAGCTTGACTTTTGAAGTGGCGCTGGAATAAACGGAGGCAGCCGAGACATCAGTGTAGTACACGCGGACGGTGACTCTGGGGACGAGTCGACATGGAGGAATAACCTCCAGTGTGCGAGGTGGGTCGTGTCCATCCTATTCTCACTTCATGATTTCTTTCCCCAACCTCTTTCCTCCCACTCCTTTCACTATTTCCCACCGACCTCACTTCGCACACTGGAGATCATTCCGACGAACCGCTCGAATCGGAGTCGCCCTCGACGAAACGCCCGTGCAATCGACGCGTCGCTTCGGCGCTCTCCCCCTCCGGAACGACCCACGAGAGTCTGGCGGCCTCCACGCCGACGGCGATCGGTGAAAGCCCCCCCTCTTTCAGGACGCGCTGACCCTCCAGCGTCCACTCCGACCGACGACCGATGCCCTGCCCCACGACACTGACCAACCCCGCCCGCCCGACCGACGTTCCCGATTCGTCCAGCCTTCGCCGGATCGTCTCCGGGGCGTAGACCTCCTCCAGATCGACGAAGACCTCCGCCTCGTCCGGCGGCGACCAGTTACAGAGCGACAGCTCCCGATCGCGTACGTCGTCCAGGAGATCGCGTCCGCCATCGTCGGCGTATGCGTACAGGCCCTCGTCGAGATGTGTCACCGCGACGGCGGGAAGCCCGCGTTCGGCCCGCTCGACGCGCCGTTCGAAGGCCTCGGAGCGGACGACGGTCTGACCGTCCCCCTCGCCGTGGGCCTCGCGGGTGTACAGCGCGATGTCGGCTCGACGCGCGTACTCGACCGCCTCCTCGTTCAGTACCCGCGCCCCCGATCGGGCCATCTCGAGCA
>JBDGRG010000058.1:0-21959 GCA_042218355.1 Bradymonadaceae bacterium
CGAGCGAACCGTGACCGAGCGACTCACAGACGGGGCGGGGCCGTTCCCGAGGTTCGCCGAGGGGCTGTCGGTCGTCCTGACCGTCTTGGCCTTCGCCGCCGTCGGGCTGTGGGGCTCACCGGCCGATGCGCACGACTGTTGCACTCGCGCGACCGTGACCGATTGTGCGCCGGCCTCGGGGCCCGCCGTCGATTGTATGGAGGGCGCCGCAGCGAGTTCCGTCTGCTGCTGCAAGGCGGATGGAACCCCACGGTCGGCGGTCTCTCGCGCTCGATCGTTCGTCTCGTTCGATTCTCTGCTGGCCGGGCTCTCCCCCCTTCGCCCGGCGTACTCGCGGCTTTCCTTCACGGCCGAGTTCGAACGGCCACAGGCGACGAAACAACCTGCTTCACGCCGTACGGGTGTCCCGCTCTTCCTGGAGCACGCCGTACTGCGATTGTGATCGATCCCCCCCCTGGGCCGGCGTCTCTTCGACGATCTCGGCCCTCCTGAACGCTGACATCCGAGAGGGGAACGCGAGTTCGGAGTCCCGCGAGTGCGACTGACCACTCGAAGGTCGTCTCCGACTCGTTCCGCGTGGTGGCCGCCCCGTAACCGTGGTGGATCGACCATGCGGTGACATCTCGGATCCCCTCCCCTCTCGCGAACCCGTTCGTCTCAGACGAGCCGACGACGTCGGCACGACCACGGCTCTCCGTGCGTCGTCGCACGGTCCGGGCCCGCACCGTCGCGCCAGTGACGTGACGAATCCGCCGGACGGCGACGTTCGACCGGCTCGTTCGAACCCCCTCACGGGATCGTTCGACATGTACGCATCTTCGCATTCGCCCGGGAGGCGCGCATCCCTGCGGTCCTCCTGGATGATCTCTTGCGTCGGCCTCCTGATTGCTGCGTCGTTCCCACTGCCGGCCTCGGCTCGAAGCCCGGCGGCCCCCGGCGCGCGCTCGGAGTCGGAATCGAAAGGGCGCACCAAAAACGACGGGCGTTCGAGGCTCGACCGGCTCGAGCAGGCCTCCGGTGAGACGACTGCGTTCCGGCAGTTGGTCCGCGCGGCCATCGACGATCACCCGAAGCTCGAGTCGATCCGCGCCCGGGTACGGCAACTCGACGAACGGGTACAGGGCACCGGGGTGCGCCCCGACCCGACGGTAAAATTCGGGGCCAAGGCGTTCCCCTGGAACGAGCCGTGGCTGACCGGCGCCATGGTGTCCCGCTTTCAGCTGAGTATCACCCAGCCGATCTGGTATCCCGGCGAGCTGAAAGCGAAAAAAGAGGTGGTCCGCTCCAAAAGTCGCGCGGTCGAGCCGACGGTCGACGACGCCGCCATCCGCCTGATTACCCGGGCAGCCGGTGATTTCTTCGCCGTCTACCGGATCGATCGGACGGTCGCGGCGCTCCAGAAGGAGAAGGAACCGGTCCGTCGGGTGATCGACCTGCTCGAGTCGCGGCTCCCGACCGGAAAGTCCTCCCTCGTTCGTGTCGAGCGCGCCCGGCTCCAACTGACGCGAATTCGGGATCGGATCCTCCGTCTTCGACTCGAACGCCCGAGTCGGATCGAGTCGCTCAACGCGACCCTGAACCGACCCGCGGCGTCTCCGGTCAATCCGCCCGAGCCCGACGGGCTGCTCGACGAGAGCGGGGAACCCCTCCCCGAGCTGTCGGCGCTGGTCGATCGGGCGATGGAGCGCCGGCCGGCCGTGACGGCTCTCGAACGCCGCAAAGAAGTGGCCGAGGCGAAGGCGCGAGCGGCCAGTTGGGAGCGGCTCCCCGATCTGTCGGTGTTCGGCGACTGGCGGTTTCGTAAACAGCCCTCCGGGATGGATGGCACCGACATGTTCAGTATCGGCATCGGCGGAACGCTTCCGATCTTTTCGCCGGCGAAGGCCGAGTCGGCCGAGGACGCCAGCCGGGCCGAAGTGGCCCGCCTGGACGCGAAGATCCGGAAATTCCGGCTCGAGGTCCGGGAGCGGCTCCAGAGACATCGTACGCGATTGCATCGGGCGAGCGAGCAGCTCGAATTCGTCCGCGAGGATCTTCTCCCCCAGGCAAAGCGAGCCAGACAGGCAGCGTTGGCCGGGCTCGATGCGGGGAAGGCACGATTCGAGGACTGGCTGCAGTCCCAGCGGCGCGTCGTCGACATACGAACACGGATCGCATCACTCGAGGCGAAGGTTCGAAAACAGCGAACGATCATTTCGGGAATCACCGGCAGTCTGATCGACGGGAGTAAGCCATGAATCGCACGAAACTGATCGCACTGCTCACTGTTGCCGCGCTCGTCGGGGCAGGGACTTCCTACGGGCTGGCTCAGTGGTTCGGAGCCGGCAACGCCTCGGCCTCGTCGGAGACCTCGCAGGGGGGGAGCAGCGGGAAGACGGGGGGGCAATCCTCGGACTCGGGGACGACGTACACGTGTTCGATGCACCCGTCCGTCGAGAAGGACGAGCCCGGGAACTGTCCGATCTGCGGCATGCCGCTAGTCGAGAAGAAGAGTGGATCGGGGGCGATGAGCCCCGAGGAGCTCGCCAAGCTGGAGCAAGTGTCGGTCAGTCCCGCTCAGCGGGTCCTGGCCAACGTGAAGACCGCCCGTGTGGAGAAACGTGCAGTCGCGGATCGTATCCGCGCGGTCGGCAACGTCGTCTACGACGAGACGAAACAGACGACGATCCCGAGCTGGATCGGGGGGCGGATCGACCGTCTGTTCGTCGAGGAGTCCGGCACGCGCGTGCAGCGAGGTCAGAAGATCGCGCTGGTCTACTCCGAGCAACTGGTCACCGCCCAGGAGGAGTTTCTGGTGGCGGTCGAATCCGGCTCGAAGGACGTCGCCCAGCGCCTCCGTCGGCGTCTCGAACTGCTCGGGATGCGCAAGTCACAGATCGACAGAATCGAAGCGCGCGGCGAGCCGATGGAGGACGTACCGATCTTTGCGACCAGCGGCGGCACGATCACCGAGATCAAGGTCCGGGAAGGGCAGTACGTGAACGAAGGGCAACCGCTGTTCGAGGTGGCCGATCTGTCGACGATCTGGGTCGAAGCCCAGATCTACCAGTCCGAGATCGCCGATGTCCACGAGGGGATGGAGGTCCGGGTCGAGACCGAGGCTTACCCGGACGAGACATTTCGCGGAACGGTCACCCTCGTTCACCCGATGGTGAAGCCGCGGACCCGGACGAATCGGGTTCGCATCGAGTTCGACAAACCGGTGCCGAAACTCAAACCGGGCATGTTCACCGAGGTGTACTTCGAGGTCTCGGCTGACGAGGACGGCGTGCTGGCCGTTCCCGCCAGCGCCGTCATCTACGGCGGGCAGGCCCAGCACGTCTACGTGGAGATCGAGAAGGGGGTCTTCGAGCGCCGGGAGGTGGAGGTCGGCCATCAGATCGACGACTACGTCAACGTCCTGTCGGGTCTGAAGGCGGGCCAGCAGGTCGCCTACCAGGGCGGATTCCTGATCGACTCGGAGCTGCAACTCAACAGTTTCAATGCCGGCTCCGGGAGCGAAGACTCATCGGGCTCGTCGTCCAGCGAGGACGACAAACACGGATCGATGAAGAAGGACGGGAGCGGAGGCATGAAGATGAAGAAAGAGAAAGTCGAGACCGATCTGTCGGCCTCCGACATTCCCGAGGGGGGGAAGAAGTTCTCGCCGCCGGTCACCGACGAGTCGGTCCCCTCGGGGACCTGGTACTGCTCGATGGGGCACTGGATTCAGCCGAAGAAAGGGGACGGGACGTGCCCCGTCTGCGGAATGAAACTCCAGCACAAGAAGTAGGAGAGCGAGGCCGACGGTGCACCGAGTGGAGACAGCACCAGTCGGCCTCGAGGCGGTCCGACGGCGCCTCGGAACAGACGCACCGCCAGCTGCCAGCTGGCCAAACGGGTAACTTCGACAGCCGGGAGCAACGCCCATGATTCGCGGCATTATCAACTGGTCGCTCGACAACCCCCTGATCGTCGCCATCTTCGTCGTCCTCACCGCGGCGGGCGGATGGTGGTCCGTCACGCGCACGCCGGTCGACGCGATCCCGGACGTCTCGGCCAATCAGGTGATCGTCGAGACCAAGTGGCCGGGACGGGGCCCGAAGGTCATCCAGGACCAGATCACGTATCCGCTCTCGACCACGCTCGCGACCACCCCCGGCGTCAAGGACGTCCGGGCGATCAGTCGGTTCGGATACAGCATCGTCTACGTCATCTTCCAGAACGGGATCGACAAGTACTGGGCGCGGAGCCGGGTGCTGACGAAGTTGAACTACGCCAAGAGCCAGCTCCCCGACGGTGTCACCCCCGCATTGGGGCCCGATGGGACGGGGGTCGGTCACGTCTTCTGGTACACGCTCGATCAAACGGGAGAGAAGTCGTACAACCTGGGGAAACTTCGAGAAATCCAGGATTACTACGTCCGCTATCTGCTCCAGGAGGTCGAGGGCGTGGCGGAGGTCGCGTCGTTCGGGGGCTTCGTCAAGGAATATCAGATCGATCTCGACCCGGCCAAACTCGATGCGTACAACGTCGGCATCTCGAAGGTCGCCTCGGCGGTGAAGAAGTCCAACGAGGACACCGGGGGGCGGATACTCGAGCAGTCCCAGACCGAGTACGTCATCCGTGGAAAGGGATACGTCGAGAACGTCGAGGATCTCGAGCAGATCGTCGTCAAGGTCGACGACGAGGGGGTTCCGATCACCCTCGACCAGCTCGCGACCGTCCAGATGGGGACGTCCATGCGGCGGGGGGTCGTGGCCGACGCCTCCGGCGAGAAGGTGGGGGGGATCGTGGTCATGCGGTACGGGGCGAACGCGAAGGCGGTGATCGACCGGGTCAAAGAGGCGATCGACGGGCGCGTCGAGCCGGGGCTTCCGAAGGGGCTGGAGATCGGCGTCGCTTACGATCGATCACATCTGATCGAGAAGAGCGTCGAGACGCTGACCCACAAATTGGTCGAGGAGGCGATCGTCGTCAGCATCATCATCCTTCTGTTTCTCTTCCACGCCCGCAGTGCGCTCGTCGTCATCCTGACGCTCCCGCTGGCGGTCCTGATCGCGTTCATCTGCATGAAGTGGCTCGGGATCACCTCGAACATCATGAGTCTGGGCGGAATCGCGATCGCACTGGGGGTGATCGTCGACGCCTCCATCGTCCTCGTCGAGAACTCCTATCGGATGCTGGCCGAACACTCCGGTGAGGACTCAGGGGAGGGACCCTCCCGGATCGACGTCCTCAAAAGGGCGTGCGGACAGGTCGGGCCGGCGATCTTCTTCTCGATGTTGATCATCATCGCCAGCTTCCTGCCGGTGTTCGCGCTGCCGGGCCGGTCGGGCAAGATGTTCACCCCTCTGGCGTGGACCAAGACGTTGACCATGGTGGGGTCCACGCTTCTGGCGGTGACGGTCGTACCGGTGTTGCTGTCCTGGTTCGTCCGCGGCGATCTGAAGCCGCTGGAGGACAACGTCGTCGCCCGGAACATCGTGGGCGTCTATCGTCCGGTGTTGGATCGCATCCTTCGCTTTCCGATGACCGTGCTGGTCGCCGCCGGACTGCTGATGGCGAGTGTCTATCCCCTCTACAGCGGCTTGCACCTGGACATCGATGGAGACGGTAAAAATGAAATCGCCGTCGAGGCGATCGGCTCCGAGTTCATGCCACCGCTGGACGAGGGGAGCATCCTGTACATGCCCGTGACACTGCCGAACGTCGGGGTCTCGGAGGCGAAACGGCTGATGATGACGACGAACAAGATTTTCGAGGATTACCCCGAGGTGAAGGATGTACTCGGGAAGGTCGGCCGCGCGAACACGTCGACCGATCCCGCCCCGGTGGCGATGATCGAGACGATCGTGCGGCTCGAGCCCAAATCGAAGTGGAGGGAGGGACTGACGAAGCGGGAGATCATCTCCGACCTGAACAAGAAAATCGACATCCCCGGGCTGACCAACGGCTGGACCCAGCCCATCATCAACCGGATCAACATGCTGTCGACCGGGATCCGCACCGATCTGGGATTGAAGATCTACGGTCCCGACCTGAAGAAACTGAAGACGATCCTGAAGGATGCGGAGGAGATCATCCGGGGCGTGGAGGGGGCCCGCGACGTCTTCTCGGAACGGATCCTGGGGGGGCACTACATCGATATCGAGCCCGATCGCCAGGCCCTCGCGCGGTACGGGTTGACGGTCGAGGACGTCAATCAGGTGGTCGAGACCGCCATCGGGGGGATGCCACTGACTGAAACGGTCGAAGGACTCTCGCGGTTTCCCGTTCGAGTCCGGTACGCCCGTGATTATCGGAACAGCATCGAAAAACTGCGCAACCGTGTCGTGGTTACCGGCAAAAACGGCGTACAGGTCCCGCTGAAAGAGGTGGCGACGGTCCAATACAAAAACGGCCCGCCGCAGATCAAATCGGAGAACGGTCAGTTGAAGGCCCAGCTGTTGTTCAATGTACGCGGCCGGGACACCGGTTCGTTCGTCGCCGATGCCAAGCGGGCCATCGACAAGAAGCTCGAACTTCCCGAAAAGGGAGGGTACCACCTGGAATGGTCCGGCAACTGGGAGGCCCAGAAGCGAGCACAGCAACGGCTGTCGATCCTGATCCCGGCGGCGGTGCTGATTATTCTGGTGTTGCTCTATTTCGCTTTCAGTACGGTCGTCGATCCGCTGGTGGTGCTGTTGACTGTGCCCTTCTCGGTCGTCGGAGGCCTGTATCTGCAGTACGCGCTCGGATTGAATTTCTCGGTGGCCGCCTGGGTCGGGTACATCTCGCTGTTCGGCGTGGCCGTCGAGATGGGGGTCGTGATGCTGCTGTATCTGCACGAGGCGCTGGACGAAAAGATCGAATCGGCGCTTGATGGCGGGCATACCACCCCGGTCGATCCGGAGGAGGCCGACGGAGAACTGGTCAGCTCGGCGATCGAGCCGGAGGAGATCGACGAAGCGACGCTGAAGGGAGCGGCGCTGCGCGTCCGCCCGGTTCTGATGACCGGGATGATGCCGCTGTTCGGATTGATGCCGATCCTCTGGGCGACGGGGACGGGCTCGGGTGTGATGAAACCGATCGCGACGCCGATGGTCGGCGGCATCATCTCCGCCCTGATCGTGGTGCTCGTTGTGATTCCCGTCGTCTTCAACCTCATCGCTCGGTACCGATTGCGACGAGATACGCTGACGTACAGCGGGCTCGGCGGGCACTGAGGGGCCGGTTCCGTCGAGGAGCGCGTGCGGTCCTCCTCGATATTCGGGAGGGCCAATACTCGGAGCATCGGCGATCCGCCGGACGGCCGAACGAGGCGATCGCCAGTAGAGGTGACCCGCCCCGTCGGCGGACGGTCCGGGCTCAGATCAGAGTGCGTCCGATGCTGGGTCCCCGACCAGACGAGCTCATCGATACTTGTGCCGACGTAGCCCGGTCGATTAATCGGTCACTGGTCCAGTTCCCCTGCACGAAAAGGGACGTCGACCATGATGAATCTCTTTCTTCACAATCTGTCGACCGGCCTCCAGCTCGGCCTGCACATGGCCTGGGAGACCTGGTGGGCGCTGGTGCTGGGCTTCACCATCGCCGGGGCGGTCGAATCGTTCGTCAGCGAGGAGCGGATGACCGAGGCGCTGGGGGGGCGGGGGTTCAGGGAGATCGCGCTGGGCACCGTGTTCGGGGCCGCCTCCTCGAGCTGTTCGTTCGGCGCCGTGGCCACCACGAAGTCGCTGTTCAAGAAGGGGGCGTCGGCCGTCGCCAGCCTCGCCGCGTTCCAGTTCGCCAGTACCAACCTGGTGATCGAGCTGGGTCTGGTGATGTGGGTGCTTCTGGGCTGGGAGTTCGTCGCGGCGAACGTCGTCGCCGGGTTGCTGCTGATCTCGCTGGTCGCCGCGGCCTACGAATTCGTCGTCCCCGACCGCTGGATCGAGCACGCCCGCCAGCACGTCCGCTCGCAGGAGGGCGTCCGCGATCCCGTCTGCGGCATGGAGGTCGATCCGACCGACCCCGACGCCATCAAACTCGAGACCGAGGGGGGCGTCCACTACTTCTGCTCCGAGCACTGCAAGCAATCCTTCGTCGAACAGGACGAGCAGCTGTCCTGGAGCGACCGCCTGTTCACCGCCCGCGGCTGGCGAGAGGCCGCTCAGAACGCTATGGGCGAATGGCAGATGCTCTGGTCCGACATCGTCGTCGGCTTTCTGATCGCCGGTTTGATCGCCGGCTTCGTCCCCCGCGACTGGTGGACGGCGATGTTCAACCTGGGGGTCGAGGGGTCGTTCGTCTCGCTCCTGCTCAGCTGCACCATCGCCGTGGCCGTCGGCGTGATCACCTTCGTCTGTTCGGTCGGCAACGTCCCGTTCGCTCTGGTGCTCTGGAACAACGGCATTCCCTTCGGCGGCGTGATGTCCTTCATCTTCGCCGACCTGATCATCCCCCCGCTCGACAATGCGTACCGCCGTTACTACGGGCTGCGCATGGCCGCGACGATGTTCGGCGCCATCTTCGTCGCCGCCGCCATCTCCGGCGTCGCCATCCACTACGTCTGGCACGCCTTCGGCCTGGTGCCGCCCTCGGGCGAACTCGGCGGTACGGCCCCGGAGGGCTACACCCTCTACCTCAACGCTGTCTTCACGGTGGTCTTCCTCGCCCAGCTCGCCGCGACGTATCTCACCGGGCCTGAAGACCGAGAAGCAAACGGCACCGAGGATGATCACTGAGCCGGTTCAGTTCATCCCTCGTCTGCATTCGGCGAAGTACTTCTCTTACGTTCGCGGTATCTGGCGACGGGTGAGGTTGGCGCTGGGTTCTCTGCGGTGTACTATCTGGAGTGGATCCCGTGGCGACGGGTGGAGCGGATAGTCCACGTTCGTCAGCACTTCGAGATTGGAGGGCCGGTCGTGAAAGACAAACTAGTCATCGAGGTGACGCAGCAGCGTCGGGGGTTGAATTTCACGCTCGCACCGGAGAGCCAGGATTACCTCGACGAGATCTCGGGTGCCGACCCATCACGCTCAAATATCTTTATCGGCTTTGAGGAACACGAGGGCTTCGAGGACTACGCACTGGATTCCATCGAGAATCAGGTCGTGATTCTTTTGACGGGCCTGACCGTGGAGCAACTTTCGGAGCATGTGGAGGAAATCGAGTTTCAGCGCATGCCCTCGGGAGATACTCAGAAGAAACTCCAGACCCGGGCTTCCAGATGAGTCGCGCAGATCCTTGATTGGTACCACATGCAGTACTATTTTAGTCCAATGGCGGTGTATGGAGTTCCTGCCGGGAGAAGCCACGCAGGCGATTATTCGCTGTATGCAATTTCGACGGAACGCATAGGAGTCGAATGTGGCAGACCCCGAAGTGATCCAGGAATATCTGGACGAGTTGAGTGGTGGTGATGCGAATGTCCGGTTCGGACGCTTGCTGACTATCTGCGAGAGCGTCTTCGGTGAGCCTCGGACCAAGGGGAGCCATTTCATCTTCAAGACTCCGTGGCCGGGAAAGCCGTGGATCAATCTTCAGGATGACGATGGGGAGGCGAAGTTCTACCAAGTACGATAAGTGCGACGGGCACTGGAGAAGCGCCTCGACCAGGTCCGAAGCGACTAGGAAGCTCCACCAACCACGCAGACGCGAGGGAGGTTCGCCATGAGCAGCGACGAACCCGCAGAATGGGCACGGGAAGAAGCGTCCCGGTACACGTACCAGGTCCAGTGGGACGCGGAGGACGAAATTTACGTGGGGCGGGTCCTCGAGTGGGATCTACTGGCTGCTCACGGTGAGACCGAGGGCGAGGCGCTGGAGGAGATCGAGACAGTCGTCGCGTTCGCGCTCGAGGAGTCGGCGGAAGATGGGGAGGATGCCCCCGAGCCATTCGGAGAGCGGGAGTACAGCGGTCGTTTCAATGTACGGATCCCGCCCTCACTCCACCGGGAACTGGCGACGCAAGCAGCCAGCGAAGGTGTCTCGCTCAATCAGCTCGTCACCACGAAGCTCGCACAGTAGCGGGCAGACACTGCCGGCCTGGCGAGTCGGATGGCTCTGATCACCGGGCCAACTCGATGGCCACCAGATTCGTCCCGCGCCAGTTGTCCGGCTCGTCGCCCTCGTGGTGCTCGGAGAGGCTGATCGAGTGCGTCCCCGAGGAGACCGTCTGCAGTTCGACCCAACTCTGATTGACGTCCGTCGAATCGTCGCTGTCGCCGCTTCGCACCCGGGTGACCTGATTGCCGTCGAGCTTCACCTCCACCTCGAAGTCCTCGTTGTTGTCCGTGTGGGCCGAGGTGTGGCCCATGATCAGCAGCCAACTGTCGCCGGTGTCGATCGTCAGGCTGCACTTCTCGGGGTCACCACACTCGGCCTATGCGACGTTCCGGCCCGGATTGACGATCCGGTTGCCGCCCATGTCGAGTTTGCCGGCCATCTTGTCGCCGCTCTCGTCGACCCACTGGTCGGGGACGTTGACCGAGTTGCCGGAGACGTTGGCGTTCTTGCCGCCGGTCAGCGTCGAGTGCTCGTCCTTCTTGCAGAGGACCTTCCCGTTCTGCGCGATGCCGGTGACGACTTCACCCTTGCTGCAGTTCTGTCCGGTGACTCTCGGATCGGTCTCCGGGACACATCGGATGTCGCCGTTCTTGTCGATGCCGGCGACAATCTGTCCGGATTTGCAGTTCTGGCCGAGGCTGGGCTGGGGTGTGCAGAGGACGTCGCCGTTCTTGTCGACGCCGACGACGACGTTTCCGGCGGTGCAGTTCTGATTCGACACCGCGAAGTCCGAGCCGTCGTAGGTCGTGTCCGCGTCGTCACGGCAGACGAGCTGGCCGTTCGTGTCGATGCCGGCGGCCACCTCGCCCTGGGGACAGGACTGGTCGGTCACCGCGAAATCCTTCGAGCCGTAGGAGAGCCGCGTTGCGCAGGTCCAGTTGCTGCCGTCGTACAGTGCGATCTCGTCCTTGCTGCACGACAGCTGGCCGAGTGCGTCGTCGTCGCCGTCGGCGATGTCCGACGGTTTGTTCTCGAGGTCCTCCCAGCCGACGGCCGAGACCTGATCCGAGGAGACCTCGAAGTCCGAGGCGAGGTCCTCGTCGGTGATCGCGCCCTCGGCGACGCCCTCGGCGCGGGCGGCGATCGAGGCGTACGGGGGGGTCTCGAGCTTCAGGCGGGGCTCGAGTGGTTCGCCGCCGTCGACGCGGACACTCAACCAGGCGGTGCCGACCTCGAGGTCGTCGGGCGTGATCGGTTTCTCGTCGCCCAGCGTGACCGTGTAGAATCCGCTCTCGCCGACCGTGACCGTCTTCGTGTTTCTCCAGACGACCGCCCCCTCGGCCTTCGCGTCGTAGATCGTAAACTGAATCTGGTGTTCGCCTGCGGCGGGCTCCCCGGAATCGTTCAGCAGCCGGCCCTGGTGGCGGAGCTGTCCGGGACCTCCGCTCCGGCCGATATCGGGAGTCCGACCGCGACGAGGGCCGCGAGAACCGCAGTCAGTCTCCAGGGCGAACGACGGTCGGCAGCACGTCGATACGACATCTCGGATCTCCGTCACTCGAGAGAGTCGAAGATCGGCAGAGACGCCGAGAGGCTGAAACGAGGCGAATTTCCAAGTGTGGACCGAGTATACACCAGCGTTCCCGGATTGTGGACCTCGAAAGCGAGCCGGTCGCGTCGAGGTTTGAACCCGGCATCCGGTGTCTTCGGCGCAGGTCTGACGGTTGTTCGAGCCCGATTCCGGTGCGATGATCGACGTAGACTTGCAGCTCTCTCCGTGGCCGATGCACCGACGTCACAGCGGGGACGCAGTCAGATGGGAGTCGAAACCGCCGCATTCTTGGTGCTGGTCGTCGTGGCCGTCGTCGGTGGGGTCATCGCGAACTCGGTTGTCGACTGGTTGCGGGGAGACGCGGGCGCGCTGCCGGAGGACGCGGTTGGGCGGAACGGGCCGTGTATCGTCTGCGGAGCCGACCGGACGGGAGAGCATTCGGGACCGTGCCCCGAATGTGGGTTCGACCGGTCAGATCCGGACGATCCCGAGGTGGAGAAAGCGCTCGAGTGGTTCGCGGTCCTCGAGGAGTTCGAGCGGCGACTGGTCGAGGGTCTGTCGAGCGGAGAGCTCGTCACGACGGGAGCACTCGCGCTGATCCGCGAGCAGCCGGAGATCGACGCCGAGGATCTACCGCGCTGGTCGATCGATTTCTCGTCGCCGGGTCGATTTCGCGAGATAGTCGAGGAATACCTCGAGGCGATCGTGGAGGCGAAGTCGGAGATAGAATCCATTCGCCGCCGAGTCCGCGACGAGTCGGCCGAGCGGGCCACCGACGCCGGGCCCTCGAATACACACTGGTGAAGTGGAAGTGTCGAACGGCGGCCGACGTCGACGTGCATTCGAGGAGGCGCACGTGCCTTCGTGTCCGGCATGTGAGCAACAGCTCGAGATCGACGAGGGGGCGCTCGCCGTCGGGAGCATCACCTGTCCGGCTTGTGACCGGATGTTCGAGCTGGACGACGACGGGACGCCCGTCCACGACTCGCCGTTCGAGGAGTCGTCCGGCTCTCTGGTGCGGCATATTCGTTCCCGCGACGAACCCGTCGAGCCGGAAGAGACGATCCCGGCGACCATCCATCTCCGCGAGACCGACGATCGGCTCCATCTGGCCCGGTCGTGGAATCGCCTGTACGGCACCTTTATGCTCAGTTTTGCGGGGCTGGGAGCCGGCGTTTGCTGGGTCATCGCCTCGGCGTTCGAGGTCGAGCCCGCGTCCGCAGCTTTTTGGCTCGCCCTCCTGCCCGGCATCGTCGTCCTGGGAGCCGTCGCCTACCTCGGGCTGTGCTTTCTGCTCAACGAGACGCGTCTGACGATCGACCCGTCGTCGGAGAAACCGGCGCTGAATGTCGAGTACGGGCCGCTGCCGTGGCCGGGCGCTACGTCGATTCCGCTCTGGGATGTCCGCCAGATCTACGCCTCGACGCAGGCCCAACACGACAGCGTGGGCGAGCTGGTGGTGTACTTCATGATGTCCGACCCGACACTCTACCCAGAGGGACACGCGCCACACCCGCTGGAGACGACGGCCTATTTCCATCATGTGCGCGCACAGCGACCCGGCGACCGCCCGGTGACGCTCTTTCGCGGAGTGGATCGTCTGGAGGCGGATGCGATCTGTGACGTGCTCAGGAAGTATCTGGGGACCGAAGGCCTCCGAGTTCCGGATGCGTGCGAGCGCACTCACCTCGGTGGGGCAAACTGACTTGTGCAGACCTGTCTGAAGGGCCTCGTTTCCGCCTCTATCGTCGTATCGCGCCGCGCCAGCGGGCCCGTGCTTCCGGACGATTTTGAAACGAACGGACGACCGCCCGCATCACCCGATAGCACTGGTGACTCGGATGAATCGCTCACTCGGCGACGGGCGATTTGATCTCTCGATTCGCGAGTGTTTCGGTGGACAGGTGCATCTCGTTCAGTCCTTTCCACATCGGATACGTCTGCGATGGAGCCGCGCGCACTTTCTGTCGGTGTTCTCGCGATCTCACTGATGCTCGTCGGATGCGGGGGAACCGACGGCGGCGGAAATCCGATCGAGGTTTCTCCCGGTGAGCGCGAGCCCGAGGGCGTGCCCGTGCTCGGGAGTGGACAGAACGACCTCTCTGCGGTCGACGTCGCGACGGTGGTCGGGGCGGGAGCGGGGCTGAAGGGACCGCGGGACATCGAGTTCAACCCCCGCCGGGATGGAGAAGCCTGGATCGTCAATCGCAAGGACCACTCCGCGGTGGTCGTCACGGGGATGGGCACCGAGTCGCAGTCCTCGCAGAAGTTCGACGGGGCGAACAGCCGGCACTTCCTGGCCAAACCCGCGGCGCTCGCCTTCGGACAGCCGGGCCGGATGGCGACCGCGCAGCAGGAAAACAAGAAGACTCAGCCGTCGACCCCCCCGGACTTCATGGGGGTCACTCTCTGGACGACCGAGCTCGACTCCTTCAGTGCCGGGCATACCAGCCACTACGACATGATGCACAACAGCCCGCTCGCGTCGGGCATCGCCTGGGAGAAGGGCAATGCCTACTGGGTGTTCGACGGGGCCCACGGGTCGCTGACGCGTTACGACTTCAAGTCGGACCACGGACCGGGTGGGCGCGACCATACCGACGGCGTCGTCCGGCGATATCTGGACGATACCTTGAAAGTCGTGAAGGGAGTCGTCGGCCACGTCGATCTCGACCGCGACCGCGGTGTGCTCTACGCCGCCGATACGGGCAACAGCCGCGTGGTCGTTCTCAACATCGACAGCGGGGAGGTCGGCAAGTCGATCTTCCCGAATTACGACGGTTCGGACCAGAAGTACGTCCGGAATGCTCAGTGGAAGACGCTGATCGGCGCGGACGCGGGACTGGAGCGGCCCGCCGGCCTGGAGTTACACGACGGTCGGCTCTTCGTCGCCGACAACGCGACCGCGACGGTTCACGCCTTCACGTCCGACGGGAAGCGGCTCGATTCGCTCGATCTCTCCGAACGCATCCCCGAGGGGGCGCTGCAGGGGATCGGGTTCGACAGCGAGGGGAACCTCTACGCGGTGAATTCGAAGGGGAACTCGATCCTCCGGGTCCGCGCGGAAGAACGGCCGGAGCAGACCGCGCGGTAGGCTCTCGGCTCGCGGTCCCCCCCCCAGCATATCGCGATGTTTCTCCGGTCGAGGAGCGCTCGATGACGCTGCCCACCGTTCACGTCCTGTACGAAAATCCCGACTGGATGCCTCCGCTCAGGCGGGGACTCGAGGCCGAGGGGTTCGACTACCGCGAGGTCGAACTCGAGAGCGGCCTCCTCGCCGGTCAGCCGGAGCCCGGGATCTACCTGAACCGGATCAGTCCCTCTTCGCACACGCGAGGACACGACCGGAGTGTACCGCTGGCTCGGGAGGTCCTCGCTTGGCTGGAATCCCACGGCCGACGTGTCGTCAACGGGCTCCGGGCGTTCGAGCTGGAGATGAGCAAGTTCCGTCAGTATCGGGCCCTGCGCCGCCACGGGATTCGGACGCCGAGAACCGTGCTGGCCGTCGGGGCCGACGAGATGGTCGAGGCCGCGGAGACGGTCGACGGTCCGTTCATCACCAAGCACAACCGCGGGGGGAAGGGACTGGGCATCGAGCGATTCGACGACGCCGGCGAACTCGCCGACCGGCTCGACCGCGAGCCGTTCGACGCGGGACCGGACGAGCAGGTGCTGATCCAGGAGTACGTCGATCCGCCGGAGCCGCACATCACTCGGGTCGAGCTGGTGGGCGGGGAAATGGTCCTGGCGATGCGAAGCTCGACCGAAGAGGGACTCGAGCTGTGTCCCTCGGACGCCTGTCAGGCCCAGCAGGCCGGGGCGTCGTCCGCCGACGAGGTCGATACCGGCGAGAAGTTCGCCCCGGCGCCGCTGTCCGCGGACGATCCCCTCGTCGCGCAGTATCGCTCCTTCTGCGCCGAGGAGGGAATCGAGGTCGCTGGCATCGAGTTCGTCGAGGACGCCGACGGTCGGCGGTACACGTACGACGTCAACGGCACCACGAACTACAACGAGGCGCTGGGCGAACAGATCGGCGTCGACGGGATTCTGGAGGTCGCGCGCTACCTGAAGAACGTCGTCGCCCCCGAGGTCGAGGGACCCTCCAGCGGTTGACCCGAGGATCGGAGCCGCCCGCTCGTCGTCGGCGAGTGCCGAGTCGCGCTGACGTCAACCTTCGCTCGCTCCCTCGCTGTCCGGGGCGTCAAACCAGACCTCGGAGAGGTCGAGTTCCAGCTCCGGAAAGAGTCCGAATTCGAGGGTGTCGTCCTCGGCCGCGGTCGTATCGACGATGTACTTCTCGTCCTCCCCGAGTCGGAGGACCTCGACGACGCGGGCCTTCGGCTCGACCAACAGCAGCCACGGGACCCCGGTCTCGGCGTACAACTGCCGCTTTTCGTGGCGGTCGCGTTGCTCCGTACTCGGAGAGAGAACCTCGATCACCAGGTCGGGTGCCCCGGTCAGTCCGTGGCCGTCGTACAGCTCGTCGAGCCGACCGTCGGCCACGTAGAGGAAGTCGGGCTGGAGAACCGTGTCGTCCGCGAGGACCAGATCCAGGGGAGCGTGGAGACACTCACCGAGAGTGCGGTCTCGAACGTGGCTTCTGATGTACCCTCCGAGTTCGGTGACCGTGCGCTGGTGATGGAGGCTCGGGCTCGGAACCATCATCAGGTTTCCCCGGATCAACTCGAAGCGACGGTCGTCGTCGAGCGCCATGTAGTCGTCGACCGTCAAGTCCTGCTCCCGGTCGACTCTCGAATCGGGGGCCAGCGCCATGGCACTCTCCGAACGTCGGTTGGTGTACTGCTCACACCTCGCATCGTGAGACTACCACTCGACGAGGGGCCGGACAACGCAGGTGAGTCGTCGCGGGGAGCGGGGCTCAGCGTCGTGGTCCGGCCCGGTCGGCGAGCAGGCGGACCTCGCAGAGATGGGCGAGTGCCTCGAGGTGTCTGCGGGCGGCGAACGGCGTCTCCCCCCAGACGTAGAGACCGTGGCGGCGGGCGACGACGGCCGGGATGTCGAACGCCCACGAGCCGTCGTCGGTGTGCCGGCGGATGGTCCGGGCGGTGTGTCGCGGTGCTCCCTCGTCGGAGATGATCGGCACCTCGTAGGAGGCTGTGACGTCGTCGATCCCGAAGACTTTCAGGATCGAGTACCCCGAGAAGGCGAGAGTCTCCTGCGTCTCCCATCGGACAGTCAGCGCGACCGCGTCGGGATGGTGGACGTGGTACAGCGCATCTGCCTGCGGGAGTTCGCGATACGTCGTCCGATGGATGCCGACGTCCGAGGAGGGTCTCCCCCCGTCGTCGACCGTGGTCTGGCCGGCCAAGTTGCAGGTGACGAAGTCATCCGCCTCCAACTCGCCCTTGTGACGGCCGGTCACCGTGATCAGGAACCGACCGGTATCCCCCAGCCGCGCCGACAGATTCCCGCTGGTTCCGAGGACCCAACCCCGTCGGTCGAAGGATCGGGCGTGGTCGGCGAGCGTCCGGGCCAATTCGTCTCTCGATGGGGCGTCCGATGTCGACATGGACGTGAGTCCCGCGTCTCACCTCGCTGATCATTTCGAGCGTACGGCAGCGAGGAGTGAGCGCAAATCTGTTCAGGAAATCTCCGAGCAGGACTGGCGAGTCGTCGTGTCCGATCGCATTCGACGCAACAGTTCGCGCCGAAACCGCGATCATAGACACGGAGGGGGTGGTCTCGGCGTCCGGCCGACTGCGGGCAATTGAGCTTTTAGGCAATTGAGCGATTAGGCCACAACCGCATGACCATTGCCCTACGAGGTGGTACGAACTCCTGACTGCCGTGCTCTGAGTAAGCTCTGATTCTCTGTTGTCGGGGTTTTTTGACTTTTCGGCTTTACTCTGACCGAATTACTTAATCACTCAGTCACTCAATTACTGACCCGTACGGACCCCCTTGGCCGGAATGGCCGGGTGCCGCGCACACGGGCGCGCCGGAGGGTACCACATGGAGACCCGTGTCCGAGTGGTGCGCGCAGTTCCGTGGCCGGTGAGTAGAGGGCGCTCGCGGACCTGCCGGTCGGGCGTTGACCGCGACCGGGCGTCCGGTCAAGGTATGGACGCTCGCGAAGAGGGCGATCATCGCCGACGAAGAGGGTAGAGTCATCGCAATGACTCCACACTGGACGTCGACAATTCGTCGTATCGTGGCACTGCTGTCGATGCTCCTGTTGGCCGCGGGTTGTTACAAGCGGGTCAACAAGGAGATCCAGCTCCCGCCCAAGGCCGACGCGGTGCGCGGCGAGGAACGCATCGCGGTCGTGCCGTTCGAGGGGAGCCGAGGGGAGCAGGCGACTCGGAGGTTCCGGGACGCGGTCGCCGGGAGCCAGGTTCAGACGCTCGTCAGTCTCGACCGCGAGGCGCAGCGGCGGGCTCAGGAGAGGCGCGCTTCGCGCGGGGAGGTCATCCAGACCGAGGGACCGCAGGGTCCCGAACTCCTCGTCGGCGGCGAGACGACCCGACCAGAGTACGACCGCGAGGTCGACGAGACGACGGAGGAGACCTGCGTAGCCCGAAACGACGACGGGACATGCGGCGAAAAAGACGAGCGGACGACCTACAAACTGACCGAGTCGTGCCGGGCCGGGTTGAGTGTCCAGGCGACCAAGGTGAAGACGGGGACGGTGCGCTTTCAACGGACCTTCGAGCAGACGGCTCGCCATTCGGCGACGAAGGAGGGCGAGATCCCGGAGAGCCGGGGGCGAGAGGAACTCTGCCAGCGTGCGTTTGATCAAAGCCTGGCGCGAGCCGTTCCGTGGGTCGTCTCGCAACGTCGGCCGGTGACCCTGCGGTTTCACAAGATCGGAGGTTCCGAGCCGACCGACCGCGCCATTCGAGCAGCGCGGGCGGGCGAGTTCGAGAAAGCCGAGAATTTGTTCGAGACAGCCGCGACCAGTTCCGAGCTGAGTGACAAAGATCGCGGTTGGGCTCGGTACAACTCGGCGATGATTCACTTCGCGAGGCGCGACTTCCACGGATGTCTCGAGAAGACACAGCTCGCGATGAAGCACCTGCCGCGGAAGCGGAAACCGCGGATCGAGCAGTTGCGCCGGCGCTGCGAGCAGTACGCGAATTGACCGCGAGGAGCGGACCCGAAGATCGATGAGTCGAGACGCGACCCCCAGCTTCGTCGTCGGTGTCCGGCGGTGGCGGGCGACCGGTACACTCCTCGCGGCGTGTCTCGCGGTCGGTGCAGCGCTGGCCGCGGCTTGCAGCCACTCGCAGACTCGCGAGGAAAAACTCACCGAGCAGGCGCTGAACGCCTCCGACACCGATCTGCCAGATTGGATGTTCGATGGGGCGGACAGCGCCTGTCCGACCGGACACACCTGTGTCATCGGTCGATCGTCGGGTGCAGTATCTCGATCGCGGGCGATTTCGGCCAGTGAAGCCGACGCCTACCGGCAGTTGGCCGAGCGGGCGTTCCCGGTCGAGGTCCGCGGCCAGTTGTCGTTCCGCCGCGAACAGTCGTCGCGCCGGGGGGAAACCACTCGGTCGTCGACGACGAAGGTGCAGACGCAGACCCGCGTGGCCGGTCGCATCCGGGAGGCGGAGGTCGTCGACCACGCGTGGATCGAGCGCCGCGAGTATACCGAGACGGGTTCCAGAGAGATCTACGAGGCCTGGTCGCTGATCGCGATGGAGACCGCGCAGCTGGAGACCCTCTACGAGGAGGAGAAGCGACGGTCGGAGCGCCGGATCTCCGAGCTGACGGCTCGGGTGAGAGACTCGATCGATGCCCTCGAGACTCGAGCGAAACCGGCGGACGTCCGGGCCGGAATCGTCTCGCACCGAGAGGTGACCGCGGAGATGGAGGGGCTTCTGGAGGTCTCGGGCTACGACGAACTCGCCTCGCAACTCGATCGACTGGAGACTGCACTGGCGGAACGGGTCCGGCTGGTATTTACCGGAGCCGAGTACGACTTCGGCACGCGTCGAGTCCGGGTCGACGTCGAGTTGCTCGCCGACGGGGAACCCGTCTCCGGAGTCGAGTTGGCTGCGGAGGCCACCTGTGCGTCGTCTCCCCCGTCGGTCGGCACGACCTCACCGGAGGGGACGACGTCTTCGCAGGTCGAGCTAGAGACTCTGTTTGCTGACTGCAATCTCCGGGTCTGGCCCGCCGGCGCCGAAGGGCTCTCTGCCGAGCGGAAGCTCGGACCCATCGCGACCTGTTTCGACATCGACAGCCGGGTGAGTCTGTCGGGACCGATCGGAGACGATTTACAGAGCGAGTTGGCGAGCGCGGCGACCTCCGCGGTCGTCTCGGCGATGCCCGACGCGGCGACTCGCTGCGAGCCGGAGGATGCGGGCGAGCGACCGCTCGAGGTGCGGGCGGACGTCGAGTTGCGCGCCGACGAGCCGGCGCCGGTATCGGGGTACGATCTCTGGTCGTCAGGGGCGCGTGTGAAGACGCAGGTCGAGTGGCGGGCGGCGGACCGCGGCTGGGAGACGCTCGCCGACGGCGATACGACGCTGAACGTGCGTGCGGAGAACCGTGCGGCACTGCCCGAGGGGCTGGTCGACGGTGCGGCCGAGTTCGTGCGGAAGACGGTACGGCCGGTGGGCGGACGTCTCTGACGTCGGGAGAAACACGACAACCATGGTTGTCGAAGCCATTCTTACCCTACTCGTGATCGGGCTCTTCGTCGGGTTCGGCATCGCGATGGCTCTCTGGAGGTACGGCCTCGGAAGCTTTTTCCACTACGACCAAGTCGAACGGGAGGACGACTCAGCGTGTCTCGTCTGCGACTCGAGGGCGCGCGCCACGCCCGATTCGCCCTGTCCCGAGTGTGGATTCGATCCCGCGAACCCGGGTGACGAGGAGATTCGACGGGCGCTGGAGCAGCTCGACCGACTGGAGCGGATTTCATCGCAGCTCGAGAATGTCTTCATCGACGCGTATCTGGTGGTTGGCGTCGAGAATATTCTCGCTCGCGTCCACGAACTCCGCGAGTTCGACTGCATCGACGCCGACGAGGTTCCCGATGTCGCCCCAGGTGAACTGGTCGATCTCGTCGAGGAACGCCGGGCATCCGCGGCCGCCCAGGACAAGATCGAGGGTTGCTTCGGGGTGATCGGTGATGCCAAAGTGACTTTGAAAAAGCAGATCCGACAGAAATACTACTCGCAAGTGTCTTCGTCGGGGCAGGTCGAGTGGTGACACATCGAGAGAAGGGTCCGTCGAGCGGTCGGGGATGGCGGTCGACTGACGGGCCGAGGAGTTCGTCGTGCCTGATATAATCGTTGTCCTGATCGCGTCGGTGATCTTCTCGGGGATCATGTTTCTGATCGGCCGGATCGGAAACGACGTGGCACGCGGGGGCGACGGGTCGTTCTACGACGAATTCGAGGAAGAGGTCGCCCGTGAATGCATCGTCTGCGGGTCGCTCTCGCGTTCGGATCGCTGGTCGGCGTGCCCCGATTGTGGGTTCGATCCCGAGAATCCGTCCGACGCGGAGACCGAACGGGCTCTGACCGAGATCGGTCGACTCGAATCGCTCGGACGCGAACTCGAGAACCTGCTCGATGGACAGGTCGACGTGACGAGCTTCCGATTGAACGAGCGGGTCGACGAGATCCGAAAGCACGAGGCCGTCGACGAGGACGCTCTCCCGACGTTCGGCGACGACCCGATGCCCGACCGGACGAAGTACGGAGCGGGGAGGGTCGACGAGTCTGTTCGAAACAAGGTGACCGAGTGTCTCGGCGTGATCGGTGAGGCGAAGAGTCGCCTCGAGGAGCGAGTTCGTCAGCGCGAGAACGCCGCCTCGGACGACTCCAGGGCCGAACGGGTCGAATGGTAACGTTCTCGACGGGTGGTAACTGAGGTCGTGAGGTCGGCATGTGGTTCCAGGTAATCTTCGGACTCGTGGTTTTCGTCGTCGTGGGGGGACTGATAGCCGTGTTCGGTTATCTGTCACTGCGTTGGAACCAGGGAGTCGGCAACGACTACTACGACGAGGTCGAACAGCAATTCGAGTCGAAATGTCTGGTCTGCGAGTCGATTGTGAGCGATACTCGCGGAGGACCGTGTCCGGAGTGTGGGTTCGATCCTGAATCTCCGGGCGACCGGAAGATCGAGCGGACCCTCGAGCAGTTCGATCGGCTGGATCGGATCTCGTCCGAATTGGAAGGTGTGCTCACGAACGAATACACGACGACCGATGTCGGCGGACTTCGGGATCGGCTCCATGAACTGCGGGACTTCGACTGCATCGAGGCCGACGATGTTCCGAACGTCCGCCCCGACGAGTTGATCGACCACGCCGGGGAAGGCGGGTCGAGCATCGACGGAGGCTCGGGATGCGATCGAGGATTGTTTCGGCGTGATCGGCGACGCCAAGGCGACGCTGAAGCAGCGGGTTCGTGACGCGCATCGGGACCGCGACTCCCGATCGGGCGACGTCCAATGGTGACGCGATTTCGGCAAA
>JBDGRG010000058.1:21969-23676 GCA_042218355.1 Bradymonadaceae bacterium
TGGTTCGGGAGTGGTCGCGCTCGTCTGGATCGCGATCGGCTGCGGGGCGGGACCGCCGCCGGACGTCGCCTCGCCGGCGTTCGAGATGGAACCCGAACACGTCTGCCGCGGGGAGTCCTCGGAGGTGACACTCGATGCGTCGCCGACGACCTCGGATCTGACCCTGGTGCCCGCCGGCGAGGGGGAGACGGAGCTCGATTACGACTGGCGGCTGCGCGGGGCCTCGTACGAGGTCGTCGAGGGGGCGCTGGATCAGAAGACCGTGACGGTCCGGACATCGGGCGAGCGGCCGCTGCACGTCCGTCTGAGAGTCGACAAACCGGGCGGGAAGGCGCTCGAGGTCGAGCAGTCGCTCGCGATCACCGTCGCGTAGATCCGAAGCTGCGAGGGAGGATGCGCCGACGGGCGGTCCTGCGAGACCGTCCGCGGTCGGTCGATCTGTCTGCCCGAGGGCGACTGCAGCAAAGACGCCGACTGCGAGGGGTGCTACGACTGCTCCGCGTCGCGCGGCCGGTGTGTCCCCCCTGTGGATGCGATCGAAGAGGGGACATGAGACGAGCCCTCCTCGGCTGCGTCGCGTTCGCCCTCGCCTACGCCGGGGCTGTCGAAGCGGCCTCCGCGCAGAGCGGCATGCAGGTCGGCGACGTCTCGCGCGCCTCCGGACTGGCCGGCTCGGAGACCGCCCGCGACGGCGACCTGTCTGCCATCTACCACAACCCCGCCGGACTGACGGGCCTCGAGCGCCCGGAACTGTCGGCGAGCGCGCAATGGGGGAAGTCGTCGGTCGAGTTTCAGCGCGCCGATGAGGCGAGTCGGGACCTCGGTCGGACCGTCTCCGGGTGGGGGATCGCCGTCGGGTCGCCGGCGGCCTCGGAGGGCTGGTTGAGCCGCATCCACGCCGGACTGGGCGTACATCTCCCGTTTTCCGATCTGCTGACCTTCGAGATTCCGATCCGCACGGATACGCCGAGTTCGCCGGTCTACGGAACTCGGTTGCAGAGGACGTCGCTGACGGCGTCGTTCGCCGTCGAGATCACCGACGAGCTGGCGGCGGGGCTCGGTGCAACCGTCTCTCCCACCCTGACGCTGCCCAACGAGGTCCGCTACGACCCGAGCCGCGGCGACACGGTACAGGACGGCGTGATCGTCGAACTCGACCGGGAGCTGAAGATCGGACTCGCCCCGACCGCCGGCGTCCAGTACGCCCCGACGCGGCGGTTGTCCGTGGGACTGGCCTATCGCGGCCAGCAGGACATCCGCGCAAAGGGGCTGAACGAACTGCGCGCCGGGGCGCTTCGCGTCGAGGATCGGCTCGACTTCTACGACTTCTGGGCCCCGCGCCAGGTCTCGGCCGGTCTCGCCGTCGACTTGCTGTCGGCCTGGTCGTTCTCCTGGGATGCGACCTGGTCGCAGTGGTCGAGGTTCCACACTGGTCACAACGAGGACCCCCGTCCCGGCTTCCGGGATACGTTCTCCATCCGCAGCGGGCTTGAATGGACGCCCTCTCGACTGCTGGCGGCGCGCGCCGGCTGGGGAATCGAACCGAGTCCCCTGCGGCCTCAGCGCGCCGAGACGAACTACATCGCCCCCGAGCGGACGATCTTGTCCGGCGGACTGGGGCTCGATTTCGGGGCACTGCGCGCCGTCGCGCCGCGGCTCGACCTGCACGGGGCCCTCCATCTGTCGGAGGACCAGCGCGCGAGCAAA
>JBDGRG010000059.1:0-6733 GCA_042218355.1 Bradymonadaceae bacterium
GCCAGTCCGACGCTTCGCGGGGCCCAGAGGCTGACCTGGAGGAACAGGACGCCGACGGCACCGGTCCAGAGGATTCGCTCGGAGGTGGCGGGAAACGGGAACAATTGTCGGCCCAGAAAGGCCCCGAACGCGGTGTAGAGAAAGACCGTGGTCTGGTCGAGTAACTCGGCGATCCGAGACAGGCCCGACAGCCGCGGACGTTCGGCGAGGCGAGTTTGCGGACGGCGATCCGTTCGAGAAAGCCCAACACGCCCCACGTCGCGAGGGCCAGCAAGATCGTCGCGCCCCACTGCAGAGCGACGCCGCGCCACGATTGGGACTGGAAGGCTGTCGCGAATGCCTCGAGAAGACGGGTCATCGGTCCCCGGACGATCGCGGTCGAGAACGTGCCGACGGATCCGAGATGTTCGGGGAAGCAGGTCCGAGCGACAAGGGGATCTCCGTCGGCCCGCTCGATCAGGCGTCTTCGTCCAGGGCGCGGGCGGCGAGCCGACCGGACTGCAGGCACATCGGGACGCCGGCGCCGGGGTGGGCGCCGGCGCCGGCGAGATAGAGGCCGTCGACCGCGTCGACACAGTTCGAGGGGCGTTCGAAGGCGGCCAGTCGCGAGTGGGGCGCGCGGCCGTAGATCGCACCGCCACTGTCGGCAAACCGCTCGGCCAGATCGCCGGGCCCACGCTCCCAGACGACCTCGTCGCCCTCCTCGATCAACTCGGCTTCGAGCAGCCGGCGACGGACCCGGGTGCGGATCCGCGATCGCTCGACCGCAGGTGAGCCATCGGTCGAATCGACGGCCGGTGCATTGATCATCGCAAAGAGCGGAGAGGCGCCGGACCACCCCGACCGGCCGTGCGCGACGGACTGGTCGCAGACGTAGACCGTCGGCTCCGCCGGGACCTCGCCGCGCTCGAAGATCGCGTCGAACTCGGCCGCGTAGGCGTCGGGGAACAGGACGGTGTGCGCGGCGCGCTCGTCTCGCGGTGCCGTCGATCGCCAGACGGCCGTCCACCCCGACATCGACGGGGGAGAGTCGGGTTCGATCGGCCCGAGCTCGACGTCGTCGAGGAGCCGACCGAGTGAGCCGACCTCGCCATTGTAGACGAGCGCATCGACCTGTTCGGTCCGGCCGGCGACGGTGACCTCGCGGACGCACCCGCCCCGACACTCGACCCGTTCGACGGGCGCCCCCAGACGAATCTCCACGCCCAGATCTCCGGCCAGTTCGGCCAACGACCGGACGAGTTCGTACATGCCGCCCTCGACGCCCCATCCTCCCCGGCCGAGTTCCAGCCACGAGATGCAGTTCAGCGTCGCCGGGGCTCGGCGCGGGTCGGCGCCGACGTACGTGGCGTAGCGGGCGAGCAGCCATCGCAGCCGCGGATCGTCGACGCGCTCCCGGATGGCGTCCGACATCGTCGAGATCGGGTCGATCTGCCACAGCTCGAGCGGCGCCGACAGACCGACTCCGAGCAGCCGACCCACCGAGGGAGCCGGCGCGAAGATGAAGTTCGGAGCCGCGGCCTCCCAGATGTCGCGTGCGTAATCCAGGAAGCCGGCGAAGTCGTCGCGCGCCGAGCGACCGAAGGCCGCCTCGACGTTTTCGAGCGTACGGTCGAGCTCGTGGGCGATCTCGAGAGACGAACCGTCGGAGAAGCGGTAGCGGAACCAGGGATCGGGTCGGCGAAGCGCCAGCCTCGACTCGAGGTCCGCACCCGCCGCGGCGAACAGCTCGTCCAGGACGGAGGGACCGGTGTCGAACGCGACCCCGTCCGCCTGCGACTGTCCGACCTTGCCCCCGGGTTGGTCGGCGCGCTCCCAGACCGTCACGTCGCACCCGCGGGCGGCGAGGGAGATCGCCGCCGCAAGCCCGCCCATACCCGCTCCGACGACGCCGACATTCACGGTTCGGACTCCCCCGCGGGGCCACGGCTCGCTCGGGACTCGTAGGTACGCCCCGCCCACTCGATCTCTCCACGGCGCGACCGACGCATCGAATTCCACGCGATGGCAACCAGCAGGAGCACGCCGACCGGCTGAGTGACCGGGCCCTCCAACGGATGGTCGTGTGTCAGCGCCAGCGTCCCGCGGAGGACAACGTTGCAGGCCGTTCCGGCCGCAGCGGCTAGGCCAGTTTCGGTGCCGACCACGCCCACCAGCCAGGCCCCCACACATGCGTAGGGCAGGACGAAGGCGGAAAGATACAGGATGGAGACACCCGCCAGGAGGAACGGCGACTCGCCCAGTCCCTCGTAAATGTTCTTCGAGAATCCATCCCAGAGTTCGCCGAATCCGTCGTACATCCGACAGCGCGCCATCTGGAGTCCGTCGCCGAAGACGACGCGATGGCCGGCCTCCTTGAAGGCCGCGGCGAGCTCGACGTCGTCGACCACGGCGTCGCGGACCGCCGAGAACCCCCCGATGTCGGCGAGTGCGTCGCGGCGCAGCGCCATCAGCTGGCCATTCGCAGCGACGAAGCGGGGGTCGGACGACCGCCAGACGAGCGACAGGGGCAGCCAGCTGGTGTATGTGACGTACAACAGCGGGAGGACGAGCCGTTCGGCGATGGACCCGACTTGCTGGCGCGGGACGGCGCTGGCCATCGCCGCTGCTCGGTCGTCGGGGACGTCGAGCAGCGAGACGAGTCGTTCGAGACCGTCGTCGGCGACGATGGTGTCGGCATCGACGAAGACGAGTATCTCGCCGTCGGCCTCGTCCGCCAGCCGCCGACATGCGTTGGGCTTGCCAACCCACCCCTCCGGCAGGCGGCCGGTCTCGACGACGGAGAGCCCGGAGTGCGCATCGGCGAGTGCGTCGACCATCCCTCGTGTCCCGTCGTCGGACCCGTCGTCGCAGACGACGACCTCGTCGACGTGCGATTCGAGGATCGCTCGCAGACAGGCCTCGATCGTATCGATCTCGTTTCGGGCCGGGACGAGCACCGAGACGCCCTCGAGATTGCGGTCGGGGGCTCCTCGGGGCCAGATCGAGAGGTTGTACAGCGTCGTCGCCAACGCGACCGCAGCCGGCACCGCGAGAAGGATGAACCCGAGCCACGTCATCCGCGCCCCCATCCGGTGTTGTAGGAGACTAGTCGCTGCAGACGACCCTCGCGCGGCCCGGAGAAGAGCGGCAGCCAGGCCGAATTTCGCTCGCCCGACTGGTCGACGGCCATCCGGACGAGCGGGCGGTGACGGTCGAGGTCGATGCGCCGGGGTCGGATCAGTTCCGCGAACCCCCGCTCGCCCTGGTCCTGTCGGATCTGCAATCGCATGTAGAACGGTCCCCGGTCGACGACAGCATCGACTTCGAGTGTCAGCGGCGACCAGTCCGCTGCCGCACCGGCCGCCCATGTCAGCCGCCGCCAGTACTGCATGCCGGCCATGTCGCGGCGCGAGTCCCCCAGGGTCAACTGCACGTCGCGGTGGATCCGGCAGTTTCCGTCCCCGTCGAATTCCAGGACTACCCGTCGGGTGCGATCGCCGTTCTCGTGGGGGAGCGACGCCTCGGCGATAGCGCCGGGACCGTTCTCGTCGCGGAGCGCGTAGAAAACCAGCTCGCCGTCCCGGTGGGGAAGGCGGGCCCAGATCCACCGCTGGATGCCGAGTCGGTGGAACGGCGTCGTCCCGCAGTTCGCGTCGTGGTAAGCGGCCCCCTCGAAACACCGCCGCGTCGCGCCCGGCATCTCGAGGTCGACCGATGCCCCTCCCCCGACGATCCCGGGCTCCCAGCGGTGCTCGAATCCGCTGGAACCGTCCGACAACTCGTCGAACGAGGGGACTGGACCCGAGATGCGGACGTCTCCATTCACCCGTTCGTCGGTGCCGGGGACCGAACAGTCGATATCGAGGTGGACCCTCCGCTCGCCACCGCACCGAGCGGACGTGATCACCGTCTCACCGAACTCCCACCGGCTCTCCTCGGAGGTCCAGACCGCCCGTTCCGGTTCGTACTCTCTGAGCAGATAAAAATCGGGCTCGCCGTTACGATACAGGGCGAGGTTGAGACTCGGCCGCTCGGCGGCGGGCGGGGCGTGCCCCTTGCGGTCGGACGCGGCGTAACCGGGGAGGAACGGGAGGCCGTACGACCAGATGGCGACCAGTCCCTCGCCGTCCGGACCCACGACGTCGACGTACCACCAGAGGAACCCGCCCTCGGCCTCCCGAGCGCGCCGGGCGGCCTCCAGATCGACGGGGGCGATGTCGAGCATGGTGGTGTCGGTGGGTGGAAATCTTTGAACTCGCCGATTCCCGTTCGACGTTTAGATGCATGAGACCCGACCGGCGTTGCGCCATCGTCGAATCGTCGGCGTTGCGGCCCGAACGGTCGGCGTCCGGCCCGCCGACCACGCCACCCTCGGGCGACGAGATTCGTAATCTCACCCTGATCCACGGGGACGACCATGCCGTTTCATCGGTCACAGATTCGAGGAAACGTTCTCGACGGTCGGCTGTCGCGAACGTCCTCGTCCCCCTCCCTCAGCGCCGCTCGCTGCGACCTGTGTGACGGCGGCGCGTGCACATTCGACGCAACAGTTCGTGCCGAATCGTCGATCACAATCATGGAGGGGGTTGACTCGGCGTCCGGCCGCGTCGCGCGGTTGAAGCGGCTCTTCCCATGCAGGGGCGGGGGACGCCGCCACCCGCGAGTCGTGAAATACCGGTTCGCGCGGACCCCCTTGGCCGGCATCGGTCGGGTGGCGCGCACACGGGCGCGCCGGAGGGACCCACGTGGGCACGTGTGTCTGCAGCTCGTGGACCGGTTCAAATAGTTCGAGCGTTCGAGCACGCTCGCTCGGCCCGACGCCCCGATACGATCCAAGGGATACGCAGACGCCACGTTCGCCGACTTCAGCCCCACGCTGTCCGACGACTCGAGACGAGTGAGAAGCGACAGGAGGACAGCCCAGCCCTCGAGCCCCTTCGCTCTGCACAACGACCCCGGCGGCCCAGGCATCCAACAGTCGGTGACAGGCTCCTTCCACCTCACGGAGACCGTGACTACTTCGGCCCGACAGAGTGAGTACGACGTCCTCGTCGCCGGCGCCGGTCCCGCGGGGCTCTCCGCGACTGCCGCACTGGCCGAACGAAATTTGAAGGTCGGATGTATCTCGCCCGTCCAACCTCCCGAGTGGCCGAACACGTACGGCATCTGGCTCGACGAACTGCGTGCCGCCGGGCTGGTCAACCACGCCGAGCGCACGTGGGCTCGCACAGTGGTCCGCCTGCCGGCCGATCGAATCCATCGTCTCGACCGAGCCTACGCATTGCTGGACAACCGGAGCCTCCGAGACGCTTTTCGCGCACGGGCGGAGGCGGGTGACGTCGACTGGATCGAGGGGGCGGTGGTCGAGTCCTCGTCGGCCAACCGGGGCGCCGGGCCCGTGGACGTCCACCTGCGGGGCGGGGAGACGCGGACGGCTCGAGTCCTGGTCGACGCCACCGGCCACCGCGATCACGACAGCGGCGACCCCGGCTTCCAGGTCGCCCTGGGCCGCGTCCTTCCGAACGCGGAACGGACCCCGGAGAGCGAGGCGATGACCCTGATGGACTACCGCCGGCCGGCCGACGCTGAGACATCCGTTCCCGACGTGCCGCCGACGTTTCTCTACTCGATGGAAGTGCGACGGGGCGGACGGCTCTACGAGGAGACGGCCCTCGTCTCGCGCCCGAAACTCGCGTTTACACCGCTGGCGGAGCGTCTGGAGGAACGACTCGAACGACGCGGCCTCGACGGCCTCGAACCACTCGACACCGAGCGGGTGATCATCCCGATGGGCCGCCGCCCGCCCGAGGTCTCCCCCGCCGCCGGGGTGCTCCCCTTCGGTGCCGCGGCCGAGATGGTCCACCCCGCCACGGGGTACATGGTCGGCCGGACGCTGCGGGCCGCCCCCCAGCTGGCGGAGACCGTCGCCGACGCCCTCGAGACCGGGGGCGCGGCCGATGCCGTCGCCGAGGGATGGCGACGCCTGTGGCCGGCAGACCTCATTCGGACCCGGCGGCTGCTGCGCTTCGGCATGGAGGCGCTGATCTCGATGGATCGAGCCGCGACGGCGGACTTCTTCGACGCCTTCTTTTCGCTGCCCGCCTCCGACTGGCGGGCGTACCTGTCGGGCACGGCCTCACCGGGGAGGATCGCTCGGATCATGTGGCGGCTGTACGCGTCGGCCCCCTGGGCGTTGAGGCGTCGGCTGACCACTCACGCGATCTGGTCCGAACCGCGCCGCCTGCTCCGGGCGGCGACCGGTCGGCTCACCGAAGCGACCCGACGCACCGGGGGAAAGCGGTGACCACCGACTCTGCCAGCTCGCAGCCGACCGATACGGTCGGCTGGACAGGTGCGGCCATCGCCGCCGCCATCCTGACAGCGTGGGGCGTGAACACGACGGCACTGCTGACCTTCGGGTTCGACGGCATTCCCGCACCGCTGTGGGCACCGGCGGTGCTCGTCCAGACGTTTCTGCACACCGGCCTGTTCATCACCGCCCACGACGCGATGCACGGCAACGTCTCGGCGCGGCACCCGCGACTGAACGACGCCGTCGGACGCCTGGCGACCAGGCTGTACGCCCTGTTCCCCTACGACCGCCTGCGCGACAAACACCTCGCTCATCATCGGTCCCCCGCCTCCGACGCCGACCCCGACTTCCACCCCGGCGACGGTCCGCGGTTCTGGAGCTGGTATCTCGGCTTCATCGGTGAGTGATTGGGGTGCTTCATAGTGATTAGTTCGAGTC
>JBDGRG010000059.1:6743-7398 GCA_042218355.1 Bradymonadaceae bacterium
ATCGGTGAGTACATCGGGCCGCTCCAGCTGATCGGCATGGCGGCGGTCTACAACGTCCTCCTCCACGGCGTCGGGGTCGGAGCCGGATCGCTGCTGCTGTTCTGGGTCCTTCCCTCGCTGCTCAGCACGTTTCAGCTGTTTTACTTCGGCACCTACCGGCCTCACCTCGAGCCGAGCGGCGGGTATCCCGACGAACACCGAGCGGAATCGAATACACTCCCCCCGATTCTGTCGCTCCTCACCTGCTACCACTTCGGCTACCACCGCGCGCACCACCATTTTCCCGACGTGCCGTGGTGGCAGCTTCCCGAAGCACGCCGACGACTCGACGCTCCCTCCAACCTCGACGAGACCGAACGATGAACCGATCGTCCTACGAGTCACCACCAGCCATCGTCGTCGGATCGGGATTTGGCGGGCTTGCCGCCGCCATCCGACTGCGAGCGATGGGCCACCCGGTGACCGTCCTCGAGGCGGACCCGCAGGACCGCGAGCGGCCCGGTAGCCGGGCCATCTACGTCCACGGCGCCACCCTCCGCATCCTCGAACGGCTCAGTCCCGGGCTGGGCCAGAGCCTCGCCGACGACGGCCTCGTCTGGCCCACCCGGCGGACCTACTGGCGCGGCCGGGAGGTGTTCTCGCGGACCTACGACGA
>JBDGRG010000006.1:0-3027 GCA_042218355.1 Bradymonadaceae bacterium
CCTTCACCGTGCCTCCCGGGGCGACGGACGACGGGTTGGCCGTCAGCGCGGAGAGGACGGGGGCGGCGTTCTTCTCGGTCGAGACGGTCGTCGAGCCCTTGGCCGAGCCGCCGTGGCCGTCGTCGATGGTGACGCCGATCACGCCGCTCTGCCCGGGCGTGCCGGGAGCGGTCACGGTGATCTTGTTGCCGGAACCGGATTTGCTCCAGCCCTTCGGGGTGTTCCAGGAGAAATTCAGCGAGTCGCCGTCCGGGTCCGAGGCGGTCGCAATCACGTCGATCGTGCCGCCCGGAGCGACGGAGGAGGGAGTGGCCGTCAGGGTCGAGAGCACCGGGGCCTGATTCTGGTCGGTCGAGACGAGCGTCGAGCCCTTGACACTCCCGCCGTGGCCGTCGTCGACGGTCACGCGGACCAGACCGCTCTTCCCGGGGGAGGTCGGGGCGGTCAGCGTGATCTGATTGCCGGAACCGGATTTGCTCCATCCCTGCGGGACGTTCCACGAGTAGGTCAGCGAGTGGCCGTTCGGGTCGGAGGCCGTCGCCTGCACCTGCACGTTGCCGCCCGGGGCGACCGACGGGGGATTGGCAGTCAGCGAGGAGAGTACGGGATCCTGGTTCTGTTCGGTCGACAGGGCGGCCGAACCGGTCGCCGTGCCGCCGAATCCGTCGTCGACGGTGACGCGGACGGTGCCCTGGACGCCGTTCGAGGAGGGGGCGGTTACCGTGGCCGTCGTCCCCGAGCCGGAGACCGACCAGTTGCCCGTCGCGGTCCAGCTGTAGCCGAGGCTGTCGCCGTCCGGGTCGGACGCCGAGACCGTGACGGTGGAGGTCTGTCCGGGCGCGACGGTTCCGGGATTGGCGGACACCGACGCGATCGTCGGCGTCCGATTGGGTTGGGTGGAGACGACGGTCGATGCCTGTGCCTTCTTCCCCTCGGTGTCCTCGACGGTCACCTGAATGCGGGTCTGGGCACTCGGTTCGTCCGGACTCTGGAGGGTCGCCGTCGAGCCGCTCGTGTTCAACGTCCACTTCGTGTTGTTCTGGACGGACCAGCTGTACGACAGCGAGTCGCCGTTCGGATCGCTGGCGTCGACCGCGAGATCGATCGTGCCGCCCTTGGCGACCGACGCCGGACTCGCGCTGAACGAGGCGATCGTCGGTCCCTGGTTTTCATTCGTCGAGACGACGACGGCGCCGCTGGCGGTCGCGCCGCGAGGATCTTCGACCACGACTTCGGCCCGGCCGGTCGCCGCGTAGGTCGAGGGGGCCTGGAGGTCGATCGTCGCACCGCTGGTCGAGCTGGCCGTCCAGTTCTGGGGGACGGTCCAGGAGTAGGTGAGATCGGCGCCCTCGGGATCGGTCGCCGAGGCTTCGAGTGTGATGGTGCCACCGGGCGCGACCTGCGGCGGGGTAGCCGTCACGGACGACAGGGCGGGGCGGCCGTTCTGTTTCGTTTCGAGCCGGATATTGGTGGACGTCTGTCCGCCGTAGTCGTCCGAAACAGTGACCGTCAGCGAGGCGAACGCCCCCTCTTCGTCCGGCGCCGCGATCGTCGCCGAGCCTGCGGAGCTGTCGGTGACCGTCCAGGGGCTGTCGATGTTCCAGTCGTAGCTCAGCTCGTCGCCCCTCGAATCGGACGCATCGACCGAGACGTCGATGTTACCGCCGGGTTCGACGGGATTCGGTCGGGCGGAGGTGCCGACGATGGCCGGCGCGGCGTTCGAGCCGGTCCCGATCCGGATCGTCTCCGAGGCCTGGTTGTCGTCGGGGGTGACGACCGTCACCTCGACGACGACGGTCGAGTCGTATCGATCCGGGGCCGTCAACGTCGCCGTGGCGTTCGAGCCCTCGATCGACCAGTCGTCGTTGTCGACCGTCCACTCGACGGTCCAGCCTTCGGGGACGTTCCCCTCGGGCGGATCCGGCTTCGGGTCGCCGCCGGCGTCCGGGGAGGTCCCGGTGTCCGCCGGGGCACCGGCGTCGCCGGTCGTACCCGTGTCGGCGGGCGTTCCGGAGTCGGCCGGCGAGCCGGTGTCGCTCCCCGTATCGGCGGGCGAACCGGCATCGGTTCCAATATCGGCGGGCGGACCGGCATCGGTCGCGCCGATCGCGTCGGGGGAGCCCCCCGAGTCGGCGACGCCGCCGTCGTGGGAGAGAGCCTGACTGAGGGTTCCGGTATCCCCCGATATGTTCGACTTCGGGCCGCCGACGACGGCCAGCTGCACCGAATCGCCCGGATGGACGGTCTCGGAGGCGCTCTCGAGGCTCTCGATCTTCGGAATGGTCGGCGAGGGGGCGCTCCGCGTGGAGTCGCCGCCGCACGACGCGGTGAGGAGGAGGGAGAGTCCGCAGAGTAGTGAGCGCCAACGTAAAGATGTCCGTTTCATTGCAATTTCCGAGTGGTGGAAAACGGAGACCCCGTGTGGATCATGGATCTATCTGTAACATAGGTTCGAGTTCGAGCAAGCGGACTGTAACACAGGTTCGAGTTCGAGCAAGCGGAAAGTTTGTTCGGCGAGAGTCGGGGCGACAGGGGACGGACGGGGACCGTGAGAGGTGCGTCGCAATGGTTGTCGGTGGTGCTCGAATCGGCCGGTTCCGGCAGTCATGAACGACGTCGTAGCCGACCGTGGTTCGCCGACCCGTTTCTTCGCTGCCAGGGCGCCGGGTTCCGCTCGCCTGCCGTGTCTCCGTCGACCGCCCGGTGAAGCCGGATCCCACCTGTCCCACCTGTGCGGCCACCGGTCGTCGAGCGGTCGAGCCCCGTTTGGTCTCGACGGGGGAGCTGTCCCAGTCTGTGGTCGACGAAGGAGGTGACTCGACAGTCGAGATGGAGGTCGACGTGAAAGAGTCGGACTCGCTGGTCGTCATCGGTGCCGGATACACGGGCAAACGTCTGATTCGCAGTGCAGCGGCGGACGGATGGCGGGTTGCCGGGACGGGGACGTCCGCCGAGACGGTGGACGCACTCGAGCAGATCGGGGCGGGCGCAGCTCGGTGGGAGGCGGACTCGGGAGAGAGGCGACCG
>JBDGRG010000006.1:3037-6225 GCA_042218355.1 Bradymonadaceae bacterium
TACTCGAGTTGACCGAACCGGGCTCGGCGGTCGTCTACTCGGTACCGACGCTGTTCCGCGAGTACGATGAGGCGCGCGAGCCTCCCCGACACGTGGCACCGGTCGCTCGGGCGCTCGAAGCGGCGGCGGACGCGGGGGCGGAGCGGTTCGTCTACCTTTCGTCGACCTCGGTCTACGGGGATCACGACGGGGCCTGGGTCGACGAGGACGTCGAGCCGGCGCCGGCGTCGCCGATGGGGAAGATGCGCCGGGACATCGAGGAATTCGTCCTCGAACGAGGGCCCGCGCAGGGAGTGTCGGCGAACGTCGCTCGTCTGGTGGGCATCTACGGGCCCGGGCGAACGCTGGTCGACTACCTGCGGTCGGGTCGATATCGGCTGGTCGACGGCGGGACGAAGCCGACGAATCGCATCCACGTCGACGACATCGTCCGCGTGTTGCGGGCGATCGTCGAGCGCGGGCCCGAGGGCGCGCGACTGTACAACGTCTCGGACGGGTCGCCGAAGACGGCGCGCGAGGTCGTCGACTGGGCGGTCGAGCACCTCGACGTCGAGCCGCCCGAGGAGATCTCACTCGAAGCGTACGCCGACCAGCGGGGGCCGAACGCCGTCGCCCGCTGGGCGAACACCTACCGCGTCGACAATACCCGGATGGTCGAGGAGCTCGGCGTGGCGCCCGAATACGCGGACGTTTTCGAGGGGTATCGAGCGATCTTCGAGTTATGAGTTATGAATGATGAGTTATGAATTATGACTCGTGTCGCGCCGAGAGAGTAACAGCGAGCATCGGGGTCATCGGGGGCACTCACACAGGGGGCCGCTGTATGCTGACGTCCCGGCTCACACGGTCGGTGATCCGACATGTTTGGCCTGTGCCACCGGGCGGCGTCCGTAGCTAGTGCAAACCCGAAATCCTTTCTCCCAGTCGCGACCCAACCCGTGCCCACCGTCCCGTCTTGCCCGCTTCGCACCATTATTCGTCATAACTCATAATTCATAAGTCATAATTCATTGTTCTTGCGCGTCGAGATACTCCTCGAGCCCGCGGTTGACGTCGGTGAGGTTGGGCTCGATGAGTTTGACGACGAAATTCTCGACCGCGTCGCCGACCTTGCCGGCGAGTAGGCCGGGGACGCCGGGGATCTCGCCGGCGTCGACCTCCAGTGTCCCGTCGATCTCGATGGCGGTCTTGCCGTCCCCGACCTCCCGGTAGCGGTTCTCCCCGGTACAGGTGACGGCGTCCTTCATGAAGTCGACCTCCATCTCCCACTCGCAGACCCACTGGTCCTGCTTCCAGGTGGCGTAGTCGTGCCACTGGAGCATCTCGGAGTCGATGAATTGCTGGGCGGCCGAGGGGATGTCCCGCTCGGTCGCCTTCCAGATGTTGACGATCTCGACGGTGTTCTCGTCGACCTGCTCGTAGCTGTCGACCTCGATCTCCCGGATGTTCGGGAGATAGTCGACGAGTTCGACGAGGTCGTCGCGGAATGTCTCGTAGACGGTTTCGCGGTCGTGATGGATCTCGTCGCGGACATTCAGGTCGGCCATGTCGGAGTCCTCGGTGGGGAATGGTTGAGAGGAGTAGTCGAGCCATTCATAAGCCGTCGAGCTGTCGGACCGTTCAGCGGTTGAGCTGTTAAGCCGTTGAGCGGTTGAGCTACAACCGTACGGCGATTGCCGTGCAGCGAGCGGTTGAGCGGTTTAGTCGTTGAGCGGTTGAGCTACAACCGCACGAAGCGGGCTGGGGCGCACACGAGACCACAGAATGACTGTACGGCTCTTTGAGCAAACATCCGGCCGACCGCCGGGCAGTTTCGGAGACGACGCAGCTCGGCACGGCACCCCCCTTCTCCCTTCATCCCTCTGACTCCTTCCTAACCTCTCTCGGGTGCCACGAGGGCACCGGTATCCAAAATGGGTGTGGCTCGGCGAACCTAGCTCCCCCAGACAGTTTCACCAGTACCGCGAGGGTACTGGAGTCTCGTCGCAGACCCCGACGCTTCCCTTCTCCCTTCTTCCCTCCCCCTTCCCCCTTCCCTTTCTCCCTTCATCCTTCGATTATCCGAAGATCACGCCCGTCAGCGAATGGTTGGTGTGTACCGCGCCGAATTGTTCGCCGTAGGTGTTCAGGCCGCTGACGGGAATCTGCGTGAGGACGTCGGCCAGTTCGTCGCAATTCTCCCGAACCTTCGCCTCGAGGAATCGGCCGACGCAGTGGAACGCGAGCATGCCGCGGGCGTCGGTTGCGGGTCCGAGTTCCTCTCGGGCCGAGGTGATCGCCCGATCGGTGTCCTCGACGAGGTCCTGCGTCTCGAGCAGGTGGAGTTCATCGCCCCGATGCACGGTGTTCGCCATCGAGAACGAACCGCTGTCGTGAATCTGTCGGATCGAGCAGACGTACGGACGCCCGCGGAAGGGGAAGCCGAAGGGATGGCGCACGGTGACGTCCGCGTCGATCTCCGACGGGTCGAGATCCAGGAGCTCGGCGTACCGGTCGACGGCGTCGTCGCCGTCGAGTTTCGTCAGTCGCCGTCCGCCGTCGGTGACACCGGTCACTTCGACCGTCTCTTCGGTGAATTCCATGTGGTTGCCACTGAACAGCGCGAACGGTCGGTCGTACTCGAGCAGCACGAGTGCGGCGGCGTCGCTGTAGGTGCGGCCGTGATGGACGAGACTGGTACCCTCGTGTTGGAGATCGTCGGCGAGGGAGCCCCCGACGAGGCCGGTCTCGGGGGCGGACTGCATGAAGAAGGGAGTCAGCAGTTCCTCGGAGCCCGAGAGGCCGTCGAGCAGCAGGATCCAGACGTGTCGATCGGGCGAGAGGTCGTCGGGGTCTCGACCGATCTGGCCGGCGAGCCGTTTGGGGAACTTCGAGAGGGGGACGAGAGAGAGTTCGTCCAGGTTCGGTACGACGTCGACTGCCGCCCGGACGTCGTCGCCGTGGAGGCTCATCCCGGACATCGTCCCGCGGCTGAACCCGCGATCGGAGACTTCACCGGCGGTGGTCCCGGCCACCCCGCGTGCTCGCGTGCGCCGGTCGAGGTGATCTCGGACCACCTCCTCGTCGTGTTCCGGGCTGAAGAAGACGAAGGTCAGGTCGGCGTGTTCGGCGTCGAGTTGGTCGAGAAGGGTCTCGACCGCTCGCTCGGTGTCCGTCAACGCGGTCGCCGCCGTTTCGATCGGCGATTC
>JBDGRG010000006.1:6264-7430 GCA_042218355.1 Bradymonadaceae bacterium
GTCAACGCGGGGGCGGGGGGTGCGGGCGTGCGACGTAGCTATAGCTTTCGAGTTCTGGTGGATCGAGCGGCGAGAAGCGAGAAGTGGGTTGTGGGGGCGTGCGACGTAGTCAGAGCTTCGCAGCACTGGTCGAGGGCGTCGGGAGCAGCGGGTGGTCGGGTGTGCGACGGCGGGTTCCCGAGGCGCGACGCGTCCTACTCGAATCGTCGACGGGAACGGGCCAGGCCGGCCAGGGCGATCAGGGCGAGCGGGGCGGGCGCGGCCGGTGGGCCGCCGGGTGTCGAGCAGCCTCCTCCACCGTTGCCCCCTCCACCGGTGTAGCGGACGCCGGCGTCGGTGCTGACGTCCGGGGCGGGGGCGACGCCCCCGTCCGAACCCGCGTCGGGCGACTCGGAGCCGTCGTCACACCCCTCGTCCGCATGGCCGTTGCAGTTGTCGTCCTTCCCGTTGCCGCAGGTTTCGGCCGGTTTCGGGGTGGTTTCACCCTCGCAGGTGCCACTCCAGTGGCCGTTCTCGCAGCGCTCGGTCCCGCGCGTACAGATGCCCTTTCCACGGGTGTTGGGCTTGCCGGTGTAGCAGGATCGGGTCTCCCCGTCGACGCACTGATCGCCCTGGGGAAGACACGACTGACCGACGGATTTGGGGCTCCAGACGGGACACGATTCGTCGTTGCTGTCGACCAGATAGATCGTGTTCCCCTGGTCGTCCTGCGTCTCGACGATCTTCGCGCCCAGCGTGCCGTATTCGGGGTACCGGTGGGTGAACCCGTCGGAATCGACGAACGAGAAGAAGTAGCGGTGACAGCCGGTCGAGGTGTCGGTTCGGGTTCCGTAGCGCACGCCGACGTACGCGCCGCCGGTCCCGGCATCGCTCCCCGAGGAGGTGTCGGTCGCCCCTCCGTCGGCGTCTGCATTCGAACCGTCCGTCGCCGCGGCGTCGGAGGTCGCGGTGTCGGGCGATGCGGGGGCCGAGCCGGAGGCGGTTCCGCCGGGACCGGTCTTCTGGACCGACATCGAGTGGCAGGTGCCGTCGACCACGACCGTCGCCCGCTGGGCCGCTCCGCGCGGGTGGTAGTAGTAGGCCGCGTAGTCGAGCTTTTTCGGCGGGGTCGTGCCGAACCGTTCGACGGGCTTTTCGCCCAGCGACGTGTAGCCCAGCTTCATGTG
>JBDGRG010000060.1:0-5568 GCA_042218355.1 Bradymonadaceae bacterium
ACGCTCTGGCACCGACCCGATCTACTCCTTCGTCCCACGGTTTCCGATCAGACCCCCCGCGAACGCCGCGGAATCTTGCGGTCTACCCCCGGCTGTGGTTAAATGGTCACGTTCGGGCGGGACCTACGCGTCTCGCAGCGAGCGCCTCCCGGCCAGTTGCTGACGCCACGGTGCAATCGATTCGGCATGATTGTCCAGTGCCCAGAATGTTCGTCCCAGTATCGGGTCAAGGACGACAAAGTGCCCGATTCCGGGGGAAAGATCACCTGTCCGAAGTGTAGCAACGCCTTCGTCGTCTATCCGGGCGACGATGGGGACGCTTCGACGCGCGGGTCGTCCTCTTCGTCGTCGGCCGGGTCGGCGTCGGGCGGGAACGCGGGCGACTCGGCCGGCGGTATCCCCGGCTCTCGGTCCCCCGGCTCGGGGGGCACGTCGGGGCCGTCGACCGGATCGTCGGGCGGCAGCGGAGGAGCCTCCGGCACCGGAGGAAACAAGGACGAAAATCTCGACGAATCGGCGCCCACCGACGTGATGTCCGCCGACGAGTTGCCCGCCTTTGCCAAGGGCGGAGACGACGAGGGGACGCCCGATCCCTTCGGGGGCGGCGACGAGGGCGCCGGCGGGGCGGACTCGAGTCCCGTCTCCGATCCGTTTGGATCGGCGGGGGCCGACAGCGGAGATTCGAACGCGGCGGGCGGCTCGGCCGGCGGAGACGGCCCGACGCTCGAGTCGCATGTCGGAGGCGGAGGCGCCGACGCCTCTCCCTCGTCCGGAGGGACGGCGGCGGGGACCGAGACCGAGACGGCCGGCGGATCGGGGGCGAGCGGGGCCGCCGCCCCCGGCGATCTCTCTCCGGATTACGACGGTCCGTGGAAGGTCAAATCCAATGGCCTGACCTACGAATTTCCCGACACCGAGGCTCTGAACGACTGGCGCTCCGATCGTCCGAATTCGGCCGACTACGAGGTCTCGGCCGACGGCTCGAACTTCCATCCGATCTCCGAGTTTCCCCAGCTCTCCGACCAGGGCCCCGGGGGCGGACCGGCCCCGTCTCCCGACCAGGGTGTGCACGAATCGTCGCCCCCCACCGGCAGCGACGTCGGGGCGCCCTCGGCCGACGAGTCGGCGGACGGCGACGTCGAATCCCCGACCAGCCCGGAACCCGCCAGCGAGCCCGAACCGGATGGCGCGGAGGCCACCGGCGACCGCATCGAGCGCGACTCGTTCGAACTCCTCTCCGAGAAGGAGAAGTGGAACAACGTCCTCTACGGGGTCCTCGGTCTGCTCCTGGTGATCGCCGGCGGCATCGCGCTTCAGATCGCCGGCGTCGTCGAATTTCGCCGCTTCATCCCCGGCGTGGCTCCCCCGGGGGCCGGCCAACCGTCCGCCGAGAGTTCCGGTGAATCGGAGTCTCCGCTGCCCGAGACCCCCGGCTCGGAACTCCCGCTGGCCGACATGTCGGAGTCCGAGTTGGCCAACCAGTCCATTCAGGCTGCGAAGAAGGCGATTCGAAACAATCGGTTCAAGACGGCCAAGGAACGCCTGACGACCGCCAAACTCTACGCGCCCAAGCGACCCGAGGTCTACGAACTGCTCGCCAAGGCGTACGACCGGCTCGGTCAGACCGAACAGGCGAAGAAACAGCGCGAACGAGCCCGGACGTTGCGCATGAAGCAGAAGGACTCGACGAAGACCGGCGGCACCGAGCCACCCCCCGAGGGCCAGGCCGGCTCGCCGACGGGTGGCGCAAAGAACGGCGCAAAGAGTGGCGCAAAGGGCGGCCCCGAGGGCGGTGGAGCGGCCGCCGGGCGGGCCGGCGGGAGTGGCGGTCGAGGCTCGGGGAAGCCCCAGTGATCCAGGTCCGCCCGCCCGGACAGCGTTGCGAGCCGTGTCCGGACGGGGCGGGGCGTTCGTGCCAGCAGCCGACGGATACATGGACGTAGAGTGCCCACAGTGCCGGACGGTCTACGAGGTCGACGAGAGCCGCCTGCCGTCCGACGAAGCCACCTTCCAGTGCCAGAACTGCGATCACCTCTTCAAGCTGGGGGCCGACGCCAGTGCGGACCGCGAGGACCAGCGCCGCTGGATGGTCCGCGAACCCGGCGGCGGGGAAATCCTCTACTTCAGCCGGTTCGATACCCTCCACGGCTGGATTCTCGACCGCCGCGTCGACCAGGGCTGGGAACTCTCTCGTACCGGTAAGAAGTGGACCACGCTGGGCGACATCGCCGAGTTCCGACCGATCTTCGAAGTCGTCGACAGCGTCTCGGACCTCGAGGGCGACCGGGCCGTCGAGGAGACGCCGGGCGAGCGCCGACGGTCGAGCGAACGGTCGCGCTCGAAGACACTCTCTCAGTTCGACGAGGATGAGGAACGCCCCGGAGGACGCTCCGAACCCAGCGGCGCCGCCGACCAGCCGCCGCCGGGATCGGCGTCGGCCCAGGCGAGCACCGATACCTCCTTCCCCTCGCCGTCGACCCGCTCCTCGGAGCTGTCGGCCGAGTCGGAGCAGCCCGAACCGGATCAGCCGGCCGGCGGAGAACTCGCGTCCGCCGAACCGTCGCCGGTGGAGGGGGCGGAGGCGGGCGGAGCCCCCGAATCGTCGCGCTCCCCCTCCGGCGGACCCGAATCGGCCGGCGAGCGCACCGAAGAGCCCTCCGGGTCGACCAGCACGTCTGCTCCCGGTCCCGACTCGGGAGCGGGCACCCCGGAGACCACCGGGTCCGGGGCTTCCCCCGAGTCCGGCGGGGAACCGACCTCCACACCCTCCGGTGAGTCCGATCAGGTGCAGCTCGAGAGTGGCCGCTTCGGCTCCCAGACCGGTGCGCGCACGTCGCCCGAGTCCGACGACTGGGAATTCGACGGCGAGGTGGATCTCGAGTCGCCCCCCGCCGGCGAGGACGAGGTCGACTACGCCTCGGAGGTCGGCGCAGGCGGGCGCCGATGGTCGGTCGTCGCCGGCGTGGCGCTGAGCTTCATCGTGCTCGGCGGAGCCGTCTTCGGGTATCTCTACCTCTACCAGCGAGCGACGCTCCAGCGCTGGGCCTCTGCCCTCCGAGTGGCGGGGAGCGACCGGAGCGGTGCCGACGCCGGGGCGGGGGCCGACGCCGGTGAACCCGAACTCAGCCCGCGGCGGGCGGCGCTGAAGGCCGTCGGTGGGGCGCGGGACGCGGCCGACGGGGCGGTCCGCGAAGCTGTCGAGAAGCGCGTCGAACGGGCCGGAGCGGCTGCCGGCAAAAAAGTCGCCTCCGCCGTCGCCGAGTCGGTCTCGTCGTCCGAGCGCGCGGCGAAGGCACTGAGCGGACGGAGCATCGACGATCTGATCGCCGAGGCCGATTCGGCGCTCAACAGCGGCCGGTCCGGGCGAGCCCGGAACCTGTATCGCAAGGCGCTCGAGGCCGACCCGAGCAACCCCTCGGCGCTGAGCGGCATGGGCTGGACCTACCTCAACGCCGGCTCTCCGCAGCGGGCCATCGATCACTTCCGCCGCGCCCTCGACGCCGCCCCCGGATTCGGCGACGCCTACATCGGTCTCGGCACCGCCTACCGCCAGGTTGGCAAACTCCAGAAGGCCCTCGAAGCCTACGAGAACTACCTCTCGGCCCACCCAAACGGCCGCAAGGCGAGCATCGCTCGCCACCAGCGCGACCAACTGCGCAGTACCCTGGGGATGGATTGAACAATCGGCGGGGCTGCGGCACGCACGGAGCTGCCGACCGCCGGCGCTCCCGGCAATTAGGCAATTCCGGCCTCACTTCGTTCGGCCTCGGCGATGCCGGCAATTAGGCAATTTCGGCCGTCGCTTCGCTCGGCCTCGGCGATTGAGCTATTGGGCCACGACCGCACGACCATTGCTTCGCGATACAGTGTGGCAGCTTTCCCCAGGGGATCGCCTCACGAACTTGCCCTGGCCAGAGCGCTCGAATCGTTTCGCATGGCAATAGTTGTGCGATTGCAACTCAGCATCTCAGCATCTCAGCCACTCAGCATCTCCCCGCCCCGAACAGCAATGGTCGTGCGACCGTAGCTCAACGGCTCAACGGCCCAACAGCTCAACGGCTGCTCGACGGCTCCACAGCATCTGAGCATCTCAGCTACTGAGCATCTCTCTGCCTCGCACAGCAATGGTCGTGCGGTTGTAACTCAGCATCTCAGCTACTCAGCATCTCAGCTGCTAAACCGAACCGCCTCCCGCCCGATCAACCGGTCCAGCGCCCGCATCAGATCGTTGTTCGGCTCGATCGAGTACCCCGATAGCGGCAACTCCGCCCGACCGCGACCCCCGTCGGCGGGCACCGACACCGTCAGACGCATCTCGCACGGCCCGGGATGGCGCTGCAGCAGCCGCTCGAGCTCCTCGAGCTCCCCGTTCCCCAGCTCACTCGCCCCCAGCTCCAGCCGGACCTCCCCGACCTCGTCCCGCCGAACCTCCCCCAGCGGCTTCGCCTCGTCGGCGCGGATCTTCCACGACCGGGCCTCCCCCTCGCCCTCCTCCATCACCTCGCCGCGCAGACGGATCGGCTCGTTGCCCTTGAAGGTCTCCTCGTGCGACTCGAAGGCGTTGCTGAACGCCAGCACCTCGACCCGGCCGCTGCGGTCCTCCAGCGAGATGAACGCCATCCGGCCGTCGCCGTTGTTGATCGGCTGCTCGCTCAGCTCCGTGATCACCCCCGCGACCGTCACGCGCTGGCCGTCCGACACGCCGTTCCCCTCCGAGACGTCCTCCAGCGTCGTCCGGTCGAACATCTCCAGCGCGCTCTCGTAGCTGTCCAGCGGGTGACCGGTGACGTAAAAGCCCAGCAGCTCCCGCTCGTGCTCGAGCAGCTCGCGGTCGGGCCACGGATCGGCGTCGGGATAGGTCTCCTCGAGGACGTCCTCGCGCTCGTCCTCGTCCATCACGCCGAAGATGCTGTTCTGGCCGACCTCTGCGTCGTGCTGGGCCTGCTTCCCTCGATCAACCGCCTGATCGGCGGCCTCGAACATCTTCGCCCGCGACTGCCCGATGTCGCCGATGAACGAACTGGGTCCCTCCGGTCCGATCGAATCGAATGCCCCGCACTGGACCAGCGCCTCGACCGTCGCCGTCGTGACCTCCTCCAGGTCGACCCGCTCACAGAAGTCGTACAGCGACTCGAAGTCACCCCCATCCTCGCGCGCCTCGACGATCGACTCGACCACGCCGGCGCCCACGCCTTTGACCGCGCCCAGACCGAAGCGGATCTTCCCGTCGGTGACCGTGAAGTTCAGCGCCGACTCGTTCACGTCGGGCGGGAGCACCTCGATGCCCATCTCCTGGGCCTCGTTGAGGAACCCGACGATCTTGTCGTTGTTGTCCCGGTCGCACGTCATCAGTGCGGCCATGAACTCGACCGGGTGGTAGTTCTTCAGGTAGGCCGTCTGCACCGCGATCTTCGCGTAGGCCGCCGAGTGCGACTTGTTGAACCCGTAGCTGGCGAACTGCGCCATCAGGTCGAAGACCTCCTCGGCCTTGTCCTCGTCGATCCCCCGGTCGACCGCCCCCTCGATGAACTGCTCGCGCTGCTTGGCCATCACCTTTTCTTTCTTCTT
>JBDGRG010000061.1:0-6753 GCA_042218355.1 Bradymonadaceae bacterium
CACCGAAAAAATCAGCCGGATCTGGAACAGCGCCGAGCCCAAACCCATCGAGTACGAGGAGGTCCCCCGGGCGCTGGAGAAGATCGCCCGCGCCGGCGGTCCCTCGACCTGCAGTCGCGGCAAGTAGGGCGCTGGAGACGCTCGCCTCGGCCCGCACCGGCAGCCCCTCGACCTCCACGAGCGCCACCCAGGTCGTAGGTCGGCGGCGCGCCGACCGGTCACCAACGCACCGTCGCGCCGGTCGAGATCGTGAACCGGTTCGGGATGTCCTCGAAATGCTTGTAACCGACCGACACCGACCCGCCGTACCGGCTGCTGAAGAATTTCTGCACCGAGGCACCGACGGAGTATTCGAACGTCTCCCGTCCGATGAACCGTCCCTGGTCCAGCCGCGTCTCACCGATGCCCCCATCGAGCTCGACGTAGTCGTCGGCACTGCCGTAGTAGTAACGAACGGCCGCCCCGTAGGAGAGACTGACCTCGGTCGACGTGTCCCCCTCGACGTCGGATTCGCTGAACGTCCCCCCGACGTCGGCACTGAGATACCAACTCCCGAGATACTTGGCGATCTGGAGCGTCGTCAGGTGGATCGGATCCGTGGAGAAAAACAGAAACCGGTAGCCCCCGGTCCCGACCCATCCCTTCCCCAGACTCTGGTTGATGCGCGCCGAGGCGTCGAACGTGGCGAGGATCGACGTCGGCTCCTTGGGCGACCCCTGCACGCGGAGACTGCCGTAGGCGCTGGACCAGAGGTCGAAATACGAGGTGAGGACACCGGCGTGGTCGTACTTGTCGAACCGACGCGTCAGAATGTACGCTGCCGAGATCGACACGGCGTCGAAGTTCTTCTTAATCTTCGGCTGGACCGTGTGCCAGTTGTCGAACCCCTCGTCGAGTGCGGCGAATCGATACTTCAGTCCAGCCTCCCAGCCCTCCTGGCGATCCTGGAGAAGATCGACCCGGATCGACTGGATCTCGTCGGCGGGCGCCCCGAGTTCCTCGGCCTTGTCCAGGTCGCGACGCACCTGTTCGGGCGAGACGACGTACTTGCCGATCCGAGCCCGACTGAGGTGGGCCTGGGCCGACAGCGGCGAGAGCTCGATCCAGCGCGAATAGGCGTCGTACGACTTCTGGTAGTCGTCTCGATAGCGGTGATAGTCACCGATCGCCTGCCACAGGTCCGAGGAGGTCGGATCGATCTCCTTTGCACGCTGGAGATCCTTCCAGGCCTTCTCCCAGCGGTCCATCCACATGTAGACCCTCGCCCGGCCCAGCAGAGCGGAGTTCGACCCGGGATGGAGCTCGAGGGCTTTGCTGTACGTCTCGATCGCCTTTTTCCGGCGGCCCGAAAACGCGTACGCCCGTGCCATCCCGACCAGAGCCCGGTACGAATCCGGATCCTCGTCCAGTGCGAAACCGTACAGTTTCACCGCGTGGTCGTAGTCCTTCTTCTTCAGCGCCTGGTCGGCACGGTCGAGAACCCCCGAGACGGCGAACAACAGAGCGAGTATGTAGTAACCCACGCCGAACACCTCCGACAGCGGAGTGTTGTCAAAACCACCGTCACACGATCGACCGGACCGAGTCGTGGCGCCTCCGTTGCAACCGGCGACGACTCGGTCGGCGTCCCTGCGTCGGTTCGAAGAACCAACGTAGTCTCCCTGCGGCCAGAGTCCAGTAGACGGCGCGCGAACACCCGACGACCACCGTCCTCGACGCGATTTCTCGACGATGTCGACGGAGACCCACGATGAACCTCGCCGACGGCGCGAAGACGCTGCTCAACCGGCTGTTGAACCTCTCCAGCGACGTCCGTCCCGAGGAGACGACTCGGACGACGCTCCTTCTGATCAACATCTTTCTGCTGCTGGTTGCCTACTACGTCATCAAGACCGTCCGCGAACCGCTGATCCTCGCCAGCGGCGGCGCCGAGATGAAATCCTACGCGGCCGGTTTTCAGGCTGCCCTTCTGGCCGGATTCGTCCCCCTCTACGGCTGGGTCCGCGCCAGGGTCTCTCGGATGTGGCTGAACACCACGATCGTCGTCTTCTATCTCGTCTGTATCGAGCTGTTCTTCGGATTCGGATGGCTCGGGGCCCCGAACGTCTTCGGGCTGCTCGCCGCCGGCGACGGAGGGGCTGTCGGGTGGTTGGCGAACAATATCAACCTGGGGTTCGTCTTCTACATCTGGGTCGGCATCTTCAGCGTCTCGACGATCGCGCAGTTCTGGTCGTACGCCAACGACCTGTTCGACGAGGAGACCGGCTCGCGGCTCTTTCCCGTCATCGCCGTCGGCGCGACCGCGGGAGCTCCCGTCGGCTCGGCGATCGCCGGCCGTCTGTTCGACGCCGGCATCGGCCCCTATGCGATGCTCCAGATAAGCGCCGTTCTGCTCGCCGTGCATCTCGGCATCTACTACGCGGTCGAGGCCCGCATCGACCGTGACGAGACGGACGAACGACGGGAGACCGACCCCTCGGACGAAGCGACGCCCGACTCCGAGAACGGCTTCCGACTGATCCTCGAGAATCGATACCTCTGGTGGATCGCCCTCTTTCTGATTCTACTGAACCTGGTGAATACGACCGGAGAGTACATCCTCGGCGACTTCGTCGAGAGCGCCGCCCACGCCGCCGTCGACGCCGGGCGAGCCCAATCCGCCGAGGCCTATATCGGCGCCTTCTACGGTGACTTCTACTCCATCGTGAACGTCGTCACCGTCGTCATTCAGGCGTTCTTCGTCTCGCGGATCATCAAATACATCGGCATGAAGGGGGTTATCTTCGCCCTGCCGGTCGTCTCGCTCGGCACCTACGGGCTCGTCGCCCTCGGCGCGGGGCTTCCGGTCTTCCGGTGGGCGAAGACCGCGGAGAACAGCACGGACTACTCGGTGATGAACACCACCCGCGCGCTGGTCTGGTTACCGACGACCGAGGCCGAACAGTACTCGGCGAAGCAGACGATCGACACATTCTTCGTCCGTGTGGGCGACGTCCTCTCGGCGGGCCTGGTCTTCGCCGGGACCACGTGGCTGAACTTCCGTTCCCACCACTTCGCCTACGCCAACCTGGTCCTGATCGCACTCTGGATCGGAGTGGGGATTCTGCTCTGGAAATCGTTCTGGCGCCTCAGCCGCGAGCAGGGCGTCACGATGGAGGACATCCGGGACCAAGCATGAGCGAGTCGGGAAGTAAACGATTGCGTTCCAACCGCACGACCACGGCCGTGCGAGGCCGTCAACGCCGGACGAACTCGTAGACGAGCTGAAATCGCGTCCGGGGGAACTCCGGTTTTCCCAATTCGTCGCGTCGGTGCGTCAGATCGAGGCCGAGTCGGTGCTTGGAGGCCAGATCGTGGCGGAAACCGGCCCGAATCAGGATGTGGCCGTCGTCGGCGGAGCGGCGCAGCTCGAGATAATCTCGACCATCGCCCGCCCCCAGTCCGAAATGCCAGCGCGTCGGTCCTGCCACGTCGACACCCGTCTCGAGCAGCGAGGCGACGTGTACTTCGCCCAGGTCCGTGAACGAGACGAAATGCCGCCAGCGCAACTCGAACCGACCGGCGGTGAAATTCGCCCTGGGACTGACGACGTGTTCGCCGATCGGTTGGAACTGGATCCGCCAGTACCGGAGATCGGCGGCGAACTGGCGTGAAAAGCGATACCCACCCTGCAGATAGGCGTGCCAGTGGGGGGCAAAATCCGGCTCGAGCGCCGCGCCGCCTCCCCCTGCGAACCGCACCCCGTTGTCGAGTAGTTGCATCCCGCCGACATCGACCCGGCCGTCGGTCGCCTCCCGGCCCTCGACCGAACGATCGCGCCACTCGAAGTCGAGCTCGAGACGCGTGGCTCGCTCGATCCAGCCCGACAGACCGACCGCCGTCGAGTACCCGGTGAACGTCTCACCCGTCAATTCGACCCCCGAACGGATGTCGGCCCGAAACGTCGGGGCTCGGACGGCCCCCGGGGCGACGCCGCCGCGCGCCGCCCGGCACGCACGGACGTGCCCCGGCTCGACCCGACACGCCCGGACGAAGTCCGCCGCCGCCCCGTCGATGTCGCCGGCCCGATTCCGCAGCAGACCGCGGCGGTAACGCGCATCGGCATCGTCGGGCCGCGCGCCGAGATACCGCGAATACAGCCCGCGCGCTCGCTCGACGTTCCCGTCCCGCTCGGAGAGTCTCGCGCGTGCGAGGAACCCGAGCGGGGCGTCGCGGGCGCTGTTGGGAAGGTGCTCGACCGCCGACCGGACCTCTCCCCACCGCTGCTGCTCCATCGTCAACTCGAGATGCCACAGAGCGACCTCGTCCCCCTTCGGCCGACGGCTGTAGGCACGATCGGCCAGCTGACGAGCTCGACGCCCCCGGCCCGCACGGGCCTGGCGCCTCGAGCGCCGGACCAGCCGATCGACCTCCCAGATCGCCCGCTGGAGTCGGTCCTCGGCCCGGCAGGGCTCCATCCAGCCGCTGGCCAGGCTGCAGGCCCGCCGGTAGTCCGACCTCGCCGTCTCCCACCGGCCGAGCTGCTCGCGACAGCGCCCCCGACGGTGGAGAGCCCGCGGCTCGGCGGGGCGTCGTTCGAGATACAGGTTCAGCGACTCCAGCGCAGCCGCCCAGTTTTCGCGTCGCATCTCGATCGACGATCGCAACTTCATCGCCGCCGGTCGGTCGAGCATCGCGGGCGGGAGCTTCGACAGCGCCCGTCGCGCCTGCTCGACCCGGTTCTCGCGCATCAAAATCCGGATGCGCCAGTACTTCAGCGACGCACGGTCGGGAACCCGCGAGATCGCCCGGTCGAGCAAGTCGAGCGCACGATCCGGCTCGCCCTCCCCGACCAGCCGGCGAACCCGCTTCAGCAGACCTCCGACGTCCCGTCGGGCGCGCTCGAGCGCGCTCGCCGCCTCACAGGGCCGCGACCAGCCATTCGCCAGTTCGCAGGCGCGCCGGTAGTCGGAGATCGCCCGCTCCACCGGGAGGTCTTCTCGCGGCTGATCCCCCGGTAGTAGAGGGCCCGCGGCGACTCGGGACGCTTCTGCAGGTAGCGGTTCAAGTATCGGAGCGCACCGCGATAATTCTTGCGCCACAGCTCGAACTTTCCCCTCAGCTTCAGGGCCCGGGGACGAGAGGCGACGTCCTCGGGCAGGGCGCCCAGCGCCCGCCGTGCACGGTCGAGCTGGCGAGATCGGAGCAACAACTCGATCCGCCAGAAACGGTACGCCGGTACGTCCGGAGCTCGATCGAGGGCGCGTTCGACGTACTCGAGCGCCCGGTCGACGCGTCCCTGGGCGGCGTGGATCCGGGAGAGTTCCATCAGCGGGGTGATCCGGCGGGGATGACGCTCCAGGCACGCCTTCGCCTCGCGGCGCGCGCGGTCGTAGTTCCCGTCGATCCGCAGGTCTCGTACGTCCTCGCAGGCCGCCGGCGCCGGCCGGGGCCACCCCACGACCACCCACGCCGCCGAGAGTGCAACTGCCGCCGACGCCAGTCGCCTCACCGATCCCCCCGACGGAGAGTCACCGCTCGTCCGGCCTCTTCCTCCGCCGCTCCCGTCGCCTCGGTTCGGGTCGAGCCCCGATCGAATCCCGTGAACAGCGGCGCCACCTCGCCGGTCCGCCACTCCCGCTCCAGAAAGAGATACCAGAGGCTCGACGCCGCTGCCCGATCGGTCGGGAAATTGGTCACGTCGACCGTCGAGTACGGAATCCCGGGGCCTCGCCGACAATTCAGCTCCGCCCCGAGCCGGACCATCCGCCGAGCCACCAGATCGTGGCCGAGGCGGTGTGCGGCCAGCCCGACGCTGAAGCTCCCCTCGGTGAAAACGTGGTCCCGATCGAGCGCATCGTACTGGCCGACGGCATCGCGGTAGGGTCGGTAGCCGACGAAGCCGTCGTGTCGGACGCGAAAGGACTGGAGGACGTACGCGAAGCTTCGACGGGCGAGGTGCGGGCGCCCGAGGCTCTGTAGCCAGAGGGCTCCCCAGGCCCCCGACGCATCGAGCGCACGCTTGGAATCGAGCCCGTCTTCGTGGACCGCCACTGCGAACCGTCCCTCGTCGGGCATCCAGAGGGCCTCGAGGATCCGCTCGCGCAGTGCGTCGGCCGGGCCCGGCCGATGGCTCCGAAGCACCATGTGCGCATCGATTTGATGCTCGGTCACCGCCATCTTCGGGGTCGGGCCGTCCACCCACCGGCCGGGTCCGATCAACCCGGCGAGATGTCGCCGGTCGGGGGAATAGCGCTGTTCGATCAGATACTCGACCGCCCGGTCGACCGCCCGCCGGACTCGACGGCCGCCGGCCCGGTGCTCGAAGTACGAGAGAGCGTGCGCCGCCCAGGCGACCGCCCCCGTCCGGACCCGCGCCGTCGGGGTCGGGGCCTGCCCGGAGAAATCGATGCTGAAGCTCCAGCTCCCGTCCTCGCGCTGCGTCGCGATCAACGTGCGGGCCAGCGCCCGGGCTCGGCGGCGTTTCCCGATCCAGGCGGACCAGAGCAGAGCGAGTGCATTGTCGTAGAGATAACTGCGGCGGGCGATCGGCTCGTTGCGCCCCGGGTACGACTCGACCGCGAGCCGGCGTTTCGAGCCGCGCCCCCGCAGGAAACGCAGCCAGCGGCGCAATTTCTTCTGCGTGCGGAGCCCCGCTTGCTCGACCCGGTCCGGTTCGACCGAGCAGTCGGCCGCCCCCCCGTCGTCCTGGCGATCCGTTCGGTCCACGTGGGCACAACCCGCCGCTGTGAACATCACCGAGAGGATGGCGAA
>JBDGRG010000062.1:0-4293 GCA_042218355.1 Bradymonadaceae bacterium
GAGGGTGAATCCCGAATCCGGGAAGAGGCCGGTGAGGACGGTGGGGCTGCCCTCCGACAGCCCGGCGACGTTCTGCAGGTGAAACCGTACGGTGAAGATCTCGACCGTCGGGATCAGGCCCAGGCCGAGTTCGACAACCGTGTAGTAGACGACGCTGGCGACGAGGTTCGTCGCGAAGAGCGCGCTGATCGCCGCGAAGATCGCGGTGTAGGTGACCACGCCGGCGACGGCAGCCAGCAGCGTGCGGCCGAAGACGACGCCGGAGCCGGCCAGTTGGCCGGGGATCACCAGACAGACCAGGAACAGACCCACCAGCGGGAGGACCCCGAGCGCGGTCGACAGCGCCGAGCTGGCGAGCCACTTTCCTGTGAAGAGCGTCCGTTTCCCGACCGGACGGGCGGTCAGATAGGTCACCGTCTGGCGCTCGATTTCACTGACGAGCAGGGGGCCGCCGAAGACGATCGCCACCGCGGGCAGGAGCAGCGGGAAGACGACGTTTTCGACCAGTGACGTGTAGGTGGTCAGCCCGTCGGTCGAGAAGAACTGGAGGAGGAGGATGGCACCGACGACGGGGAGGAGTTGGACAGCGCCGACCACGGCGGTGCGGCGCTGACGGGCGACGCGGCTGAGATCCGAGCCGACGACCCGCAGCAGCTGGGCCCAGGTGCCGGTCGTCCGCTCTGCCTCGGGCTGGTTCATGGCGACGGGGCTCGCAGGGTGCGTTCCATTACTCGACCAGGTAGCGAAAGACGGCCGACAGATCGTTGTCGGGCGAGGTCATCGATCGGAGTTCGATCCCCTCGTCGACCGCCAGCGAGACGATCTGAGAGTAGCAGTCGTCGGGTCGTTCGGTCGACAGCTCGAACCCGTCGTCGCCGAAGTCGAGTTCGACGACGTGCTCGAGTTCGATCAGTCGGGCGGCGAACGGCCGGGGGCGGTCGCAGCGGACGGAGATCCGGTGGGGATGCTGATCGATCATTTCGCGCAGCCGGTAGATGTTGCCGTCCGCCAGGATGCGCCCCTTGTCGATCAGCAAGATGTCGGAGGTCATCTCTTCGACCTCCTCGAGGACGTGGCTCGAGACGACGACGGTCTTGCCCTCCTCACCGAAGCGGCGCACGAGATCGATGACTTTCCGCCGGCCGACGGGATCCGTTCCGTTCAGCGGTTCGTCGAGGAACAGCACGTCGGGGGCGTGGGCGAGGGCCTGGGCGAGCTTCACACGCTGGCGCATCCCTTTCGAGTAGCCGGCGATCGGTCGATCGGCGTCGTCGGCCAGTCCCACGCGACCGAGCGCGTTGCCCGCCATCTCCGCCGCAGCATCCGAGTCGAACCCCTGCAGCCGCGTCAGGTAGGTGACGAATTCGCGGCCCGTCATCTCGTCGTAGAAGGCGTCGTGTTCCGGGACGAGTCCGATTCGACGGAACGTCTCCGGGTGATTCCAGACCGGCTCGCCCCCGATACTGACCGCCCCGGTGTCCGGGGGCAGCTGGCCGGAGAGGACTTTCAGGAACGTCGACTTCCCCGCGCCGTTCGGGCCGAGCAGGCCGGTCACCCCGGGGCCGATGTCGACCGAGACGTCGTTCAGACCGACGACCTCGTCGTACGCGTACGAGACGCGGCGGGCGGCGATGACGACCTCGTCGCCACCGGTGTGGGCGACGGTGTCGTCGGCTCGCGCGCCGGACGATTCCCTTTCCTCGCTGTCGGCTCGGTCAGACATGCTCAGGGAATCGGGGATGGGGAACGGGACCGGGAGAGGGTCGCGGGTGTCAGTCGAGGGCGGCGCGCCGTCGGAGTTGCCAGTACAGCGTCGCCAGTCCGATGGCCATCACGGTGACCAGCACGGCGAACGGGCTCCAGACCGGCACGGGCAGTGAGGACGATTTCAGTGCGAGGTCTGCGACCATGGTGAAGTTGCCCTGGAGGCTGAGGAGATCGCCCCAGGGACCGCCGCCGGGAGCCAGGTTGACGATCAGTCCGACGACGACGGGCACGAGGATGATGCCGATCCAGGCGAGGAACACCCGCCAGGTTCGGCCGGAGAGGCTGCTCACGCCCGCCATGATGGCGGAGAGCACGACGGTCATGCCCGTGGCGATCAGCAGGCTCCATCCGACCTGGGCAGCGGCAGTGGTTCCGTAGTCCCCCGCACCGAGCATGGCGATCCTCAATCCGCCGACCACCGTCGTCGGCAGAATCGTCACCAGCGCCCCCAGCGCGAACAGCCCGGCGACCTTGCCCGCGGCGTACTCCCACAATTCGATCGGTTTGGAGGCGTACAGGCGAAGCGCGTCGTACTGGAGGTCGTCGCTGACCGCGTTGCACCCACTGGCCGCAAAGAGGCCGGCCAGCGAGTAGAACTGGACGCGGAGCAGCCCGCTGACGACCGCCGGCGACGGGTTCGAGGCCGACTGCTGGAGCATCGTGTACTCGGCGACGACGCCGACGGCGGCGACGATCGGAGCGATCCACAACAGCAGTACGACGAGCTTGGTGCGCAGAAATCCCACCGCCGAGCGGAACGTCTGCGCGGCGACCGGCCACCAGGCTCGTCCCTCGTGGAGGGGACCGTCGTACGAGGTGTAGTTTTCGTCGCGAACCGCCACTTCTCTATTCCCCGTTCCGTGTTCCCTGTTCCCGAGCCTCGTCCTCCTCCAGCAGCTCGAGGAACGCCGATTCGAGCGTCAACTCCGCCGGGAAGAAATGCCGGATCTGGATCGACTCCCGGTCGGCGATTTCGAGCAGCTTCTGCGCGTCGGCCTCGGGATCGAGGTGGACCTCCAGATGGAGTCCCTCGCGGACGACGTCGTATCCCTCGTCGGTCAGCGCTCGTTCGAGGGCATCGTCCTCGTCGCGCGTGCGGATTTCGACCACGCGGTCCCCCCCGGCTTTCAGCTCGTCGATCGCCCCGTAGTGGACGAGTTCCCCCTCGTTGAGCATCAGAACCTCGTCGCAGACGGCCTCGACTTCGTGCAGTACGTGGCTGGAGAGGACGACGTTCACCCCGCGGCCGGCGATGTCGCGGATCAAGTCGAGCATCTCGTCCCGGCCCTGGGGATCCAGACCCGAGGTCGGTTCGTCCAGAAAGAGCAGGTCTGGACCGTGAACCAGCCCCTGAGCGAGTTTGACCCGCTGCTTCATCCCGGCCGAGAAGCCGCCGAGATCTCGGTATCGCGCCTCCTCGAGTCCGACGTAGTACAGGGTCTGGTGGGCGCGCTGGAACGCCTCGTTTTTGGGCATGCCGGCCAGTCGACCGTTGTACGTCAGAAAGTCGACCGCGGTCATGTACGGGACGTAGCAGTCCGTCTCGGGCATGTACCCGGTCCGCCGGCGCACCGACCGGGCATCCGACGGCACCGGCCGGCCGAGCACCTCGATCGAGCCGCGCGTCGGTTCCAGCAGGCCCAGGAGCAACTGGAGCAGCGTCGTCTTGCCGGCGCCATTCGGCCCGAGCAGGCCAATCGTCCCCTCGTCGACCTCGGCTGTCACGCCGGCCAGCGCTTCGAGGTCGCCGTAGTACTTCTGGACGTTGTCGAGACGGACGAGCATCGACGCCGTCACCCGAAGAAGTAGAAGACGGCCAGCGCGAGGAGGACTCCGACGACGATACTGCCCGCGATGATCGTGCCGACGACCAGGGTCTCGTTGGGGGGATCGTCGTCGAGCGAGGGCTTGTTCTGGGCGTCGTCCGCCGGTGGGCGCGAGGCCTGTTCGTCGGAGCGCGCAGACGCGCGGTTGTCGTGCGAGCCGGAACCGGTCGAGGGTTCGGATCGCGTGGAGGGCCCGGACGGTGCCGACGAGCCACCGGCGTTCGGCTCGGGGCCCCGGTCGCGGGTGTCGCCGGCGTGCTGGGCCTCCCCCTCGTCATTCCAGTCGACCGCAGGGTCCTCTGCTCCGTCGGCGACCGGCGACGGCGGTTTTTCCATGGCGACGGTGTCGCTCATCTCGGGGCTTCGGCCCGAGCGGTCGGAGCCGGGGGGGGAGGCCGGTCCGCCGGAGGACGTCCCGCCGCCGCCGGCCGCCGGCCGGCTGGCCCCGCCTGCGGGTCGATCGCCACCGGTCGAGACCGCTTCGCCGCCGGCACCGCCGTCCATGGTCGCCCGCGTGCCGGCGATCTCCTGTCCCGGAAACCACGTGTCGCGCTGGCCGGGCTTCTCGGAGGTCATCTCCCGTTCGCGCTGTTCGAGTGCCTCGAACATCGCCATCGCACTGTCGAATCGCTCCTCGCGGTCTCGAGCCATCGCCTTGGCGATGATCTCGTCCATCGTGGGCGAGACCGGTCCGAACCCG
>JBDGRG010000063.1:0-3018 GCA_042218355.1 Bradymonadaceae bacterium
GGACGCCGCCACCCACGGCCCGTGAAACACCGGGTCGCGCGGACCCTCTTGGCCGGCATCGGCCGGGCGGCGCGCGCACGGGCGCGCCGGGGGGCAACATGTGGGCAAGTGTATCAGCGCGGTGTGCGCATCTCGGTCTACTCGCGAGATCGAGCTTCACCTTCCGCGTCCGTCATGCTCTTCGCGAGTTTGCGGACATCCACTGTCCCTTCCCCTCGCGGGGCACATCGCCCGCCGCGGTCCCCGATCGAGATTCGGACCGACCTGTCCGCGCTGTTCGATTTCCGACCTCCGTTCTCCATTCCTACCCGATCAGTTCGCCCAGGAAGGTCCCCGTCACACTCTCGTCGACGCCCGCGACCTCCTCGGGAGTCCCGGTCGCCACCACGGTCCCACCTTCGGGCCCGGCGCCCGGCCCGAGGTCGACCACGTGGTCGCACTGGGCGATGAAATCGATGTCGTGTTCGATGACGACGACCGTGTGCCCGAGGTCGACGAGCTCGCGCAGCGCCGCGACCAGCGTCTCGACGTCGAGCAGGTGGAGCCCGACGGTCGGCTCGTCGAAGATGAAGAGCACCGGGTCGTCGTCCGAGCGCTTGCGTCCCTCGGCGATGTAGGAGGCGAGTTTGAGTCGCTGCGCCTCGCCGCCCGACAGCTGTGCGGTCGCCTGCCCGGCGCGCAGATACCCGAGCCCGACTCGCCGCAGCGGCTCCAGCTTTCGAACGACGGCGTCGCGATCCGAGAAGAACTCGACGACTTCGTCGATCGTCATGTCGAAGACGTCGGCGATGTTCTTCCCGCGGTACTCGGCCCCGAGAACCCGTTCGTTGAAGCGGGCGCCTTCGCACTCCTCACACGGCACATCGATGTCGGCGAGAAAGTGCATCTCGATGGTGACGACGCCGGTCCCCTCGCAGTTCACGCAGCGTCCACCCGAGGTATTGAAACTGAAGTCCCCCATCGTCAGCCCGGCCATCTGAGCGCGGCGCGTCTGAGAGTAGACCCGACGGATCCCGTCGTACGCCCCGCTGTACGTCAGTGGATTGGACCGCGTCGACCGGCCCAGGGCCGACTGGTCCATCATGACGACCTCGTCGAAGACCTCCAGGCCGTTCAACTCCCGAACGGCTCCGGCCTCGACGCCGCCCTCGCCCTGCTCTCGTTTCCACCCGTTGAACAGGACGGACTCACAGAGCGTCGATTTTCCCGAGCCACTGACGCCCGAGACGGCCGTCAGCCGTTCGCGCGGGAACGAGACGTCGACATCGTCCAGATTGAACTGGTTCGCCCCGACGACGTCGACGGTTCCCGGTGGTTGCTCGGTGATCGGCGAGGGCTCCAGCTCGCGCCGCTCCTCCAGCGCCCGGCTGGTGACGGTCGACCGGTCTCGAAACTCCTCGATCGGCCCCTCGAACAGGACCTCTCCGCCCTGCTCCCCCCCGCCCGGACCCAGCTCGACGACGTAGTCCGCCGCCTCGATGACCTCCGGATCGTGTTCGACGACGACGAGCGTGTTGCCCAGGTCGCGCAACCGGTAGACGACGTCGAGCAGCCGATGGGTGTCGACGGCGTGGAGTCCGGCGGTGGGTTCGTCGAGCACGTAGAGCGTGTCGGTCAGCGCCCGGCCGAGACTCGAGGCGAGGTGGATCCGTTGCATCTCCCCGCCCGACAGCGTCCGGGACTGACGACCCAGAGTCAGGTATCCCAGCCCCACGGTGTCGAGATACTGGAGACGCTGGCGGATCTCGGACAACAGGGGTTCGACCTTTTCGCGGTCGGCGTCGGGGAGTTCCAGCTCCTCGAAGAACGCCCGCGCCCGTTCGATCCGCATCTGCCAGAAGTCGCTGATCGGACGCCCGGCGATCCGGACGTTTCGAGCATCTTCGCTCAGCTTCGTCCCCTCGCACGCGGGACACGTTTCGTACCCGCGATAGCGCGCGAGAAAGATGCGAACGTAGGTCCGGTGTTTGTTCTGCTGGAGTTCGTCGAAGAACCCGTCGATGCCGATCCAGCCCGTCCCGCCCCGGCGGACGAATCGCCGATGCTCCTCGGACAACTCCTCCCAGGGGACGTCGGTCGGAATCCCCTTCTTGCGACAGACGTTCAGCAGGTCGCGCTTGTACGAGCTGTACTTGTCCCCCTCGAAGGCGGCGATCGCCCCGTCGCTGAGCGACAGCCCGGTGTTGGGGACGACCTTGTCGAAGTCGATCCCCATCACCTCGCCGTACCCGGAACACTCCTCGCAGGCACCCAGCGACCCATTGAAGGCGAAGAGCACCGGTTTCGGTTCGACGAAGGACCGTCCGCACTGGTTGCACCGGAACCGACGGTCGAACAACAGCGCCTCGCGGCCCACGTCGTCCGGAAAATGAACCTCGAGTTGGCCGTGGCCGAGCCGGAAGCCCGCCTCCATCGCCTCCGACAGGCGCAGCTCCCGATCCGGTCGGACGACCAGTCGGTCGACCACGACCGGAAGCACGTCCCCCTCCAGCAAGTCTTCGACGTCCCGCTCGGTGACGTCGACCGCGCGGCCGTCGAGATACAGCCGCCGGTATCCCTCCTGGACGAGTTGTTCGAGGATCGCTCCGCGCTGTTCGGAACCGTCGGCCTCCAGCGGAGCAACGACGATCAGCCGCGTCCCGTCGTCGAGATCGGCGAGTCGTTCGGCCGCTTCGGCCGGGGTGTCGCGGTCGACCTCTCGGTCACAGTCCGGACAGACCGTCGTACCCGCGTGGGTGTAGAGCAGCTGCAGGTGATCGTCGACCTCGGTGACCGTCCCGACCGTCGAACGGGCGTTGCTGACGTCGTTCTTCTGCTTCAACGCAATCGCCGGCTGGACGTCTCGCAGTTCGTCCGCCGGTGGCCGCTCCATCCGCCGGAGAAACTGACGCGCGTACGTCGACAGCGACTCGGTGTACCGACGCTGCCCTTCGGCGTAGAGCGTGTCGAAGGCGAGGCTCGACTTCCCGGCGCCGCTGACACCGGTGATCGCGGTAAACGCCCCCTGGGGGATGTCGA
>JBDGRG010000063.1:3056-4656 GCA_042218355.1 Bradymonadaceae bacterium
GTGCGAACCCCGCGGAGCACGGTACGGTCGTCGGGCGCACCGCGGGGGGTGTCGGGCGGGTTGGAATCGTTCATACTTCGGCGTCGATCGCCTCGGCGAGGTCGAAGTCGCGCTCGGTCAACCCTCCCGCATCGTGGGTGGTCAGGGTGAGCTCGACCTCGTTGTAGACGTTGAAGATCTCGGGATGGTGATCGGCCTGATCGGCGTGTTCGGCAATCCGATTGATGAAGTCGATCGCCTCGGTGAATCCGTCGAACGTCAGCGAGCGTTCGATGGTGTCGCCCTCGCGGGTCCACCCGTCGAGCTCGGCCAGACGACTCTCTATCTCGTCGTCACTCAGTTTTTCGGCAGACATCGGATACCTCCTCTCGTCGAGTAGGGCCTCGCTGCGCTCGGCTCGGCTATTGAGCAATTCCGGCCTCGCTCCGCTCGACCTCAGCGATTCAGCAATTCAGCCTGCGACCGTTCATCTCGCAGGCACGTCGGTGACTGAATGGGGATCGCAGGGTGGCGACTCGCGGGACGGGTCCGGGGAGATGGATGGGCGAACGGACCATCTCGTCACTCTGACCGTGTGCGAGCTTCGTTTTGGCCGGGTTGTTCCGCTGCCTCCCCTCTCCCCCTCCCCTTCCCCCTTTCCCCTACAACTGCTGCGGCTCGACGTTCAGCCCCAGCGAGCGGATCGCCTCGATCAACTCGTCCGCCCGGTCGGCGTAGCCGAATGCGTCCCAGAAATGGGCCGTCGTCTTCATCAAACGAGCCGACTGGCGCGTCTGTTCCCGCTCGACGGCGGTCCGAGCCATCCGTTCGAGCGACTCGAGCCAGGTCAGCGGCTGGATGTCGTTGAGAACCTCGGCCTCGACGACCGAGTCGACGAGGTTGTTGTACGTCGATTCGTTGTTTGTCAACTTCGCGTAGAAGGCGGCGTTCGCCTCGCAGAAGTCGGTCACGCGCGGGGTTCCGAGGTCCTCGGCGTCCGCCCGGGCCCGTCCCATCTCCAGCGCCGCCTGGTGGAGCCGACTCTGGAAACAGCGCAGCAGCCCCATCAGGCTGCGGGCGACCGCCCGGTCTTCGGCGGTCCCGTGTTCGTCGACGTGTTCGAGCGTCTGCTCGAGGTTGGTCTCCGCCGCCCCGAAGTTCCCGAACCACATGTCGACGAGCGCGAGGTGGTTGCGGACGTCGAACAGGTCCCAGCTGCTCCCGAACGATTCCTTGATCCGACGAGCTTCGGAGAGCTCCTCGCGCGCGCGCTCGAAGTCGAGCTTGTCCATCGCCGCGACGCCCTTGGCGAACAGGACGTTCGCCACTCCCATCTTGTCGCCGACCTGCTCGAGGTATTCGATCGCCGCGTCGCAGTCCTCCAGCGCTCGGTCCGTTTCACCCGACAGAATCTCGGCGACCGCCAGCCGCCGATGGGTCATGCCGAGATTGAACGGCGCTCCGAGGGCCTCGTGGATGTCCAGCGCCTTCTGACCCAGCTCCTTCGCCCGTTCGTATTCGCCCACCTCGATCTTCAGCCGCGCCAGACTGCGGAAGGCCTCGGCGACGCCGTGGCGGTCGCCGATCGAACGCATCAGATCGAGCGCTTCCTGCAGCAGGT
>JBDGRG010000064.1:0-2220 GCA_042218355.1 Bradymonadaceae bacterium
GCGGGCACTCCGTCGGCACGAGTGGGACGCGGTCGTCCTCCAGAATCAGAGTACGCGACCAGCGATGAACGCGTCGGCCTTTCAGGCCGACGTCCGCGCGCTGGCCGAACGGATCCGGGGGCGCAACGCCCGGCCGATCCTGTTCGGAACCTGGGCGCGTGCCTCCTGGAACGGGCTCTACGAGCGGTCGGGATTCCCGTCCTCGCCGGGTCGGCTTCGCCGAGCGCTCCGAAGCGCCTTCGAGCGAGCCGAACAGGTCGAAGGCGTCGAGGTCGCACCGGTCACCGAGGCGTTCTTCCGATTTCGGCGCCAGCATCCCACGCCCCCGCTGCACGGCCGGGACGGGAATCATGCGACCCCGGCTGGCGCCTACCTGGCCGCCTGCGTGATCTACGGCACGCTCACCGGACGCGAGGTCGCCAGCGCAGACGTCAGCGTCCATGGGCTCGCCCCGGCGGTCGCGAGACGTCTGCGCCGGACGGCCGATCGGAGTCTGGAAGCCAGGTCGCATGGGGCAGGCGAGGAGACCGAGATGGGGCCGACCCACCCATCCGACAATTGAGGAACATCGAGGTGGATGGGAATCAATTGTCGCCCACCGCGTTTTGCTCGCCTGCGGCCCGATGCCAAGGGACCGTGTATCCTCGAGTCGCGAATCACTGGTCCCCCAACTCGTTCTCCGTCGATGACCAGCACGGCGTAAACGGCGGAGCACCCTGTCAGGCCTTCCACACGAACTCTGATTACCCCGAATACCGGATCCTGCGCCAGCGGCTATCGTACCAGTGCACTCAGCCGTTCACGGATTCCATGCCGGCCTCGGGATAGCGCTCGCCGGCGACGGCGCTGGCAGGAGCGATGTCGTCGAGGTGATCGAGTTCGTCGTCGGTCAGATCGACGGCAGCGGCGGCCGCATTCTCGGCCAGATGATCCGGATCGGTGGTGCCGGGAATCGGGACGATGTCGTCGCCCCGGTGGAGCAGCCAGGCCAGTGCGAGCTGAGCCGGGGTGACGCCCTTGCGCGCGGCGATCTCCTCGACAGCCGCGACGAGGTCGAGGTTCTTCTGGAAATTCTCGCCCTGAAAGCGGGGATTGTGCCGACGCCAGTCGTCCTCGGGCAGGTCCTCGGGCGTCTGAAATCGTCCGGTCAGGAAACCTCGCCCGAGCGGTGAGTAGGCGACGTACCCGATGCCCAGCTCGCGGACGGTCGGCAGGATCTCCTCCTCGGGAAACCGGCTCCAGAGCGAATATTCGGTCTGGAGTGCCGAAATCGGGTGCACGTCGTGAGCGCGGCGGATTGTCTCGGGCGCGGCCTCGGAGAGTCCCAGGTAGCGAACTTTGCCCTCCTCGACGAGTTCGGCCATTGCACCGACCGTCTCCTCGATCGGGACGTCGGGGTCGACGCGGTGTTGGTAGTAGAGGTCGATCGCGTCGACGCCGAGCCGCTCGAGCGAGTCGTGGCAGGCGCTGCGGACGTACTCCGGCCGGCCGTTGATGCCGACGAACGTCCCGTCGGGCTCGCGCTCGTTGCCGAACTTCGTGGCGATCACCACCTGGTCGCGCCGGTCGGCGACGGCCTCGCCGACGAGTTTCTCGTTGGTGAACGGACCGTACATGTCGGCCGTGTCGAGAAAATCGATCCCGAGGTCGATGGCCTCTTGGATCGTTTCGACCGATGCGTCGTGCTCGGCGGTCCCGTAGAATTCGCTCATGCCCATGCATCCGAGGCCGATCGCCGAGACCTCCAGGCCCTGTTCTCCGAGTGTGCGTCTTTCCATCCTCGTCTCCCTGGTCGTTGAATCGCGCCGACTGGTCTATGATCGAACACGGTAGGACTGGTGTCGCAGGCGAGAGATGCGGGTCAGTCCGGTCACTCGCACCCGCCTGCCCGGGCGCCCTCTCGAGGGGCGATTGGACCGGACACACAAGTTCGTCCCGAACCGGCGAAAATCAAATCGGACGAAACGATCGAAGTTCGAGCGTCGATTATGTACATGGGGGGCTTTGGGACAGGCGAGGGGCAAAACGGCTCGCATCGGCCCTTCGACGCGCATCGACTCCACGGATCCGGCGGATCGCCATGCCTCGCCAGATGGCCGTCTTCTGTGACGAAACGGGAGCGCACGACTGCGACTTCTTCGGATGGGGGTCGGTGTGGTGTCCGCGCGACCGCGTCGACGAGCTGGAGGCGCGCCTCGAACGCATCGAACGGTTCCTCGC
>JBDGRG010000064.1:2230-13413 GCA_042218355.1 Bradymonadaceae bacterium
GCGGCGAGGTGAAGTGGAGCCAGAATTCGCGGGCGGCCTCGCGTTGCGCGATGATGGAGTGGTTCTTCGAGCAGCCGTGGCTCTGCTTCCAGTCGCTGCTGGTCCACAAGGACGCGATGCGAATCTTCGAGGGCCGCAAGCAGCGGTCGGTCGCCTACCGCAAGCTACTCTGCACGTTGCTGGCCACCCAGATCGACCGGTTCGACGGACTGCCGGGCGGGCCGCGGCGATTCGAGGTCGCGGTCGACGAGACCGGCGAGACCACGCGGTCGCTGACCGAGGAGGAGTTCGACATTTTGGTCGCAACCACCCGCAAGTGGCTCGATACCGACCGCGACCTGGTCGACGACTTCCGGCGCGTCGACAGCCGGTCGAGTCGCGGCGTGCAGCTGGCGGATCTGTTCGTCGGGGCGCTGCGCGCAAGCTGGGAGGACGATCCGACCGGCGCCCGCGGGGAGGTCGCCGGGGAGCTGGCAACTCAGCTCGGTTGGAACGATCTGCAGGCGGCGACGGAGCCGAACCTGAAGTTCAACGTCTGGCTGCACCGCGACTCCTTCGACCGCGCGCCCGGGCTGGAGACGCGAGAGCTGCGGCTCGAACAGCCGAGCGGGGATCCGGAGGGGTACTTTCCCCCTCGCTGACCCGGACGGTTGGACCGCAAAGACAAGGGTGCGTTCACGAGTGATTGGTCGCAGCGATGTCAGGAGGACCGGGTGAGGGCCCTCTCAGATCCCCCTCCCGCTGCCGTCCATCATCTGAGAGAGGCCCCCCGTCGGGGACTTGTTACCAACGAGTCGTGGTCGCCCCCCGAAGACAACCTGCGATTGCATTGGATTGGGCGGACGGAGTAGCCTTTCGGTGGTTCCGATGTTCCTCTGGACTCGATCCGAAGGTCCGACCATGCGTCAGATACCCCGAGCTCGATGGCGGGTTGCAGCGTTACTCGCTGCAGTGGTGTTCGCGGGCTGTTCGGACGATCGGCCGATGGAGCAGTCCACCGGGGACCACGACACTGCGACGGCGGCGGACGCGAGCGGCCGTTCGGACGGGGCGAGCGACTCGACGGACGGCACCGACACGGCGGACGCCGGCTCCGCCTGCCGGATGCCCGACGGCGGGCCGTCGTCGAGTCTGTTGGCGTTCGACGGGGGCTGCTTCGCGATCTCGGAGGCGACGGTCGACGACACGTGTCTGAGCGAGTCGGTGACGATCCCGGAGGGGCCTCCGCCCCCCGACGTCCTCGGCGCGATCAATCGAGCGCGACGGGAAGCCGGCCGGCCGGAGCTTTCGAACCCGGTCGATCTGAGCGCAGCCTTCGAGAAGGACATGGCGGCGCTGCTGGAGTCGACCCCCTCGTTCCCGCTCGATCCGATCTCGTGTCAGAACCTGAAGGACGGCGAGCTCTCGACGACGGTGCCGAATCCGTACAACGCCGGGAAGGGCTCGAGCGGGATCGAGGCGAGCTGTTCGGTGCAGGGCAACACGGGAACCTGCTCGCTCGACGAGATCGAAGTCGACCTGCTGGAACTGGCGATCCGAGTGGTGGCGGGCCAGTCGGTGTCGATTCCCGACCGATTCAGCTGCGTCGCGGTGTTGGGTGGGACGGTCGAGGTGACATGGGTCGGTCCGGAGGAGGTTCGATACCGGCAGACCTGGGACGTGCGTCTGAAGGACTCGGCGTGCAACCGGGCGGCGGAGGCGTTCCTCCCGAAGACCTCGTGTCGGCAGGTGTACACGGAGACGGCCACGCGACAGGGGCCGCTGGGCGAGCCGCCGGAGGTGTGTCGTTAGCTCCCCGGAGCCCGTGAACCCGTGACACCAGGTCACGGGGGCGGATGGGGGGATCGCGGCCCTGGTTAGCTCCCCCAGAGCCGATAAACCCGCGGCGCAAGGCCGCGGGGGCAGCGGGCCGGGCTGGCGTGCTCGCCCTCCGTCTAGCTCCCCCGGAGCCCGTGAACCCGTGACACCAGGTCGCGGGACGATCGCCACTACGAGGCGCGAGACAATTCGCCGTGAAACGATCGAAAACGATCCCGGAAGGGGAGTTTTCAGGTTGTTCCAGCGCGTCGGGCAGTGATACACGTCGGGGTGTCGCCGACCATCTCGGACCACGACCCACCCGCACCGCACTCCCGTGACCGATTCCCCGACCTCGTCGACGGCTCGCGCGATCCGCGTCGTGTACTCGAACCGGATCGAACGCCTCGTCGACTCGCTGGCCGCCGCGCTGTACCGCGACCGGTCGATCGACCGGCTGTTCGACCGTCCCCGCGTGGTGGTCCCGAACCGCAACGTCGAAAAGTATCTCAAATTCGAGCTCGCCGACCGGTTCGGTGTGGTCGGTGACGTCACCTTCTCGACGCTCGAGGCGTGGCTGCGGGACGCCCTGCCCGAGGAGGTCGTGCCGCTGGACGAGGACCGTCTCGCATCCGGGTTGCTCGGCATCTTCTCGTCGGCGGCGGTCGAGGAAGATCCGGCGCTGGAACCGGTCCGCTCGTATCTGGAGGCCGACGGGACGGAGGGCCGGCCGGTGCGCGCGCGGCAATTGTCGGCCCGTCTGGCGCGGAACTTCATCGAGTACGGCCACTCCCGAGTCCGGATGCTAGATCAGTGGCGGCAGGGAGACGGCCCCTACACGAGCACGCAGGAATACCGACGCACCGAAGCGTGGCAGCGCGCACTGTGGGAACGGCTGTTCGGGCCGGATGGCCTGCTCGAACGCGCGAGCGAGGAGGGAGAGACCCCGCGACTGCTGACCGAGTACTGGCGACGAGCCGATCCGTCGTCGCGAGACGATCTTCCCGAGGAGGTCCACCTGTTCGGGCTGTCGCACGTCGCCCCGGTCTACGGACAGATTTTCGAGGGACTCTCTCGGGCGGTCGACCTGCACTTCTTCGTGCTGAATCCGTGCCGACACTACTGGGAAGACGTCGTCTACGACGAGGAGGAGGAGCTGATCGAGGCCGACCGCGAGGTCGCTCCCGGCGATCTGATGCTGCCACTGGACAACCGCCGGGCCGAGGATCGCGGCACGCTACCTGGCGCTCACATGACGGTGACCCCCGATGAACCGGCGGACGCCCCCCTTGCGCTGAATCTCTGGGGTCGCGCCGGACGCGATCACGTCCACATGCTGAACCGGCTGACGGACTACGACCCGCTCGACCGCTGGGTCGACCCGGCCGCCGAACCGACGGGGGGGGAGGAGCCCTCGCTGCTCGAATCGTTCCAGAGCGACGTCCTCAACTTCGTCCCCGCCGCGGCCTCGGCCCGCGATCCGTCGGTCGACGACAGCATCCGCTTTATCGAAGCTCCGGGCCTGCGCCGCGAACTCGAGGCGGTCGCCGACGCCATCTGGCGGCTGGTGCTCGAGGAGGACGTCGCCTTCAACGACATCGCGGTGATCCTGAATCCGCGCCGTCGCGAGGAGTATCAGATGCACCTCGAGGCGGTCTTCGAGGAGGCACGGGGCATCCCGTTCAATCAGGTCGACGCCCAGCGCGGCGACGGCAGCCGGCTGCTGCAGGCCGCCGAACGGCTGATCGAGCTGCCGCTGGGGGACTTCGACCGGCGCGAACTCGGGTCGCTGCTGGTCCATCCGAACGTCCTCGCCAACCACGACGACGCCGATCCGGCCGAGTGGGAACGCCGGCTCGAGGAGCTGGGGATTTTCCACGGGGCGGACGCCGAGGATCACGCCGACACCCACATCGACCGGGACCTGTACAACTGGGACCAGGGCGTCACACGGCTGGTGCTCGGGGCGTTCCTGGAGGAGCGCGGCCGCGGCGACGAGCACGCCCGGCCCTTCGAGCTGGCGGGCGAAACCTACCTGCCCCGGGGGCCGGCGGAGACCGAGGAAGTCGAATCGGCGGGGGGATGGATCGCGCTCGTCCGGCGGCTGATCGCGGAGGCGAAGGCGACGCGCCGGCGGGAGGACGACCTCGGCGGCTGGCTGAACTGGATGGCCGACTGGATCGACGCGCATCTCGCGCCCGAGGACACTGGCGAGGAGGCGGAGTTGTCCGGATATCTCGAGGCGCTCCGGACGACCGCCGAGGGGGACCTGTCGGGGGCCGCATCGGACGGCGGAACGGTCCCCTACCGGGCGGCCGTCGAGTTCGCGCGGAGTCAGCTCGCGTCGCAGACCTACGAGCGCGGACACTACCTGGCGACGGGCGTGGTGGTCTCGTCGTTCGTTCCCCAGCGGCCGATCCCGTTCGAGGCGATCTTCACGACGGGCCTGTCGGCGCAGGACTTCCCGGCTTCCTCGCCGCGCACGCCGATCGACCTGCGCACGGCGGAGTGGCAGGAGGGGGATCTGTGGGACCGGGATCGCGAGCGGTACATGTTCTTCGAGACGCTGCTGTCGGCACGCCGGCGGGTGACCTGCTCGTGGGTCGCCCGCGATCCGGTGACCGGGGACGACATCGAGCCGTCGTCGGTCGTCCGCGAGTTCCAGTACATCCTCGACGAGTACCTCGACGAGGGCGTCGACGAGCTGGTCCGCCGTCATCCGCTCCGCCGATTCGACCCGACGTACTTCGACGACAGCACGGACTCGAACCTCGAGCCGACGCTGCACCCGTCGGCGCGCGGCGAGGTTCGCGCACAGGAGCTCCGATCGCGGCTGGTCGAGGCTTCCGGCGGAACGGAGACGCGCGAACTCGACGTCCGCGCCGCCGCCGAGGCGCTGGACTCGACGGGCAGCGACGGCGCGGAGATGTTCGGGCTGGTCGACCCACCGGAGGTGGAGGAGGACTCGGACGAACCGGTGGACGAGACCCGGTTGCTGCGCTTCGCGGCGTTCCGGGATTTTCTGGTCAGCCCCCTGCAGGGCTGGGCCCGGTGGCGGCTCGGGATGCGGCCGGATCGAGAGGAGTCGCTGCTCGACGAGACCGACGAGCCCTTCGAGCTGTCACCGCTGGACGAGAGCCGAATCCTCCGCGAGGGGTTCGAGCGGACGATGCACGAGAACCAGGCGGTCGAACCCGAGGCCCTGGAGGCGACGCTGTCCGATGAACTCGACCGGGCGATCCTCGACGCTCGCGCACCGACCGGGGTCTACAGTCGAGTCGCCCAGGGCGAGCTGTCGACGACCGCCCGGGCGTGGGCCGAGCAGTTCGAGGCGGCCGCACCGACCTCGCCCCGGCGATATCGAATCGGCGGCCCCGCGGGGCGGGACGCCGTCGAATCGATCGACGCCCCGGTGCTGACCATCGAGCGGGGGGAGGAGCGGCGCCGGCTGGAGCTGATCGGTGACACGGATCTGGTCGACCCGGAACGAGCGAGGGTGTTCGTCCCGACGCGCAAGCGTTCGTACCGGCTGAGGTGGCACCACGCGCTTCGCGGCTGGGTGCAGGGCCTCGTGCTGTCGGCAGCGGAGGTGCTCGACGGGGATCGAGTGACGGTTTCGCTGCTGGCGACCGACACCGAGAGCCCGACCGACTACGCGTTCGACGGAATGGCTCCCTCGGAGGCTCGGGACCAGCTGGGAGCGCTGGGCGAGGAGCTGTGGTTCGACCCGCACGCGTATCGGTTCGCGATCTCCGAGCTCGAGGAGGCGGTCGACGAGGAGGGATGCGTTGATCCCGAACGACTACAGACGGAGGTCTGGAGCGCCGACGACAGCGACCGGGGGGCGTCACGGGACGCGTACGGTCCAGTGGCGAACGTCCACCGGTACGACATCCCGTCGACCGACGGCGAGGTGTTGACCGCGATGCTCGAGAGGAGGCTGGGGGGGTTCGTGGCCTCGCTGCGCTCGGCCAGTGATTGAGTCAATGAGTGAATGAGTCACTCAGGGAATGAGTGAATGAGTTGTCGATACAGTGCGGGCAAAACGACCGTCTTCCACGGCGCTGAAGCGGCCGCTTGCTCGTCGATTTGTTGGAGCCGGCGACGCTGAAGCGGCGCCGACCGGGCGATGGACGATCGGTTTGCACGGCCATGGGCCGTGCGATTGTGGCTCGACGGCTCGACCGCTCGACTACTCGATGGCTTTTCAGGGCATGACCGACACGATTCGCGTCGCCAAACCGCCGACGATCGAGGAGATCCCGACCGACCGGAGCAGCATCGTCGAGGCGTCGGCCGGGACCGGGAAGACCTATACGCTGGAGCACCTGATCGTCGAACTGGTCGTCGAGGAGGAGACGCCGATCCAGAACATCCTGGTGGTAACCTTCACCGAACGAGCAACCGCCGAGCTGGTCGAGCGGGTGCGCGCGATCTTCGAGCGGATGGTCGAGCGCGAGGAGGGCGACGACGTCGACGACGGAGAGCCGCACTGGGTGATCGACCCACCGGCCCGACGCCGATTGCGCGACGCGCTCTTCTCGTTCGATCGGGCGCCGATCTACACGATCCACGGGTTTTGCCAGCGGGTGCTCGTCGAACACGCATTCGCCAACCGCCGGCCGTTCGAACAGGAGGTCGCCGACTCGGACGAGCTGTTCGACGAGGCATTCCACCGGGCGCTCCGGGAGGACTTTTCGGCCACTCCCGTTCGGACCGAACTGCTCGAATCGTACCTCGAATCGAACAGCCTGCGAACGCTGCGCTCGACACTCGGCGAGGCGATCGGGACGACCGACGCGGTCGCGCCGTCGTTCGATGCGGATCGCGCGGCGTCGATCCTCCGGGAGATCCGGCCGACGATCCGCGAGATGGACGGGCGGCTGCGCGAGGCCGCCGACGAGGGAGAGCTGTGGACCGGCCGCGAGACCAAGATGCTGCGGTATCTGGACGCCTTTGCGGCCGGATACGAGGCGATGGATCGGGGAGACGCGCGGCTGTTTCCCGTCGCCTTCGGCAGCGAACTGGAGGGGAACGACGAGCCCCCCGGCGAATACTTCGAGGACCCGTCGTTTCTGACCAAATCGAGCGAGCGGCTTTACGACGAGACCTGGCCGCGTGCGGTCGGCCGATTGTCCGAGATCGAGCTCACACCCGTGGGCCCGGTGCTCGACGAGTTCGTCCCACTCGTCGATCGCCACCTCGAGGAGCTGAAGACCGACGAGGGAGTCTTCACTTACGACGACATGCTCGCACACGTCGAACGAGCAGTCTCCGGGGATGGGAACGACGGCCTGGTGTCGACGTTGCGCGAGGAGTACCAGTACGCGCTGGTCGACGAGTTTCAGGATACGGATCCGACACAGTGGTCGATCTTTCGAAAGCTGTTCCACCGGTCGGAGGGCACGCATCCCTGTGTGCTGATCGGCGATCCGAAGCAGGCGATCTACGGCTTCCGGGGCGCCGACGTCCGGACCTACTTCGAGGCGCGAGACGAGGTCGCCGACGACGACGGCGACAATCTCGTCCGCCTGCCCGACAACTACCGGTCCTCTGAACAGTTGATCGACGCCTACAATCGCATCCTCGGGCCGGACGCGGAGAACGGATTTTTTCGACCGCCCAACGAATACGAGGAGCCGGTCGGCTGCGGGAACTCGAAGATCGACCTGACCGACGGCGAGGGGGAATCCGTCGATCCGGTGGTCGTCACACGCATGACGGCGGCCGGCGAGGACGACTTCGACGCGTCGGGGTATCGGGGCGGGCTCGCCCGGGCCTGGGCGCGGGAGATCCGCGAGCTGCTCGGGTCGGCCGGTCGGGGGAACCTGCAGATCTGGGACGACGACGAGGGGGAACTTCGCCCGTTGGAGGCGAGCGACATCTACGTCCTGACTCGGTCGCGCAGGGAGGGCGATCTGATGGCCGACCACCTGCGGGCGATGGGGGTCCCGCACGCCTTTTACAAGCGAGAGGGGCTGTTCCAGACCCCCCAGGCGGTCGACTGGTATCATCTGCTGAGGGCGGTGCAGCGGCCGGGGGACCGCTCGCGGCGACTCAAGGCCTGGACCACGCCGTTCTTCGGACTCGAGATCGACGAGGCAGCGGATGCCGAGGAGGCCGTCGAGGAGGGACACGAACTCGCCGACCGACTGAACCGCTGGAACGAGCTGGCCGACGCCGGCCGGATCGGGCAGCTGGTCCATCGGGTCCTCGACGGGACGGGCTTGCTGCGCCGCCAGGTCTTCGCCCAGCCCGGCGAGCGCGAGCTGACGAACTACGAGCATCTCGCCGAAGTCTTTGTCGACTGGGCGCAGTCGGACGACCTGGCGCTCGACGAGATCGCCGCTCGTCTGCGCCGCTACATCGAGGAGGAGGCGACGCCCGAGGGCCAGGAGGGCGACCTTCAGCGGCTGGAGACCGAGCGGGAGGCAGTGCAGATCATGACGATGCACAAGGCCAAGGGGCTGTCCGCCGGCGTGGTGTTCGTCTTCGGCGGGTACGAGTTCAACAGCCAGCCCCCCCACCGGTACTACGAGGAGTCCGACGGCGAGAGTCGGCGCGTGCTCTACTTCGGCTCGAAAAACGACCACGGCGAAGCGATCGTCGACTACAAGCAGGAGGAGGCCGAGCGGCTGCTGTACGTCGCGATGACGCGAGCGGAGGGTCGGCTGTACGTCCCGTGGGCGACGCCCGAGGACCACGGCGGCGACCTCTCGCGGCGGAAGAGTCCGATGGGGGCGCTGTTCGACCGGCTCGACGCGCTGATCGACGATCCCGAGGAGCCGCCCGCGAAGTTCGACGTCCGGACGCGGTCCGTCGACCCGCGCCCGCCGCGGCGGATCGAACCAGCCTCGGAGGACGACGAGTCGGTGCTCGAGCGCCGGATCCGCCGGGCGGCCCGGGAGCTCGAGGTGCCCGGTGATCTCGACGTCGACGAGGACCGATTCGGCCGACTGCGGGCCGAGCGGCGGCTCTTCGTCGAGTCGTACAGTTCGGTGCGGCGTTTTCACCACGCCGAGGAGGACGAGCCGGAGGAGCGCGAGGCCGACGATCTCGCCGAACGGGCCGACGCGGACGAGACCGACGAGCCCGACGAACCCGAGGGACCGCCCCCGGGCCGGGTGACCGGGCTGTGCCTGCACCAACTGTTGGAGGACCTCGACCCGGCGACGATCGTCGAGGCCGAGGGCTTCGAGTGGTGGCGGCGTGAGAGCGACGTCGCCGAGCTGTTCGACCGCATCCCGGCGCACTTCGGACTCCAGGGGCACCGTGACGAGTTCGAACGGCTCGCCTGGCGAGCGATGACGACGCCGATCGACGCACCGGAGGTGTCGCTGCCGGCGATCGCCTCGGTCGACCGCCAGCAAGTCGAGATGGAGTTCTGGTATCCGATCCCGGAATCGGGCGCGCCGACGATCGACGAGCTCGTCGCGGCCGATGGCGTCGCGCCGCGACCGACCGACGACGGGTATCTGCGGGGATTCATCGACCTGCTGTTCGAGGAGGAGGGGCGAATCTACCTCGCCGACTGGAAGTCGAACTGGCTTCGGGGCGAGGGAGCGTACGCCTCCGATGCGATCGCCGAGGTCGTCGAGGACCGCTACGCCGTCCAAGCGCGATTCTACACGACGGCCGTCGCCCGGATGATCGCGCGGTCGGTCGATTCGCGGGAGGAACTCGAGGAGCGGCTCGGCGGGCTATTCTACTTCTTCGTGCGGGGGATGGAGCCCTCGGAAGCGGGCGAGCCGACGCCGGGTGTCTATTTCGACCGGCCCGACCTCGCGGAGTTGCAGAGCTGGGAGGAGCGAGCGGGCCGAGAGGTGGCCGAGATGCTCGGCGCCAAGCGCAGTCACATCGCGAGCGGCCGGTACGACAGATGGCAGCTCGTGAGTCACTGAGTGAGTAAGTCAGTGAGTGAGTAAGTGACAGTCGCACGACCATTGCCGTGCGGTCCGATGGAAACAAAGTAGCCTGGGATTCGACGTCGAAGTTCGAGGGTAGAGCGATGGAGATCGATTCAGAACGAGCCGATCCGGCGTCGCCCGCCGAGGCGTGGCGTCGGCAGCGACGGGAGGCCCTGGGCCGGTACGTCGAGGCCGAGGCCTTCGAGGCGGCCGCCGACGAGGGCGACCTCGAGCCCAGCGACGCGACGTTCGCCGCCGAGCTGGCCGACCGATCGACACACGAGGGAGCACACCGGGACGCCCTGTTCGCAGGCCTGCTGGCGGCTTCGGCGGCGCGCCGGCGGGGCAGTGTGCGTCTGGCGATCGAGCCGGGGGGACGAGAGGCGTTGGCCGAGCGGCTGTCGACCCTGGTCCCGGCACTGGTCGACGAGGATGCCGCCCACGACGCCGCCGGCGCGCTGGTGGAGCTGGCAGCGGCCGAGGAGGCGGGAACGCTGATCGGTGAACCGGGAGAGTACGCCCCATTGGTCGTCGAAAACGGACACCTGTACCGCCATCGGGACCGCGCGGCGGAGGACCGTGTCGCACGCGCGGTGAGCAATCGGCTCGTCGACGAGTGGACCCGCGACTTCGAAGTCGCCGGTGAGAGCCCCGGCCCGGACGAGATCCGCCGCCACCTCGAGGCGATCCGGGCGACGACGAACCCGACCCCGACGGTCGAGCAACTCTACGGCGTGGTGACGGCGGCGACGTCTCCGCTGTCGGCCCTCACCGGCGGGCCGGGAACCGGCAAGACATGGCTGATCACAACATTGCTCCGGCTCCTCGATGCCCTCGGGGTGGCGCCGGACGACATCGCGCTCGCCGCACCGACGGGCAAGGCGGCGGATCGGCTGGGCGACCAACTGCAGGAGCGGATCCGCGCCTCGGTCCCGGAGCGGGGCGACACGTTGGACCTGACCGACGCCGGCCCCGGCGGCCTGGCCCGGATGGCGGCGGCACTTCCGGAACCGGCGACGCTCCATCGGCTGCTCGGCTACTCCGAGCGGCGGCGAGTCTTCCGGCACGACGAGTACCGGCCGCTGTCCCACGAGTACGTCGTCGTCGACGAGGCGTCGATGATCGACCTCGAGTTGATGGACCGCCTCGTGGCGGCGATGGCCCCCGAGGCCAAGCTCGTGCTGGTCGGCGATGCCCATCAGTTGCCGGCAGTCGGTTCGGGGGCGGTGTTCCGCGATCTCGTCCCGAGCTCGATCGAGACGGTCGACCGGCGGCTCGAGGCGCTCCCCGAGGCGCTCGAGACGCGCGCATCGGACGAACCCCTGGCGGCCCAATCGGTCGTCCTGACGGAGAACTTCCGAATGAACCCGGATCGCCCGGGGGGCAGCCGGATCCTGGCGACAGCGCGAGCCGTCCGCGAGGGGGGCGACGAACTTGTCTTCTCAGCAGATGCGGACGACCGCTCCGCCGACGCACCGG
>JBDGRG010000064.1:13423-28371 GCA_042218355.1 Bradymonadaceae bacterium
ATCATCGAACGCGCGTCGTTCGAGGAGCTGACGGCCGAGGGAGTCGAGCTGTATTCGGACCTCCGATCAGACCGTACACCGATCGAGTTGCTCGGCGACTGGTACGAGGACCGACTGGCGAAACCGGCGCGGCACGCCCGGGAGGAGCCGATCACCGTGACGGACGGGTCGAGCGACTCGCCCGACCGCGAACGGGTCGACGCTCTGTTCGAGGGCTTCGGAGCAAACCAACTGCTCGCCGTCAGCCGCCGGCGCCCCCGGGGGGTCGAGCGACTCGACGCCGAGCTGCATCGTCGACACGTAGAGGCACACGACGCCGCCCGGGACCGCCAATTCGTGACGGGCGAGCCGGTGATGATGACGACGAACGACTACGAGCGCGGGCTCTTCAACGGCGACCGGGGGGTGATTTTGCGGGTTCGACGAACGCCGGAGGGCCGAGCCTCCCCCAGAGCGGTCTTCCCGACGCGCCACGGCTACCGGCCCTTCGCGATCGGTCCGCTCGCCCGGCATCTCGACCACGCCTGGTCGCTGACCGTCCACAAGGCGCAGGGTTCGGAGTTCGAACATGTCGGATTCGTACTGCCGGACGAGGACATCCCGCTGCTGACGCGCGAGTTGCTCTACACGGGGATGACGCGAGCCGAACGGTCGGTCGTGTTTTTCGGCCGCAGCGAACTGATCCGTCGAGCCGCTGCCCGCAGCGACGAGCGGAACACGGGGCTGGTCGAGAGGCTCGAGAGCACCGATCGACCGGAGTAACCCACCTCGGCGGAACCTCCGGTCCCTCGAAGCGGCTCGGCTCCGTCCACCGGCCCCACCGGTGACACTCGTCACTCAGATACACGACTCCACGTGGTACCCTCCGGCGCGCCCGTGTGCGCGCCGCCCGGCCGGTGCCGGCCAAGGGGGTCCGCGCAGCCGATTTCACCCGACTGCGGGTGGCGACGTCCCCCGCCCCTGATGGGTCGAGCCGCTTCAACCGCGCGACGCGGCCGGACGCCGAGGCCACCCCCTCCATGTCTATTATCGACGCTGTAGTGGGAAGCGTTGCGTCGAATTTGTCGTGAGGACCGAATCTCCACGGGGACCAGAACGTTCCTGCGTTCATCCTGACGATCGAGCGTTCGATTCGAGAGCCGTGGCCGGAGAAGCCGTGCACGCGCAAGACGCAAGACGCTAGATGCGAGACGCTCGGGCGGGGAAGCGGTGGGGTCGGAGCTGTCCAGCGGTTCGGGTATGTGAAGAGCCGGAGAAGTGGAAAAGAACTGTGCCGGGACGACGGTCATCGGACGTCGGAACGAGCGGAGAACGGACGGAGGAGTGTCGACGGGGATCGAGGGGTTTCTCCGAGACGGACCGGATGTGGTACGAGGGTCCGGCGGAGAAGCCATCGACGTTCGCAAAATCACGATCACGTTGTCCTCGACTCTACAGGGACGCACCACCATGCTCTACACGGTCACCGGGGCGAATCGCGGACTCGGCCTCGAATTCACGCGTCAACTGACGGCTCGCGGCGACGACGTCATTGCGACGGCTCGCCAGCCCTCCGAAGCCGCCGAACTGGAGCAGGTCGCCGAACAGACGCAGGGGAACATCCACATCTACGCACTGGACATCACCGACGCGGGGAGCGTGGCCGACTTCGCCTCGTCGATCGAAGACGAGGCAATCGACGTGCTGATCAACAACGCCGGGCAGCTCCACCGGGGCGGGGGGCCGAACGACTTCGATTTCGAGGAGATCCGCGGTGACTTCGAGGTCAACGCGATCGGCACGCTCCGGGTCGTGGAGGCGCTCGTGCCGACGCTTCGCGCCCGGCCCGACGGGGCGAAGATCGTCAACATCACCTCCAAGATGGGTTCGATCACGGACAACGGCAGCGGGGGGTCATACGCCTACCGGATGTCGAAGGCCGCGCTGAACATCGCCACCCGCTCACTGGCCGTCGATCTCGAGGACGACGACATCGTGGCATTCGTCCTCCATCCGGGCTGGGTTCGGACGCGGATGGGGGGAGAGAACGCTCTGATCACCCCGGAGACGAGCGTCGAGAACATGATCGACCGCATCGACGAGGCCGGCCCCGAACAGAGCGGCGAGTTCCTCGAATGGGACGGCGGTTACGTTCCCTGGTGACCGTCGCCCGCCGCAGACCCGAACGAGAGGAACGGGCGCCCGATCCGACGTTCGCTCGGGTCGGCCCGTCCGCCTCCGTACTCCCGCACCAACCGATTCAGAATCAAAGGGGATCGGCGCCTCCCGCCCCATCCCGTGTGGCGATTTGCATCGGGAGTCCGCCGCAGCTAGAGTGCGCTGGACGGCAGAAACAACTCGATCTCGGGGCGCGCGTCGAGAGCAGCGCCTCCGACTGAATGCTGATATTTGTCTTCTCGAGGCGCTCCGTCCGACGCGAGGCTCCCATGTCCCGATCGTACCCGTTTTTCTGCGTTCTCTTCACTGCCACAGCCGCCCTCGGTCTCTTCGGTCCGGCCTGCGGTTCGGGCGACGTCGATGTCGACCAGTCGACCAGTCGACCGAAGTCTCCGGAGGAGGAGGCTGCGGCGGTTGCTGCGGAAGCTGCAACTCGTGCAGCAGTTGTTCGGACGGTGGCGCCTGCAGCTGCCAGTCCGGCCCCGACCTGACCGTCGACAAGACCCTCGCCGCGTGTACGGTCGACTGTCCGAAGGCCGAGGGGGGCGACACCGACGACGACGGTGTGGCGGACAGCTGCGACAACTGCCCGTCCATTCCGAACACCCCGCAATTCGACACCGACGGCGACGGACTCGGGGACGTCTGCGAGGTTCAGCCCCCGGGTGACGTCTGTGAGGTCCAGACGAAGAACTTCGATCGACTCAAACCGAACATTTACACCGTCATCGACCGTTCGACGTCGATGGACACCAGGGGCAACAACAACGAGACGCGAATGAAGCGGGCCCGCGACGGGCTCGATGCCATCGCCAGTTCCCTGGCAGGCGACATCCGAATCGGGATGTCGACGTTTCCCTGTGCGCGCGGCGAGTACAAGAAGGGCCAGGACGACGGTTCCGACGGGATGGTCATCCAAGCGTGCGGGGATTTTAACGCCGAATTCCTCCCGATCGGCGATTACAACACCAACCAGATCCAGGCTTCCTACACGACCTCGTATACGCCGGCGAACCAGTCCAGCGACAACAACGACAGTCGATGTCCGCACGCGACGAACGCGACTTCCTGGAAAGGGCTGACGTACGAGAGAGGGGGCAAACATCTGACACCGACCGGAATGGCGCTGTGGGACGTGCGGACTTCCGCGGCCTACAGCGACAACAACGACCCGAACAACTCCCTGCGCAACAAAGGTGTGATACTGATCACGGACGGGGCCCCGTGTAGCTGCGGCGACGGCGAATGTCCGGAGGACGTCACCACCGCACACACCGTCTACAAGCAGGCCGAGAAGCTGAAGCAGGCGGGCGTGCCCGTGTATGTCGTCGGATTCGGCAACGTCTCCGGGAACGCGAACTTCCAGCAGAATTTGAACACGATCGCCGAGGCGGGCGGGACCGATCGCGGATCTCCGGGTCCTCCGCGGTACTGGGAGGCGGGCTCGGCCGGCGGATTGGCCAGCGCGTTCGAGGAGATCGTCGCATCGACCGCCTCCTGTACCATCGAACCCGATCCCGCTCCTCCGGCGGCGAATCGCCTCTGGGTAAAGGTCGCCGACTCCTGGGTTCCGCGCGGCGCGTCGGACGGTTTCACCTATGACGAGAGCTCCAACCAACTGACCCTGCACGGCTCGGCCTGCGACGCGCTGAAGGAGGCCGACCCGGACGCCTCGCCCCTCGAGATCCACATGGGCTGCCCGGCCGACTGCACGAGCGGCCAGCTCGAACCGGCCTCGGCCGCGGTCTATCAAATCGACGCGACGAACGCGGGCGACCGGGCGTGCGGCGCTCCGGTCCACGTCCGCGACCGGCTGCCCGACTGCCTCGAGTTCAAGGGGGTCGCCACCGAGGGATGGACCTGCGAGATCGACGGTCACACCCTCTCCTGCACCTATCCCGGCGGGCTCGACTCCGGCGAGTCCCCTCCGACGATCGACGTGCGAGTGCGGGTCACCGACGCATGCACGGGCCCGGTAAAGAACTGCGCGCTGGTCTCGGCGGACGGCGACGTCGACGTGACGAACAACGAGGCCTGCGTGTCGAGTTCGGTCGGCGACGGCGGCGGGGGCGAGCCGGCGGAATCGAAGCTGAGCCTCGAGAAGACGGGCCCCGACTCGGCCATCGAGCCGGGCTCGACGACGACGTGGTCGGTCACCGTCAGCAACGACGGTCCCGACGACCACACCGGCACGCTGAACGTCTCGGACGACTTCCCCGACTGCATGCAGTTCGGCGGTGCCAGTCCCTCGGATTGGATGTGCAGTCCGAACAGCGGCACCGTCGACTGCGTCCATCCCGGCCCGCTGGCCGCGGGAGACTCCCTGCAGCTGGACCTGTCGTTCCGCGTGCCCGCCGACTGTTCGCAGAAACTCGAGAACTGCGCGACGCTCGAGGCCGACGGCGACGCCTCGGACGGCGACGACGAGGACTGTGCGGCCACCGAGCTGGGCGGTACGTCGGGCAAAGCAGCCGACCTCTCGCTGGAGAAAACATCCGGCCAGCGGTATTTCGAGAAGTCCGGCACCTTCACGATGACCGTCTCGAACAACGGTCCGAACGCCGAACCCGGGGGGTTCGAGGTCGTCGATCCTCTACCGCGCTGCCTGACGATGACCTCCTTCGACCCCATGAACAACTGGAGCTGTTCGACCTCGACTTCGAACATGCAGGAGACGGTCACCTGCACCTACGGCTCCTCGCTTTCCCCCGGCGACTCCGTTTCGCTCAAACTGAAGGCCGAACGAATGGGCGACGGGGCGTGTAAGGACAAATCGACGACGAACAAGGCCGTCGTCAACGGATCGAACGACCCGAACTCGACGAACGACGAGGATGAGACCTCGGAGATCATTTTCCCCTGATCACCGGTTTCCTCCGCGGTGCTGTCGCCCGCTCGCCCCCGTCAGTAGAACAGATACGGCCAGACGGACTTCATCGGCTCGCCGGAGGGGTAGGTGTGCGACGTGCCGTGGGCGGGCATTCGGCGGTACCACCAGACGAGGAAGCCGCCGCCGCAGTCGGGCACCTTCGACCGAAGCGCCCGCCAGGCGGACTGGGTGATCGGCTCTCCCGCCGTTCCCCCACAGACCTTCCCCGACCGCCCGAAGGTATTGCAGGTCGAGCGAACCGGCGTCCCGTTTTCATAGTCGTAGTGTTCGGCGCCGTTGGGCGGGAAGTGGCAGTTGCCGCAGTACTGGTTCCAGCCCGCGATCCGATACGTCTCACCTCGGTGCCGGATCACGGTCGTCCCCGGGTCGGGGTGGCGGATGCACGGTTTGTCCGAACACTGGACGCCGTAGAGGCTCTCGACCGGGAGACCGTATCGTTCCTCCAGATCCATGCCCGCGAACCGGTCGAACCACCGGGAGAAGCCGGGGACGACGCGGTGGCTGTTCGTCCACTCGAGCAGATGGGCCATGTTGTGGAGATAACAGCCCGGCCCCCGTTTGTAGTTGATGAAGCCGATCCGGACGGTTCGGTCACAGGCAGAGACCTCCGAGCTGAAGCAACCGTTGCCCGCGCAGGGTGAAAACGACCCAGGGATCGGGTTGTCGCCGGCCGTATAGCGCTGCTTGTACTCGAGCACCTCGTTGGGTGTGGCGTCGGCCTCGGTGTGCGCGCCGACCAGCCACAGCGTCGGCCCCTCGCGGCGAGCAACGGCCTCGGTCGCGTCGCTGCCGTCCTCGCTGTCGTATCCGTAGTGGCTGGCGAACTCCTCGGTGAACAGCTCGGCGTAGTCGAACTCGACGTCCCCGGAGTCGGTCTTCTCGCGCGGCCAGAGGGTGCTGTTCTCGTATGACCAGTCCTCGGGGGCGTCGGGATGACCGGCGTGGCCGTTCCGCATGTCGACGACCTTGGCGAGCTGGTACTGCAGTTGCGGCTCTCGCTGCTCGGTTCCCACCGGGGTCGATGCCAGTTCGAACCCCTTCACGATCCGTCGCGACAATCGCTCGACCCCGGACATCGAACTGTCGTTCGCGAAGTTCAGTACCAGAACGCGGGGACGCAGCACCTCGACTTGCTCGTGGTGTTTGCGCAACCACGCATCTCCATTCGTATCGCTGACCGGATTCGGCCACTCGTCGTACTCCCCGTCCTCGCTCAGGCGGCAGCTCCCGTCCGGGCCCGGCTCGAACCCCTCGCCGCAGTTGCCGCAAGTCGGACCGACGGCCCCGAGTTCGCACCGACACCGCAGCATCGCCGGATCACAGGTCCCGCGGCCATTGCATCCCTTTGAACACTCGTACCGACACCTCTCTCCGCGCGCCGTGAAGGCGAGCCCGTCGAGCGTCAGTGCGAATCCCGAGCCGAACGAATTCAGTCGAAACTCGATCCGCGCGATCGAGGACAGATCGACGGAGTCCCCGCCCTCGAACGACGCCCGCCATCCGCGCCGCTCCTCCAGCGGGACGTCCAGCCACCACCAGGTCCGTCCGTCTGCAGACAACAGTTCGGCATTTCCCTCGGCGGGGACCAGAGTCATCTTCCGGCCCTCCGTGTCCACGACCGTGACAAAGGGCGTCTCCCCGCGCCAACCCGAGCCGTTCGGGTTGTCCCCCCGGACCGCGACGTGCAGAACGGGCGCACCCGCACCCGCCGAGGCGTCGACCGGCGACTCCGGCTCCCAGACCATCTCCGCGAAGTTGCTGTCGTCGACGTCGATCCGGACGGCCCGCTGCCCGTACACGGCGCTGTCGACTGTTTCGATGGACGTCGACTCTCCCCGGGGCCGGGCCGACCACTGTTCGGCCCCGGTTCCCTCGATGCGATCTCGACAATCGACGCGGCGATACTCGGCACACATCCCGACGCCGAGATCGGCGATCGATCCGCCGTCGACCCCCGCGTCGGCTTCCGGCCCGATGTCCCCGGCCCGAATGGTCACGGGTGACTGATTGTTCCCACCGCTGCAGCCCGCAATCAGGGCGAGCAGCGCCATCAGCGCGAGGGCGAGCGAGTTGCGGCTCGTCGGCGGGCCGCCGATGCCGGCGTGTCTTTCGGCGATGGAACTCATTCGAAGGTGCTCCGGCCTGGGTCGGACGGTCGCGAACGACGCGAGCCGGGGTTCATCCGGCCTCGCCAGCGACTGAGACAGTTCTTCCGGTCGTCTACTCAGTCGCGGTCCGATCTTCAAACGTCCGGGGCACATCCGATTCGACGCAACACTCGACGCGGAAATCCCGATCACAGACATGGGAGGGGACCCGTCGATCCCCCCCCTCGTTGCTCGCCGTTCGACTGGTCTGGTAACATCGAGACGGAGTGACACATGCCACTCTCTCACACGAGGACGCTCCGATGGCGACCACCCCCGAGCCCCCGGCCGACGATCGACACTGGACCGTCGACGACTACATGCAACTCGACGACGATCGGCGGTGGGAAGTCCTGGAGGGGGAGCTTGTGATGGTCCCGAGCCCGAACATCCACCACCAGCGATCCGTCACGCGATTCGGGACGTTACTCGACCAGCACGTCACCGAGCACGACCTCGGCGCGTGTTTCGACGCCCCGTTCGATGTCGTCCTCGACCGGGATACCGTCCTGCAGCCGGACTTCACGTTCGTGCGAGCCGATCGCCTCGAGGAGTTGTACGACGGCCACTGCATCACCGGCCCCCCGGACATGGTCGTCGAAATTCTCTCCGAGTCGACCGCATCGCGCGACCGAACGCAGAAGCACCGCCTGTACGGCGAGTACGGCGTCGAGTGGCTGCTATTTATCGAGCCGGAGGAACACTGGGTCGAGGTATTCAGGCTCCGAGACGACGAATACACCCTCGAAGTCGAAGCCGAGGACGATGAGACCCTGGAGTTTGGGCTGTTCCCCGACCTGGCGGTCGACCTCGCCGACGTCTGGTTCGAGATGCCCGGCGCCAGCGGTTGAAATCGAGCTGCCGAATGCTCCAGCGCTCGCAGGGCTCGGGCCCCCGACGGCCCGACCATCCGACAGCCAGCAGCTCGAACCCGGGCTGTCCCCCGTCCACCCGCAAATCACCGGACATCACGAATCCGGAGAGCCGAACCGATGGACTTCGAATCGTTTTTGAAGTGGTCGCTGCCCGAGCTCGGCCTGCGCTGGGAGGGGTTCGTGGACGTCTACGGACAGGTGGCCAAGCGACTTCGCGACCGGATGACCGAGCTGGAGCTCGGGTCGCTCGAGGCGTATCGCCGATACATCGACGAACACCCGGAGGAATGGCGCGAGGTCGACGCCTGCTGCCGGGTGACGATCTCGCGATTCTACCGCGACGCCGAGGTCTTCGACGCGGTGCGCGAGGAGATCTTGCCGAAGCTCACAGACCGGGCGACCGACGCCGATCGCGGCGAACTTCGCCTCTGGTCCGCGGGCGCCGCGTCCGGCGAGGAGCCATATACGCTGTCGATGTGTGCGGCGTTCACCGACGAACTCGAGAGGAGCGAATCCGAACTGGCGATCGTCGCGTCGGAGGTCTACCGCCACATGCTGGACCGCGCGGAGCGAGCGGTGTACCCGGCCTCGTCACTCGAGGAGCTGCCAGAGGGGTGGATCGACCGCTGCTTCGAGGAGGTGCGCGGCGGGCATCGACTCTGCGAGGATTACCGGGAGCCAGTTCGCTTCGTCCGGCACGACGTCCGCGAGGCGCTGCCGAGCCACGTCGAGCCGTCCTTCGATCTCGTCGCTGCGCGGTATCTGCCCTTCACGTACTTCGCCGAGACCCACCAGGTGGAGTTTCTCGACCGCTGCGCCGAGTGGCTGGATCCCGCAGGGTTCCTGGTCATCGGAGCCGACGAGTCACTCCCCGGGGCTGCCGACGGATGGGAGGGAGCCGGTTCGACCGGCGCCGTGTTTCAGCCGGCGAGCGCCTGATCCGAGACCGCCGCCGCCATCGCCCGGGCCCCCGACACGAACTCGTCGAAGACGGCGTCGACCGTCCGAATGTCGTCGATGTACTCGACGCTCTTCCCCGCCTGCCAGAACTCGCGGTAGTCCATGCCGTCCAGCGAGGCGGTCTTCAGCTGCACAAGCGATTTCAGCGAGTAGTAACTTCTCGCCAGATGCTTGAGTTTCGGGTGCTGGAGCATCCGCTTCGCGAGCCATCCCGCCTCGGTCCCGGTCTCCTCGATGTAGTCGGTCTCGATCACCGAGACCGGCACCCCCGAGATCTTGTCGGTCAGCACGATGTCGTCCGCAGTGGCGTCGCAAATCGCGTCCTTGTAAGTCAGATCCGCCCGACATTCCGGCGTGGCGATGAACCGGGTCCCCATCTGGACGCCGGTGTATCCGATGTCGAGCGCCTCGACGAACTCCTCGGGTCGACCGACACCGCCTGCACACACCAGTGGCAGCCCGAGGTCCTCGAGCTCGTCGAACAGCACCTCCGGCGACGACTCCCCCGCGTGCCCTCCGGCGCGATCGTTCACGCAGATAAATCCGTCGACGCCCGCCTCGACCGCCCGTTCGGCGAACTTTCGGTTCGTCACATCGTGATAAACCGTACCCCCCTGAGCGTGGACCTTGTCGACGACCCAGTCAGGAGGCCCGAGCGCCGAGATGAAGAACTCGACGCCCTCCTCCAGTGCGACGTCGACCCACTTCTTCATCCGACGCATGTAGACGTCCGACGTCTGCTCGACGAGGGCGTTGAACCCGATCGGATTGTCGGTCTGCTCGCGGATGTAGCGGATGCCCTCCCGGAGATCCCAGTCGTGGACGAACATCATCGAGATCGGCTGGACGATCCCGATCCCCCCGGCCGCCGACGCCGCCGCAACCAGCTCGGGGTTCGAGCACGGATACATCGCGCCGCAGACGATCGGCACGTCGATCCCGAGATCGCGCGTCAGCGGGGTGTCAAACAACTCGTCGAGGTCGTCGGGGCGGCGCGACGACGTCTCTGTCGACCGAACATCGTTCATCCAGCACCTCGATCGATACAGAGTCGGGAGGGAGGTCGGGGGCTGTCGACGACGTGACAGCGGAAACCGTTTTTCTCTGAGTTCTCTGAGCCCTCTTCGGTTCGCTTTCCTGAGCTCTCTGCAGTCACCCCTCCGAGAGCTCTTTTGCTTCGTCGACGAGCTCGGACATCATCGCCTTGGCGTCGCCGAAGAGCATCTTCGCGTTGTCCTCGTAGAAGAGGTTGTTCGGCACGCCGGAGTACCCCGGACTGAGCGACCGCTTGCAGACGACGACGGTGTCCGATTCGTCGACGTTCAGAATGGGCATACCCGCGATCGGGTTGTCCCCCTCGGCTTCGCGGGCGGCGGGATTGACGACGTCGTTCGCCCCGATGACGATGGAGAGATCGGTGTTTTCGAACTCGGGATTGACGTCCTCCAGCTCCCAGAGCTTGTCGTACGAGACGTCGGCTTCGGCGAGCAGCACGTTCATGTGCCCGGGCATCCGACCGGCGACCGGGTGAATCGCGAATTTGACGTCGATCCCCTGGTCCTCGAGGAGCTCGACCAGCTCCTTGACCGCGTGTTGCGCCTGGGCGACGGCCATTCCGTACCCCGGCACGATGACGACGTTCTCGGCGTAGGAGGCGAGGATGGCGGTGTCCTGGGGCGAGGTCTCCTTGACGGTCTTGCCCTCCGGGACGTCGACCTCGGGGCCGCCCCCCTCCGCACCGAAGCCGCCGAGCAGCACGTGGGCTAGCGAGCGGTTCATCGCGTCGCACATGATGATCGTCAGGATCAGCCCGGCCGCGCCGACCAGCGTCCCGCTGACGATCAACGCGGTGTTGCTCAGCACGAATCCGGTCGCCGCCGCCGCGAGTCCGGAGTACGAGTTCAGCAGTGCGACCACGACCGGCATGTCGGCGCCGCCGATGGGCACGACCAACAAGACCCCGAGCACCAACGCGACGCCCCCCAGGCCGACAGCCCCCTGCAACGCCGGTCCCGGCGCCGAGCCGATGGCCGCGGCATTCATGCCGAAGTAAACCCCGGCGCCAGCCGCCCCGAGCAGACAGGCGGCGGTCAAGACCCGCATCCCGGGAAAGTTCATCGGGTCGCCGGGCAACCACCCGGCGAGCTTTCCGTTCGCGACGACCGATCCCGAGAAGGTCACGGTTCCGATCAGCACACTCAGCCCGATCGGCACGGCGGTCGCAGCCGCGATGCCATCCTTCTCGGCGCCGAATGCGTAGCGGGCGACCTCGGCGCCGGCGACCAGTGCGCTCGCCAGGCCGCCGAATCCGTTGAAGACCGCCACCAGCTCGGGCATGGCCGTCATTTCGACGCGAAGCGCCAGCACCGCGCCGATCCCGCCGCCGAGCACCGCACCGGCGAGGATCATCCAGGGCGAGAGGATCTGGTGGGCGAAGAGCGTGGCGACGACGGCCACCGCCATGCCGGCGGAGGTCATTGCATTGCCGCGACGGGCGGTCGTCGGGGACTGCATCCGCTTCAGTCCCAGCGCAAACAGCACCGCCGCCCCGAGATAGGCCAGCTCGACAGCGGGACTCACGACGACTCCTCCCCGGCACCCTCGCCCCGATCGGGTCGAACGAACATCCTCAGCATCCGATCGGTCACCAGAAAGCCACCGACGACGTTGATCATCGCGACGACCAAGGCGGCGAAGCCCAGCCACGCCGACCAGGGGCCCTCCGTCGCGCCCGCCGCGAAGATGGCCCCGACCACGGTGATGCCGCTGACGGCATTCGCGCCGGACATCAGCGGGGTATGGAGCGTCTGTGGGACCTTCGAGAGGATCTCGGTCCCCAGAAGCGCCGCCAGCACGAAGATGATGATGTTGTCGACCATGAGAGCTCCGCGTGACCTTCGAAGACGCGACGACCGCCGACTCCGATCAGTTCTCGCCCGAGTGTAGAGAGGCGACCCGTTCGTTCCGGATGGTTCCGTCGGCACACACCAGCGCCTCGTCGACGATCTCGTCGTCGAGGTCGAGGGCGAGGCCCCCGTTCTCGTCGACAATCGTCCCCACCAGGGAACCGATGCACTGCGCATACAACTCGCTCGCCTGGGGAGCCATCCGGCTGGGGACGTTCGTCGGCCCGTGGACCGCCGCCCCCCGTTGCTCGTCCGGATGGTGGACGATCTCACCGGGTTCGGTCAGCTCGCAGTTCCCGCCGCTGGGCGCCGCCAGATCGTAGACGACCGACCCGGGCGCCATCGCCTCGACCGCCTCCGCGGTGACCAGTTTCGGCGCGGGTTTTCCCGGTATCTGGGCGGTCGTCAGCACGACATCGGCGTCGGCGACGTGCGGGGCGAGCAAGTCGGGCTGTTTTCGCTGGAACTGCTCGTCTTGTTCCCGGGCGTAGCCCCCCTCGGTCTCCGCTCCACCGGTCTCGAGTTCGATCTCCAGAAAGTCCGCGCCGAGACTCTCGATCTCCTCGCGAGTCGCCTCGCGGATGTCGTAGCCGGTGACGCGCGCTCCGAGCCGCTTGGCCGTGGCGATCCCCTGCAGACCGGCTACGCCGGCCCCCAGCACGAGCACGTCCGCCGGGCGAATCGTCCCGGCGGCCGTGGTCAACAGCGGGAAGAACTTGGGCAACGCCTCGGCCGCCTCGACCATCGCCCGGTATCCGGCGAGCGAACCCATCGCGGAGAGCACGTCCATGCTCTGCGCCCGCGAGATCCGCGGGATCAACTCCATGCTGATCACCCGCAGGCCTCGTTCGGCCAGGTCGGCGACGGTCTCGGGTTGCTCGAGGGGCGAGAACAGTCCGATCAGCAGCTGCCCCTGGTCCACGTCGTCGAGATCCGCGGAGGTCGGCGATCCGACCGTGGCGACGACGTCCGCCCCGAACACCCGTTCCCGGTCGACGATCGCCGCACCGGCCTGTCGAAACGCGTCGTCGTCGATGAGCGCACGCTCGCCGGCGCCCGTCTCGACGAGCACCTCGGCTCCGTACCGGTCGGACAAGTCGGCCGCCACGTCCGGCGTGAGGGCCACGCGCCGCTCGCCGTCCCCGTGCTCGACCGGAACACCCAGCTCAGTCATCGCTCCTCACCGCGGACAGGTAACTGCGCCGACGCGGGCGAGCCGCGACGGCGACACATGCGTCTGTCGGTGTCAGTTTCTCTGTGTCGGTCGCCCGAAATGATGTGCGTCAATCGCACCGGGCGTCAACGCCCAGCTGGACGGCCGCGTCCCCGCCCCTCGACGGCCTTCGAAGGGACGACGTCGACGAGCGACGAACTGACGGCCCGGCTCCGGTACTCGACACACACGCCGCTCGCATCAGTGGCCAGAGGGGTTCGCCGGGGGAAGACCGTGCACGAGATCGACCACACCGAAGGTTTCGACCCCCATCCAGACCACGAACACACAGTAGATCGCCAGCAACCACCAGGCTTCGGCCCGCGACAAGATGAGACTCGTGCGCATCATCAGAAAGAGCACGATGGTCGCGAAGGTCAGCACGCCCATCATCGGGGCCGCGATCGTGTAGTTGATGGTCGGTGGTTCGACGGCGACCAGCACCCCGGCCGGGATACAGACCAACAGGTCGAAGATGTTGCTCCCCAACACGTTGGCGACGCTGGTCACCGCCTTGCCATCGCGAGCGGCGTTGATGCTGACGAAGGCGTCCGGAATCGAGGTCCCCGCCGCGACAACCGTGATGCCCCAGAGGAAACTCGGCGTGCCGAAGAACTCCCCGTAGTTGATGGCGGCCCGCACCAGCCCCTCGACGCCGGCGAGGATGACCAGGAGGCTGACGACCAGAAGCCCCCAGTTCTTCAGCGGGTCGACGTCGTGCGTCGATTCCCCCGCATCGTAATCCATCGTGTCCTGGTACTGGACGAAGACGTAGAGCACGTACAGGGCGACCGGAATCATCGCCAGCGGCCTGGTCAACGTGCCTTTGATCAGCGATTCGCCCGGACCGACCGGATTGTAGATCGCCGCGAACGAGAAGGTCAGCAGCAGCACCGCCACGGCGATCATGTAGAACTGGGCCTCCTTGTAGACCAGGTCGCGGTTGGCCTCGAGCTGCTCCTCACCGGCCAATCCCGACAGCGCGGGGACCATCAAGATGTTGAACAGCGCAGACCCGACGATCGCCGAGACGCCCAGCTCGAACTCGCCGTGCAGCAGCGTGGAGATGACGGTCGTCGACAACTCGGGAAAACTCGACCCGACCGCCACGACGATCGCCCCTTTCACGATGTCCGGCAGCTCGTAGTAGACGGCGAGCCTCTCGCTGGACCTCTCCAGCCAGCCACTGCCCTTCCAGACGACTCCAGTCGAGACGACCGCGACGACCGTCCAAATCAGTATCGTCATGGCATCAACCCGTGTCGCAAGTATCCGGTCAGTGATCGGTTCCAGGGGCGGGCCCGCTGCGGTTCGAGGCCTCGAATCGAGCCCACCCGCCACTCATTTCTCCTTCCGAATAAAGACCTTCCGCCGGGTATCCTCTCGTACCCGAACCGTCCGGGGAGAACTCAGCGCTCCATCCGTGCCAAATTCGACGCAGATGCGATGCTCGCCCGCCGACAGTTCGACCGTCCCCGGGGTCTGTTCTTCCGTCCAGACGCCGTCGACCACGATGTCGCCCTCGGGTTCGGCGTCGACGGTCACTTCGCCGGTCGGAAACGGTCGCTCGTCGCCGGTCTTCCTCTCTGCATCGCCGGTCGTCGCCCCGTCCGACACCTGCCACAACCGCTGCCGATAATCCGAGCCGTCCAGGTCGCTGGCGTCACATTCGAAAGCTCCCTTCAACCCGAACGTCGCACGCCGGGGACCATCGACGCGTGGTAGGAATCGACCCGAAGACCCGCTTCCGCCGTCACCGCTGCCGCGAACGACGTCAGCTCGAGGTCGTTTTCGACGACG
>JBDGRG010000064.1:28381-35600 GCA_042218355.1 Bradymonadaceae bacterium
CTCGGGGGTCACCGCCGTGCCGGCCTCACCCGCGTCGACCGAGGCGGCGACTGAGAGCAGCACACAGACGACCGACGCCGCGACCCCCGCTCTCACGGTCGATTGGGGCATCGGACTGCGATCCATCCGTCCGTCGTCGTCTGCACCGACCATCCGCATCGCTGACCTCCCACCCTCGCCGAGCCGCCCGAAACAGCGTTTGCCCTCGACGTCGGCACGTCAAGCTGAGCTTCTGCGCCCGAACATTGCTCGTCGACGGGGATCGCAGCTCCTCCCCACGACGCGAACCACGAGAACGAAGATCTCCTCCAGAACGCTCGCGGTTCGGCCCCCGAACCGGCACGTCCGACCACCGGAGGCGCGGTCCGATTGAATCACTCCACACTTTTGGCGACAATGTGGGCCCATCCGCTGACTCACCCCATCTCGTCGTGTTTCATGCCGCCGGATTTCGACAGAACCTCCCTCCTCATCGCCGCCTTGCTCGCGGTCGTCGGCTGCTCGGACGGCCCGAACCCGTCGCTTCCCGATGCCGGCGCCGACGAGGACGTCCGCTCCGTGGCCCCCGATGCAATCGACGCAACCGAGGCGACCGACGGAGCCGACTCGACCTCGCGGTCCAGATGGGACGACGCCGACCGTGACGGCGAGCTGAACGGCTTCGACAACTGTCCGGACGCGCCGAACACCGAGCAGAAGGACGGCGACGGCGACGGGGTCGGGGACGCCTGCGACAACTGTCCGCAGACCGCAAACCGCGCCCAGGTCGACGAGAGCGCCGACGGCAAAGGGGACGCCTGCCAGGGCGAGATGTTCTACGACCCGAAGCGGGACAGCGACGGCGACGGCACGCGCGACGTCGTCGATCTCTGCCCGGGGACGGCCAACAAAGAGCAGAAGGATCCCGACGGCGACGGCCGCGGGAACGCATGTGACAACTGCCCGACGACCTCGAACTACTTCCAGGGCGACTCCGACGGCGACGGCACGGGGGACGCCTGTGAAAAGCGCCCGTCGGGAAAGATCTGCAACCGAAAGACCGCGAAGTTCAAGCTCCTGAAACCGAACATCTATTTCGTCATCGATCGATCGACCTCGATGCGCGACCGCGACGGAACGGGCAAGACGCGGATGAAGCGGGCGAAGAACGGGCTCGACCAGATCGCCCGGGCGCTGCACGACAAGGTTCGGATGGTCGCTTCGACCTACCCGTGTGCCCACCGCAACGACGCCTGCAGCAAGTTGAACAAGGAGTTCCTCGCGCTGGGCGATCACACGCGGCAGGAGATCGTCGCGTCGTACCGCTCGAATTACTCGCACGGCTTCTGCCCTCATGGCAACACGAACAATCTGCCCGGGCTGGACATCGAGACCGGCGGCAAGCACTGCACACCGACGGGCTCGGCGCTGAAGGACGTCCACACCAACAAACGGCATACGGACACGAACGACCCGCTAAGTGGCAAGCGCCAGAAGGCGGTCGTCCTGATCACCGACGGCTGCGGGTGCGGGCACTGCGGTCCCGGCGAGGAGACGCTCGCCAACCGGTGGGCGGGGCGGCTGAAGAGCGACGGGATTCCGGTCTACACGGTCGGGTTCAACTCGACCTGCGGAGAACTCAACCAGGTCGCCAAGCGCGGCGGGACGGACGCGGGCGGAAACGGAAACCCCCGATACTACAAGGCCTCGAACGCCTCGCAGCTGGCCGGGGTGCTCGGGAAAATCTCCAAGAAGGTCATCTCCTGCACCTACAAACTGAAGACGCCGGGCGGCAAACTCGCCGGGGACGAACTCTGGGTGAAGGTCGCCGGCTCGTTCCTTCCCGAGAAGAAGTACGACTACGACGAATCCTCCGGAACGCTGAAACTCGCCCCCTCGGCCTGCAGACGGCTCAAACAGACGGCCGCCGGCGGAAGCACGCCGCTGGAGATCGTCGCGGGCTGTCCCACGAAGTGCTCGTCGTCCAAAGAGGTCTGCGACTATCGCGACAACAACTGCAACGGGGCGGTCGACGAGAAGTGCGACGACTGCAATCCCGAGGTCTGTGACCAGAAGAACAACGACTGCGACGACGAGACCGACGAGCGGTGTCCGACCTGCGGCATCGTCGGGGCGAGTTGCAGATCCGACGACGAATGCTGCTTCAGCACGTGCCACGAGGGGACCTGCGGCCATCCGTGCCACCCCATCGGCTCGACGTGCACCGAGGACTCGGATTGCTGCAGCAAAACCTGCTCGATCCCACCGTCCGGCGACACGGGCCGATGCCGGGGCGGATGACCCGGGCGGGCCACCTCTGCGTAGGCTCGGGGCCGGCGTTGAACACGGCTAACCGGCGAGGTAGCCTGGGCATTCGAGCGAGGTGCGACACGAGCGGAGCAGTCGACATGACCGTTTCAGCCGACATCGGGCGTCCGCGCCGCCAATTCACGGCCGACGAATACCACCGGATGGCCGAGTCCGGTGTCCTCGGGGAGGACGATCGGGTCGAATTGTTGGAAGGGGAGATCGTCGAGATGACGCCGATCGGAAGCGAGCATGCGGGCTACACGAATCGATTGAATGGCCTGTTGCAGGAGCGCGTCGGATCTGAATGTATCGTAAGTGTCCAGAACCCGGTTAGCCTCGGAACGTTTTCGGAGCCGGAACCGGATCTCGCGTTGCTTCGCGACCGAGAAGACGACTATATTTCCGACCTCCCGGGCTCCGAGGACGTCCTGTTGATCATCGAAGTCGCCGACACGTCACTCGAAGACGACCGACGAGCGAAGGTCCCGCTGTACGCCCGGCACGGGATTCCGGCCGTCTGGATCGTCAATCTGCAGGACGACGTCGTGGAAGTGTACGAAGAGCCGGATCGGGAAACAGAAGCCTACGGAAGGCGCCGAGTCACGGAAGGCGAGGACGTGCTGCGACTCGACGGCCCCCCCGACCTGGCGATCATGGTCCGCGAGATCTTCAGCTCGGAGTGAACGGCCGCACCGCGCGGGAAATTCGAAGCGCAGACGAGCAATCGCCATGTCGCGTAAATCGGGACTCGGCGGGGGGATTCCCGCGAGGCGCCGAGCAGACCCGCCCGTTACCAACGGCGACCGACGGATAGCCAGCCGTTTAGCAGCGGCCGGGCGTCGAGCCACCGGCGGGGGAGCGCCGTGCCCAGGCGGAGATCGACCTTCCAGGCCCCCCACCGCAGGTCGGCGAGTAGACCGGCCCCCGCTGCGAGACCGAGCTCCGAACGAGCGCCGGACCGGCGCGGATCCGCGACGGCGGCCGTGTCGGTGAAGATCCCGAATTCGTGGTCGAGAGGCATCTCGAGGCGAAGTTCGGCCCGGCCGGTGGCGTACCGGCCGGAGACGAGAGCGGCCCACGGCAGGCCCGCGACGGGGGCGACATACGGATTCAGCCCGCCGAGCCGGTCGCGGGTCAGATCGTCGCCGCCGCGGTGCCAGGCAGCGCGTTCGTACAGCTGCAGCCGACCCCAGGCGGCGAGCGGGATACCGACCGCCCCCCATTGACGGGCGATCAGGGCGGGATTCGACGGTCGATTGACCCGCGGATCGACGCCGTTCGCCGCCCCTCGGTCGCCCCAGCTCCGAGTGTCTGCGCGAAGGTCGACGGCGAGGTCGAGTCCGGCGGCGAACCCCTCGACGCGATCGAAGGGTTGGTGGGGCTGCCACTGCGAGGTGTCGTCGAGGACCATCCAGAGCGCGTAACTGGCGCGGAGCCGAGCGGACCACGTATCGGGCGGGAGCCGGAGATCGGAGGCGGTCGCCTCGGTGGGCTCGAACAACCAGCGCCGCCCGGTCAGGGAGACGTCGATCCAGTGGGGCCGCCAGCCGCCCTTCCAGCCGGCGGTGGCCGCAGCGTACCCCGCCCGAAACCCGCGAGCACCGACGCGCTCGCCGCGGCGGTAGTAATCGGGGAGCATGCGAGCGAAGGGGTACTGCGCCTTCAACGCCCCGTAGAATTCGGAGTGCAGGGTGTCGGTCGGCCCGGCGAGACGCAGACGGACCGTGTCGGTGTTGTACTGCGCGTCGAATCGCAGCGGCGTCTGTGACGGCTGCCAGCGCCAGTGTACCAGCGCCACCCCGTGACCGCCGGTCTCCTCGCCGGCCCAGACCTCCCCCCCGGTCAGCACGAAGATCTCGTGCTCGTCGTCCGTCGCTGCGAACGAGACGCCGGCAGAGAGCCACACGGTACCGACGACGAGGAGTGCGACGAACCGCCCGATGTTCGACCGTGTCGTCAAGACATCTCCCGTCGAACGCCGCACTTCTTGCAATCGCCCGGCATACCGAACTCCCAAGTTCCGGATCACGAGCCGGCGTACTCACCCTCGACGTCGCGGTCGTGGATTCCGAGGTAATCCTCGATGACGCTTTCGAGACCGGTTGCCTCGTGTGGCTCGTCCAGACCGGCGGCGATCGTCTCCTCGGTCCCATCGTCGAGAATGACGTTGACGTCGTAGGTCTCCGCGATCTGCTTGCTCTTAAACTCCCGCGACGCCTGTTTGTCGACGTAAAGCTGGTCGATCCGATCGACGGGGAATCGCTGCGGTTCCGTGAACCACGCGAGCGGAGCGAACCGAATCTCGAGCTGCGGCTCGGCGGCGGTCGCATCGACGGTGACGTGACGCCGGGTCAGCAGGACCCCCAGCAGGAGGTAAGTCAACCAAGCTCCGACGAGTGTGAGCCCGACCGCGTTGAAGGGATCGAACGTCCAGAAGCTCACCGCACCGTCGGAGCCGAGGTCGCCGGCGAAGCAGCCGAACAGCAATCGGACGATCGGCCAGACGATGAAGAGACTTCCGGCGGCGAGAAATGCATACCACCCGGTCTTCAAACCGCGCTTCCAGAGCGGATCGCCGTGCGTGAAGTGCAACCGCTCCTGAGTCTTCTCGCGGATCTCCAGCGTATCCGCCATCTCGACGTCGTGCAGGGCGGACTCGCCGATCTCCCCGCCGACTGCGTCGCCGCTCTCCGGTTCGGATTCGGCCGCCCGGGAGGGGGACGCAGTGCCCGAGCCGCCGCCGGTAGACGAGTGTGAATCTGCCTCCTGGGATGCGGCGGTCGACCCGGGGGCCGAACGGGTTCCGTCCGAGCCGGTGCCCGCCGCCCCCGAGGACCCTGCCCCCGATTCATCTGAAGCGGTCCACGTATCCTCCAGCGGCTCGTCGGGCGCCGACCAGTCCGACGGTCGCGACTCGCCCCCCGGCGGATCGGTCTCGACAGAGGCGGTATCGGCCGCGACCGCGTCCTCGACCTGCAACATCGTGCCGCAATCGGCGCATTCGACGAACTCGCCGTCGTCATCGGCGGGCACCTCGGTCGCCCGCCCACAATCGCCGCACTCGACGACCAGCGGACCTTCGACCAAGCTCTGAGGCTCGCGTCCCTTGTCGACCGCGCGGTCCCGGATGCCGAGATAGTCCTCGACGAGCCGCTCGAAGGCGACCGCCGGTTCGGGCTCTTCGAACTTGCCGACCAGATCGACCGTTTCGTCGTCCAGAATGGCGGTCAATTTGAAGAGTTGCGTCAGATTCGGACTGGAGTGCCGGCCGCCTCCTCCCCACGTCATCACGTCGGACTGGACGAAGATCTGTTCGATGCGGTCGGCCGAGACCGAGGTCGAGTCGTCCCACCACGGCAGCGGCCCCCATCCCGCGTCGACCTGTCGCGCGGGTCCGTCGACCGACACCTGGACGTAGGCGTCGTTTAGGAGCGCCCGCAGTGCGCCGTACAGCCCCGCAGCGACGACCGCGTACGTCGCCGTCGTCGCCATGTCCCAGATCAGCGCCTCGAAGGGCGAGGCCTTTCCGTCGCCGAGCACGATGGGACCGGAGGTGGTCATGGCCGGGGCGAGGGCCCACAGCCCCCAGATCGCCACCAGGGATACCAGGAAGAGGGAAACCCAGCGGAATATCGAGCCGAGCCGCCAGAGCATCCGCGTGGACCAGAAGAGACCGAGTCGACCGTTCGCCTCCTCGACACGGAGCCGATCGGCGCCCTCGAAATCGAAGGAGGTGTCTCCTTCGAGTCGTCCCTCGGTCGGACTCGGACCGGCACGGACCGTCGCCGCGGCGGACGACCCGCCGTCGCTCGACGTTCCGCGGGGGACGTGGCCGTCCCCGAGATCCCAGTAGATCTCGTTGAGCGCGTGGCACTCCTCGCACGAGGCGAATCCGCGGTCGAATTCGGCCTCCGTCGCCTCGACTTCTGCGCCGCATTTCTTGCATTCGCCGGGCATCACGTCCTCCTGGACATCGGAGCGAATACAGAGTCGACCGGCCGGCGCCCGCCGAGTCGGGTCACGCGTCCCCGCCGACCGGGGCACGGTCGTCACCGACGAATTCGATCAACTTCCCCACCGACAACCCCTGAACGGCGATCGAGAAGACGACCGCCATATAGGTGACGGTCAGCACCGCGTCGCGGCCGGGCAAGTCGGGGATCGACATCGCCAGAGCGATCGAGATGCCGCCCTTCAGCCCGCCCCAGGTCAGGATGCGGCGCGCACCGAGCGGAAGGTCCTCGCCGAGAGTCGGGATGCTCAAAAGACTGCCGACGGCCGCGAAGCGAGCGGCGACGACCAACGGCGCGAGGATCAACCCCGCTCCGATAGCGCTGACATCGAGCGGAATCGAGACGAACTTCAGCCCGATCAACAAAAACAGGATGCCGTTGAGTGATTCCTCGATGAAGTTCCAGACGATATCGAGGTGGCGGCGGGTCGGATCCGACATGGCGAATCGACGCCCGCGATTGCCGATCAGCAGCCCGGCGACGACCGACCCGAGCGGCGCCGAGAAGTGGAACTGAAAGGCGACCGAGGAGATCGCCATGACGATGGCCAGACTGATCAGCAGCTCGAGGTCCGGCGCGTCGAGCGTCTTCAATGCCAGGTATCCGAGATAACCGAAGGCCAGACCGAGTCCGACCCCGCCGACGACCTCCTTGGCGAGCAGGCCGAGAACCATGCTCGGTCCGACGGACGCACCGTGGCCGTGACCGCCGGTCGCGACCGTCAGAAGGACGGAGAACAGAACGACGGCGAACCCGTCGTTGAAGAGGCTCTCGCCGACGATTTCGATCTCGATCTCCTCCGTTGCGCCGGCGGCGCGGATGATGCCGAGCTCGCCCATCTCGCCGAGGATCTGCCAGGTCGCGAGCTCGCTCGCCGACGCGGCCGTGTCCGCGAGCCCGACGACGTGCTGGGTCAC
>JBDGRG010000064.1:35610-44221 GCA_042218355.1 Bradymonadaceae bacterium
ATGCCGAGCACCGCAACGGGATCGGTCGGCGATATCAGTGCCCCGAAGAGCAGGCACGTCATGAAGGGGACTTCGACCCCGAGAATCCAGAAGAGATTGAAGCTGGCGACGGCCAGGATGCCCGTCGACATCAACAGTCCGACGGTGGAGAGGGCCAGGATCGGGCCCTTCTCCTCCCAGAGACCATCGAAATCGGTATGTAACGATCCGGCGAACAGCAGGAAGCCGATCATGCCCCGGAGCAGCGCCTCGGTGAAGTCGACGTTGCCGAGGACGTCCTGAAAGGCCGCCTCCAGGGCCAGACCCGGCGCCAGGCTGTCGACCAGCACGACGCCGACGGACGCGAGCATCGACGAGACCATCATCCCGACGGCAAAGGGAAGTTTGACGACGTGGTGGTTGAGCAGACCGAAAATCGAAGCCAGCACCACCAGCATCGCCGTCGCGTCGAAGATCGGCAGTTCCATAGTCGTCAGTCAGTGGTCGGCAGTATCCGTGGACGGCGTCGCATGCCTCGACGGTCGGCGGACTCGGGGTCGAATGCGAGCCGAGCCATCACCAGTTTCGGCCGTCGTCATCCTCGACGCGTTCGTCGAAGATCGCGAACGGCTCCCCGAGGACGGATTCGGACGCAGTCCGAACGCGCGGCCGAGTCGCGAGGCGTATGCTAAACGACTTTTCATCGACCTGCATCACTCGGACTCGACGGCATCAGCTCGCCGGTGCCGACGTAGCAGGCCCTCGACGAGCCGGGTAGAGACGGCGGAGCCGAACGCCAACGGCGTCGGGCGTTCCGAGTGTGGGGGGCTCGCCGTCGGCCGTCCGGTCGAGAGAGTCCGGTTCGCGGGTCGTCGCTGCCTTTCGGGGTCCGTTCGTCTCACGTTACTATCCGGCGTAGAATCTGGAGCCGAGCCCATCGCCCCCCCTGCCGCGAGGGAACTGCCGTGCCCGTGCACAACTCCGACGTCGCCGCGATGTTCGAGGAGATCGCCGACCTGCTGGAGATCCAGGGCGCCAACCGGTTTCGAGTGCGATCGTATCGCGACGCCGCGCAGACCGTCTCCGGGATGTCGCGCGACGTCGGCGACATGGTCCGGGAGGACGAGGACCTGACGGAGCTGTCGGGGATCGGCGACAGCCTGGCCGGGAAGATCGTCGAGTTCGTCGAGGAGGGGGAGGTCGAGAAGCTCGAGGAGCTGCGGGACGACGTCCCGAGCGGGCTGCGGGAGATGATGAAGGTCGAGGGGTTGGGCCCGAAGCGGACGGCCAAACTGTGGGAGACATTGAAGGTCGACTCGCTGGACGAACTCGAGACCGCCGCCGAGGAGGGGCGCATCCAGGAGGTCGACGGGTTCGGCGAGAAGAGCGAACAGAACATCCTGGAGGGGATCGCGCGGGCCCGACAGAGTGACGACGAGCGCACGCGCATCGACCGGGCCGAAGAGCGGGTCGAGGCGCTGCTGGACTACATGCGCGAACTGGAGAGTATCGACCGGATCGCACCAGCGGGAAGTTACCGGCGCCGCAAGGAGACGGTGGGGGACATCGACCTGCTGGTCTCGTGCGACGAGGGGGAGGCGGTGATGGAACACTTCGTCGACTACGACGATGTCGACCGCGTCGAGCTGCAGGGGGAGACCAAGTCGACGGTGTACCTTCGAAACGGCCTGCAGGTCGATCTGCGCGTGGTCGACGACGCGTGTTTCGGGGCGGCGATGAAGTACTTCACCGGCTCCAAGGAGCACAACGTCGCCTGTCGGAAGCGCGGGGTGGCCCGCGACCTGAAGATCAACGAGTACGGCGTGTTCCGAGAGGACGAACTCGTCGGCGGGCGAACCGAGGAGGAGATCTACGAGCTGATCGAGATGGACTACGTCGAGCCGGAGCTGAGGGAGAATCGCGGGGAGGTCGAGGCGGCGGTCGACGGGGAACTCCCCGATCTGATCGAGCGCGCCGATCTGCGCGGAGACCTCCACATGCATACCTCGGCCAGCGACGGCCGGGACGAACTGGAGGCGATGGTCGAGCGCGCGCACGAGCTGGGCCACGACTACATCGGGATCACCGATCACTCGCAGGCGTCGACCGTCGCCGGCGGACTCGAGCCCGACGAGCTGCGCGAGCAGGGGGAGGCGATCCGGAGACTCGACGAGGAGCTGGACGACCTGAAGGTCTTTCGAAGCTGCGAGGTCGACATCCTCCGCGACGGGTCCCTCGATCTGAACGACGACATTCGCGAGGAGCTCGACTACACGATCTGTTCGGTGCATTCGGCGTTCGGTCTGGACCGTGACGAGCAGACCGAGCGGATCGTCCGAGCCATCCGACACCCGCATTCGGACGTCATCGGCCATCCGACGGGCCGGAAGATCGGCGTGCGCGAGCCGTACCCCGTCGACGTCGAACGGATCATCGAGGCGGCGGCCGAACACGGCGTGGCCGTCGAGCTGAACGCCCAGCCGGCACGGCTCGATCTGTCGGATGCGCACTGCAAACTGGCGAAAGAACGGGGAGTCCCGGTGCTCCTCTCGACCGACAGCCACCGGACGGACCATCTCGAAGCGATGCATTACGGCATCGGCCAGGCGCGTCGCGGCTGGCTCGAACCGAGCGACGTCCTCAATACCCGCGAACTCGACGAACTGACCGCTTTCTTCGACTGATCCGGGGCCACCCAGACCTCGCCCGGGTCCTCCGTCGATCACCCGACGTCCCCCGGAGATTCCCATGCTCGGTCTCCTCGACGTGCTCATCCTGGCGGTGCTTCTGGCCCTGGTCACGGTCGCCTGGAACTCGAAGGAGGGGTGGTCGTCCTTCGCCGAGGAGGACGAGGACATGCGGTTCACCGGAAGCACGCTCGGGGGCAACGTCCTCAGCGGCGAACGGCGCGGGCATCCCGTTCTGGTCCAGACGGAGAGTCGTCACGAAGGCAACCACCGGATGAACTACACGGTCTACGAAGTCGATCTGCAGTACAGCGTGCCGATTCACCTGACGCTGAAGCCCGAGTCGCTGGGCGACGAGGTCGGAAAGGCCTTCGGTACGGAGGACATCCAGGTCGGCGACCCGGCATTCGACGAGACGTTCATCGTGCAGAGCCACAATCCCGAGGAAGCGAGGCGCTTCCTCCAGCGGGACGGCATCCGAGAGGCCTTCCTCGACCTGCACGAGGCTCACCCCGGATTCACACTCGAGCGCGGCCGGCTCGAGGTCGATTACGAGGGGACCGCCGACTCGGAGGAGACTCTCCAGGAGTACCTCGAACCGCTGCTCGACGCGGCGGATCGGCTGGAGGCAGCGGGCGGGTCGGAGACATGGGGACGGTCCGTCGCCGAGGACGACGGGATCGCGGACGAGAAAGGCGACGGGGCGGCGGAGTGGTGACGGTCCCCCCGCTCCGACTTCACTCGCGCCCGTAGACGATCGACAGCCAGTACAGAAGCTGGAGGATCGCGGTGAGTGCGGCGGCCAGATAGGTGGAGGCGGCCGCGTTGAGGACCTCCGAGACGCCGTCGAGTTCCTCGCGGGTGACGAGATTTTGCTCGTCGAGAACCTGCTTGGCGCGCGAGGAGGCGTCGAATTCGACGGGGAGCGTGATCAGCGTGAAGGCGACGAATCCGCCGAACAGCGCCACGCCGACCTTGGCCAGCCCCGTGAGACCGATGATCAGCCCGCCGATGATCATCCACACCCCGAGGTTCGTGCCGATCTTCGCTACCGGGACGGATTTCTGCCGGATCGTCATCGGAGCGTAGCCCTCCTGATGCTGGATCGCGTGGCCGACCTCGTGGGCGGCGATGCCCGCAGCGGTGACCGTGCGCTCGTCGTAGACCTCGTCGCTGAGTCGAAGCGTTCGATCGGACGGGTCGTAGTGATCGGAGAACATGCCGCTGGCGCGCTCGATCCCGACGTCCGTGACGCCACGAGCGTCCAGAATCGACTGTGCGACCTCGCGACCCGTCATGCCGCTGTCGAGCGAGTATTGACTCCACTTCTGGACCCGGCTCTCGACCCAGCGGTTGGCCGCCAGGCTGACGACGAAGCCGATGCCGATGACGACCCAGTAGAGGGGATCGAAGAACATGGTGGTTCAGATCCGTTGAAGTCACGTTGATGCACGGCGAGTGCCGGGCGCGCCACTCGTATGGCGGCGAATCTCGAGGCTGTAAACAGCCCGCGGGAGAGAGGTCTTCCATGTCCCCCCTCCTTGCTGGCGACATGCGTCCTCTCGAGCTAGAAATCCAACGGACATCCGATGCTCTCGCGGCGTGATTCGTTCCCCGGCTTGTGAGGGGGCGTCCGCAGACCATAGGCTCGCCTCGCGGCTATCCCTCCACTCTCTTCCCCGAGCGTCGCGATGACTGACCACGACGCGGTTGTTCGAACCTTCGAGCTCGAGACGCCATGGCAGACGGTCGAGCCCTTTCTGTTCTGCATGCATCACGACGACCGGTATCCGCCGGGAGACGACCAGATGGGCCCGGACGCCTCGCTCGAGGGCCGAAACCTGGGAAACGACTTTTCGGGGAAAGACGGATGGAGCATGTACCACGGGACGGAGGTCCCCGGGTTTCCTCGCCATCCGCACCGGGGGTTCGAGACGATCACGATCGCGCGGAACGGGTACATCGACCACGCGGATTCGCTGGGGGCGAAGGCGAGATTCGGGCGCGGCGACGTCCAGTGGATGACCGCCGGGAACGGCATCGTCCATTCGGAGATGTTTCCGCTCGTCCGCCGCGACGAGCCGAATCCGACGGAGCTGCTGCAGATCTGGTTGAACCTACCGAAGGAGGCCAAGCAGCGCGATCCGTACTTCACGATGTTCTGGTCGGAGGAAATCCCCGACGCGCAGTTCGAGGACGACGCGGGACGTACGACGGAGGTCCGTGTGATCGCCGGATCGCTGGAGGTCGTCGACCCGCTCGATCCTCCTCCCACCTCGTGGGCATCGGAGGAGGGCGCCGACGTCGCCGTCTGGACGATCCAGATGGAGCCGGGAGCAGAGTGGACGCTTCCGGCGGGAGACGACTCGGCGAACCGGGTACTGTATCCCTTCGTCGGCGATCGCGTGGAGATCGACGGGCGGACGGTCGAAACCGGCCACGGCGTGGAACTCCACGCCGATCGGTCCTGTCCGGTCGCCGCCGGAGACGAGCCGATCGAATGTCTGCTCCTCCAGGGACGACCGATCGGCGAACCCGTCGTCAAACACGGTCCCTTCGTGATGAATACCGAGGGGGAGATCCGCCAGGCGATGCTCGACTACCGGCGGACCGAGTTCGGCGGCTGGCCCTGGGACAGCGAGGCGCCGGTCCACGCCCGCGACCGGGGACGGTTCGCGGTCCACGTCGACGGGACGGAGGAGACGCCGGGGAAGGCAGAAGGATGAAGGCAGAAGGATGAAGGCAGAAGGATGAAGGCAGAAGGATGAAGGCGGAAGGATGAAGGCGGAAGGATGAAGGCAGAAGGATGAAGGCGGAAGGATGACGGGGGCGGAGCGTGGGGAGAAGGGGAGGCGGTCGGGGATCAGTTGTAGGCCTTTTCGGGGAGATCGACGGCGAACGGTTCGAGCAGTTCGAGGGGGACGATCTCGGTGGCCGAGCGTTCGGTGGCGGCGAGGACGACCGGCGGGGCCTTGTGGGCCTCCAGCGCCTCCTTCCATCGCGCCGCACAGACGCACCATCGATCGCCCGGTTCGAGTCCGGGGAAGTTCCAGTCCGGGCGAGGAGTCGTCAGGTCGTTCCCGCGGGCCTCGGTGAACGCGAGGAATTCCTCGGTCATTTCCGCACAGATCACGTGGTTGCCCCGGTCGCGGAACCCGGTACGGCAATGCCCGTCGCGATAGAACCCGGTGTCGGGGTCGCGGCCGCAGGGCTCGAGGGGTTCGCCGAAGACGTTCAACGCTGACTCCTCGGTCGTATCGTCGCTCACAGGGGCTCCTCGACGTCTGAAGGAGGTTTGGCGCACTCGCAGAAATGCCGCCGTCGCACCGGACACGGCTGGTCCCCGAACAGGAGGCCCCGGCCACGTTCGGGGCCCGTGACGGGCAGCGTCAACGGTCCGAGCCGTGGACCTACCCTCCAACCGTGGTTCCATCGCGGCTGTGCTCTGCACGTGCCGGCTCCAGTCGCGTTCGGATGGCTCGCGCACGACTGGTCCCCTTTGCTTCGATCTGCTCGATGCGTCCCACCGGGGCCGGTGTACCAGCGTCGTCGAGACAGCGTGTCGTACCCCGCCGGGGAGGAGCACTCGCTGTGGTTGTTGCAAAGAACCGTTGCGCACGAACCCGATGATCGGCAGAATGGGGAGTGTGGTCGAGTTCTGGGACGCGGGACCGGGCCCCGCAGCACAACGGGGACATACGGACTCGTCACGGGCGACTGATTTCCGAGGCGACCTCATCGGTCGAACTGCTTTCCCCCAGCAGACGAGCGGCACCATGCATCGAGCCCATCGCCTTTCGACAGCTGTCTGTCTGGTTCTCACGCTGGCGACGGCGTGTGCGAGCGACTCGAAGAAGCGAAACGTCCCGCCGTTCGTCGAGGCGGTCGAGGCGGACGCGAGCATCGTCGATCCGGGGTCGGAGACCACCGTCCGCGTGACGGCCGGCGACCCGGACGGCGGGGGCAGCCCGGCATCGGGGCTGAGTTCGTCGCTGACGGCGACGTGGTCGGTGCGCGGGGAGGGCTGGTCGATCGAGGGGAGCGGGGCGGAAGCGACCGTCACCGCCCCCGATTCGTACCGCAGCACGGCGACCGTCTCGGTCGAGGTCGGGGACGACGGCGGCGCGTCGGCCTCGGGGTCGGTCGATCTGACGACGGGCAGCAACGAGCTGCCCCGGCTGGTCAGTCTGACCGCCGATCCGAATCCGGTCGAGCCGGCGGGGCGAGTCGACCTGAAGGCCGACGCCAGCGACCCGCGGGGCGACGAACTCAGTTACAGCTGGTCGGCCCCGGAGGGCTGGAGTCTGGGCTCGACCTCGGGACAGTCGGTCGACCTGACCGCCCCGGACAGCTCCGAGGCCACCGGACGGGTCGAACTGACCGTCAGCGACGGGTTCGAGGGGACGATCCGACGGTCGATCCGGGTGCGGACGACCCGCAACAGCCGCCCCCAGATCGCCTCGATGACCGCCACGCCCCCGCAGGTCGCCCCCGCGGGCACCGCCCGGATCACCGTCGACGCCGCCGACCCGGACGGCGACGACCTCGGCTACAGCTGGTCGGCCCCGAAGGGCTGGAAGGTGACGGGCTCGGGGGACAGCGTGAAGGTCGACGCCCCCGACGCGTACGGCAAACGGGCCGAGATCCGGGTCGAGGTGTCGGATCCGCGCGGAAACACGGTCACCGGGCGGGTCGGGCTGAGCACGCAGTCGAACAACGGGCCGATCGTCCACAGCCTGGCCGCCTCGCCCCCGCAGGTCGACCGGGGAGGCACCTCGAAGCTGCAGGTCTCGGCGTCCGACCCCAACGGCGACACGCTGTCGTACAGCTGGTCGGTCTCGGGGGGGAGCGGCTGGAGCATCAAGGAGAGTGGGGACCGGGCGACGCTGACCGCGCCGAAGGCCCCCGGCCGGCGGGTGCGGGTGGCCGTCGAGGTCGCCGACCCCGCCGGGACCGTTGCCCGCGCCTCGACGGTCGTCTCGACCGTCCCCAACCAGCCCCCGCAGCTGGTCGGCGTCTCGGCCAGCCCGCCGTCGATCCAGCCCTCGGGCACGGCGACGGTCACCGCCGATGCGACCGACCCGGACGGCGACAGTCTCAGCTACTCGTGGACGGTCCCGGCCAAGTGGTCGAAAAAGGGAAGTGGCAAATCGATCGACGTGACCGCCCCCGGCTCCTACGGCGCGCAGGCGACGGTCCGCTTGGAGGTGACCGACTCGCAGGGCGGGCGGGCGGTGGGCGCGGCTTCGCTGGTTACGCGGGCCAACCGGGCGCCGGTGATCGCCTCGGTCACCGCCAGTCCGTCGACCATCGACAAGGGGGGCAAGTCGACGCTGGAGGCGACGGCCTCGGATCCGAACGGCAACAGCCTGACCTACAACTGGACCCTCCCGTCGGGCTGGAAGCAGACCGGTGGATCGGGGGCGACGATCGAGGTGAAGGGGCCGGACGCGTTCGGCAAACAGGGACGGTTCGTCGTCGAGGTTGCGGACGGCAACGGCGCGACGGCCCGGGGGGCGGTCGTCGTGCAGACCCAGCGCAACCGCCCGCCGGTGATCTCCGACCTGACCGCCGGCAAGACTCAGCTCGTCCCGGGGAAGACGACGACGGTCACCGTCACGGCGGTCGACCCGGACGGCGACCCGCTGACTTACAGCTGGAAAGTCCCGAAGGGCTGGTCGGGGAGCAGCCAGAGCGCCTCGATCGACATCACCGCCCCCCAGACGTTCGGCACGTCGGCGACCCTGAAGGCGGTCGTCGGCGACGGCAGCGGGACCTCGACCGAGACGATCCAGCTGCAGACGATCAACACCCGGCCGCCGACCATCAACTCGTTGTCGGTCAGCCCGAACCCCGTGCTGCAGAACGGCGTCGCCCAGGCAACCGTCTCGGCGACCGACCCGGACGGGGACAGCCTCAGCTACAAGTGGTCGTTCAACAAGAAC
>JBDGRG010000065.1:0-3791 GCA_042218355.1 Bradymonadaceae bacterium
TCTGTGTTCCCGAACCCCCCTGCGACACCGACTCGGACTGCCGCCAGAGCGAGGTCTGTCGCAATTCCTCCTGCGAGCGCCCCCCCTGCCGCTCGAACGACGACTGCCCCGCCGACCTGGCCTGTGATCTGGCGTTCGGGGATTGCGTGGGCGGCGAATGCGAGGAAGACGTCCTCGCCCCGAATCACAGCGCCGGAGCGGCCGCCGACCTCGGATTCGAGACACTGACCGGGCTCCGACTCTGTCCGGGACGGGACGACTGGTATGCGCTGCCCGTCGAGTCGTCCGAGTCGATCGACCTCCGGGTCGAACATCCCGCCGACCGGGATCTCGATGCCGCCGTCTTCGGCACCGACGGGCAGTTGATCGCCGCCAACCGCCAGGTACCCGATCCGGATCGCGCCGGCGACCGAGCGTTTCACCTCCGGTTCTTCTCCCGACGTCGACAGACCGTCCGGATCCGGATATTCGCCGGTGGCCCGAGCACCGATCGGTCCGAACGGCCAGCCGGTGGAACACTGTACCAGCTCCGCGTCTCGCATCCGGCCGGCGACCCGTGCGTGGACGACGATTCGGAGGAGAACGACCATCCCGCGACCGCCGCCGACCTGCCGATACGATCCGGGACCCCCAGTCGACTCCAGTTCCAGATCTGCGGATCCGACACCGACTGGTTCCGGCTTCCGGACGTCGCCGCGGACCACGGCGTGCGAGCCACCCTGCTCGACGCGGCGAACCACCTGACACTCGAACTCCGCTCGCACGCGGGCCACGTCGCCGCCGGTCGGAGCGGCCAGCAGTTGATCTTTCGGCGCGCCGGCACGCGGGGCGACTGGCTGCTCCGCGTCGCGTCGGATCGATCGAAGTCGGGGACCTACGACCTGCGATGGGAGGTCACGCCGCCCTTCGACTGTCCCCAGTCGGGCCATCACGCGGAACCGGGCAAAGCTGTGTCCGTCTCCCCCGGATCTCCCGTCTCGTTCGCCTTCTGCCCGAGCGGGGCGGAATGGGAAATCGACTGGCTCGACCTCGAATCCCCGTCCAGCACGTCGACGCTGCATCTGCGTCTGACCCCGAACGGCGGATTTCCCGAGGCGGAGGTCACGCTGTACGAGCGCGTCCTCCTCGACTCGAACAACGGGAAGAACATCGGCTACAAGCTCCTCCGAACCGCGTCGAGAACGGACGGAGCCTACCGACTGTCGAAACTCGTCGGCCCCTCCCAGGAGTTGCTGCTCCGCATCGGTTCCGAACAGCGGCTCGGCGCCTTTCGCCAACCCCCCGGATACACGGTCGAGTACGGTTACAGCGATTGAGCGCTCGCTTCCAACTCGGCTGGATGCCGGTTGAATGTCGATCGGAGCGGTCGGCTGGAGGCCCACCGCGCCATGCGGCCGGATACAGCGGACACTTTCTCAATCCGCATGCGGGGCGAACGGCCCGCGACGGGGCCGGCGCCTCCCGATCGCGCCGCGCGCGCCTCCGACCTCCGGTCGAGGTCACTCGTCGTCGTCGCGCAGCCGCTCGACCGTCCTCGTCACCTCGTTGAAGATGCCCAGAAAGATATTCAGCTCGCGCCGATCCAGCCCCGCCCGCAGAAACACGTCTCGAAGGGTGCGCATGATGTTCCAGGTTTCATCGACCTGGAAAAAATCGACGGCGTGCAGTGCTTCCTCGGCATCGTCGAACAGGCGTTCGAAGGTCTCCATCTCCGGGGCCGGGTGCGACGACTCGGCATCCACCCATTCGATGTCGGGACGCTCGATCGGAAGATCGCAGGCGACGCGGAAGCACTCCCAGACGTTCAACAGCACCGCCTGACCGAGATTCAGGGAGGGATAGTCCGGGTTGGTCGGGATGGTGACGACCGAGTGCGCCCGGTCGAGCGCCTCGTTCGGCAGCCCGTAGTCCTCGCGTCCGAAGACGTACGCCACCCGGCCCTGTTCGACGGCCTCGATCGCGGACACCGCCGCGCCGCGGGGCTCCGTGACCGTCCATTCCGCCTCTCGCGGACGGGCGGTCGTCGCGACGACCCGCACGCAATCCCCGAGCGCGGCGTCGAGTGAATCGTAGGTCTCGATGCCGCCGATGACGTCGTCCGCCTTGGGCGCACTGACCGCGATCTGCTCCGGGTCCGCCGACGCCGGTCGGACGAGCCGCAGCGAGGTCACCCCGAAATTTTTGGAGGCACGGACGGCATTGCCGATGTTGATGTCGTCCTGCGGCTCGTGCAGCACGACCGTCACGCGGTCGAGTGCCTCCGGCAATCCGCCCTCGGGGAGGGATCGTTCGAGCGATTCCGGCATGAAAGAATCCTCCGGGGACCGCGCCGATCAGTCCGTCTGGCGCTCGCGGAGGAACGCCGGAACCTGCATCTGCTCCTCTTCGGACTCGCTCAGCCCGCGGCTGGCCTCCTCGACGGTGGTCGAGGAGGTTCGGATGAAGTTGTCGCGCCGGTCGGGGTCGCCCGCCTCGGCGGAGGGGGAACTGGACGCCGACGACTCGTCGCCGTCTGGCGAGCCGGCCGCCTCGACCGTCTGGACCGATCCGCTCGACCCACTCGAGTCGGAGGCCCCGGCGCGCCGCTGGTCGGCGGCCGTGTTTTCGCTCTGGCCGGTGGGCGCCGACTCGCGGACCGTCGTGCTGGTACTGCCCGACGCCGAACGCTCCCGAGACGCCGACCGCTCGCGCGCGTCGACTGCGTTCCGGCCGCGCTTCTCACTCCGACCGGTCGACGCGGAGGTCGACCGCCCGGAACCGGCGGCCGTCCGGTCCTCGGCGGCCGCTCCGGTCGAACGGCCTCGAGCCGACTTGAAGCCGGTGGCGATGACCGTCATCTGGACCTCGTCGCGGAGATCCTGGTCGATGACCTGCGCGTAGATGATCCGGGCGTCGGAATCGGCGGCCTCCTCGATGTAGCCGGCCGCCTCGTTGACTTCCTTGATGGTCAGGTTCGCCCCGCCGGTGACGTTCATCAGAATCTCCGTCGCCCCCTCGATCGAGGCGTCCTCGAGCAGCGGGGAGGAGACCGCGAGTTCGGCCGCCTCGTGCGCGCGGTTCTGACCGCTCCCTCGACCGGTTCCCATCAGCGCCCGCCCCTGGTCCTCCATGATCGTCTTCACGTCGGCGAAGTCGACGTTGACCATCCCGCCGACGGTGATCAGGTCCGAAATACCCTGGACGGCCTGCAGCAAGACTTCGTCGGCCAGCTCGAACGCCTCGACGACCGAGGTGTCCTCCCCGGCGACCGCCATCAGCCGCTGGTTCGGAATCGTGATCAGCGTGTCGACTGCCTTTTCGAGATTCTTGGCCCCCTCCTCGGCGACCTTTCGCCGGCGATGGCCCTCGAAATGAAAGGGTTTGGTCGCCACGCCGACGGTCAGCGCCCCCAGCTCGCGGGAGATGTCGGCGATGACCGGCGCCGCCCCGGTGCCCGTCCCCCCGCCCATGCCGGCGGTGACGAACACCATGTCCGCCCCCTGCAGCGATTCGGCGATGCGCGACTGGTCCTCCAGCGCCGAGTCGCGGCCGATCTCCGGGTCCATGCCGGCGCCGAGGCCGTCGGTCAGCTCCTCCCCGAGCTGAATCTTCTGTTTGGCGAGGTTGTTGCCCAGCGCCTGCAGGTCGGTGTTCGCGGCGATGAACTCGACGCCGTTCACACCGCGCTGGATCATGGTATCGATGGCGTTTCCGCCGCCGCCCCCGACGCCGACGACTTTGATGTCCGTCGGATTGCTCATCTCCTCCTGGTCAAACTCGAAAAGGTCCTCGTTAAATGACATCTGGTATCC
>JBDGRG010000065.1:3801-4504 GCA_042218355.1 Bradymonadaceae bacterium
TCGGCGGAGTCGGTGATTTCCGTATCGTCAAATTCGAGCATGGTCCGGGCTCCCTTCCGTGGGTTCACTCGATCGACTCGCGGTGGTCCAAACGAGGCACGCAGTCCGTGTGCGGCGCCGAGACGCCCCGGCCTCGGGCGGTTCCCCCGTTCCGAGATCTCTGTGCGCGAAACCTAACATTGCCGGTTCGATCCTGCAACCGCGCGCGCGGATAAAGAAGGGGAGCGCAGTGGGCTGGAAGCCCGCCGCACCCGAGCGCTCCCTCCCGGCCGTTCACCGGTGCGGGGGCCATCTCGGCCACCGTCAGAAGATCGTCTTCACGCGATCCCAGACGCGTCCGAACCAGCCCTGCTGCTCGCGTTCGTACAGTGCCTCGTCGGGCTGCTTCGCCCCCTGGAGCACCAGTCCCACGCCCGTGGCGTACTTCGGGTCGCGGACGACGTCGACCAGCCCGCCGACCTTCTCGGGGACCCCGCGACGGACGGGCAAGCCGAGGACGTCCTCGGCCAGCTCGGGCATGTCCTGCATCGTCGCCGTCCCCCCCGTGATCACGACGCCGCCGGCGAGATTCTCGCGGTAACCCGATTCGATGATCTCGCGGCTGACGTAGGCGAAGAGCTCCTCGGCGCGCGGCTGGATGATCTCGGTCAGGATCTGCCGGCTGAGCACCCGCGGCGGCCGGCCGCCGACGGAGGGGACCTCG
>JBDGRG010000065.1:4514-4868 GCA_042218355.1 Bradymonadaceae bacterium
AGTGACTCGTCGGGGTCGACGCTGGCCGCCATCGCGCAGCCGTACTGCTTTTTGATGCGCTCGGCCTCCTCGCGCGGCGTCCGCAGCCCCTTCGCGATATCCTCGGTCAGGTGGTTGCCGCCGATCGAGAGCACGGCGCTGTGGACCAGGCTTCCGTCGTCGAAGATGGCGATGTCCGTCGTCCCGCCGCCGATGTCGACGACGGCCACCCCCAGCTCCTTCTCGTCCTCCTCCAGGATGGCCTCGCTGCTGGCGAGCTGTTCGAGCACGATGTCGTCGACGGCCAGCTCGCATTCGTTCGCGCAACGGACGATGTTCTGGCGGCTGGTCTCGGAGGCAGTGACGATGTGGACG
>JBDGRG010000065.1:4878-9112 GCA_042218355.1 Bradymonadaceae bacterium
GTTCTCCTGGTCGTCGACGATGTACTCCTGGGGGACGACGTGGACGACCTGACGGTTGTTCGGCATCGCGACCGCGCGCGCCGCGTCGACGACACGGCTGAGGTCGCCGCGGCCGACCTCGTCCCCCTGTACGGCGACGATCCCCCGGGAGTTGAAGCCCTTGACGTGCCCCCCGGCGATGCCCGCGCAGACGCGCTGGACCTCGCAGCCGGCCATCAGTTCGGCTTCTTCGAGTGCCCGGCGGATCGACTCGACGGTCGACTCGATGTTGATGACGACCCCTTTTCGGAGTCCCTTCGAGGGCTCGCTGCCGATCCCGATGATGTCGATGCCCTCGTCGGTGACTTCCCCGATGATGCAGGCCACTTTCGTGGTCCCGAGGTCCAGCCCCACGATGATCTCATTCGGTTCGTCCATCCCTGATGTCTCCGTACCTGAAGAGTCGCTCCAACCGACAACAATCACTATCGCTCATCGGCCGCCCGCGTCCGTTCCCTGGTCGCGGCGCGGCCCGACGACGGCCCGTTCTCCGGGGCCGTCGCGATTCAGCAAGATGTACCTCGGTTCGACCCCCCGCTGCTCGAGTGCCCCCCGCAGCTGGCGGAGCCGTGCGAGCCGGGGCCGATACGGCTCCCACCCCAGATAGATCTCCGTCGCCCGCTCGCGGGTCACCAGCGTCACGCCGATCAGCGGGTCGAGATGCAACTCGCCGATCGGATGGGACTCGTCCAGTCCCATCTCCCGGTACAGCTTCACGACCGACAGTGCGGCCTCGACCAGCGCCCGCCCGTGTTCGGTGCGCAGATCCGACCGTTCGAGCCCCGTCAGCAACGGGCGCTCGAGGAGTGACTCGACCGGATCGCCCGGTTCGAGCGCCTCGATGACCCGCCCCTCGGCATCCAGCGCCAGATAGCGGTCGTCGAGCAAGACTGCACTCGGCTTCCGTTCACGAACGCGGAGCACCGCCCGATCCGGCAGTTCGATGTCGACCCGGGCGCGCCGGATCCACGGGTGAGCCTCGACCTTCTCGCGCACGCGGTCGGTATCGACCAACAGAGCGTGGCGGCCCGAACGCAGATTCGACCGTCGGATCAGTTCGCCCCGGTCCGCGAAATCCGCGCCCTCGATACGGACGGTCTCGAGATGGAAATACGGGCTGGTGAGGATGCGGCGGTAGCCCAGATAGACGAGGACCGTCACTCCGACGCCCACCACGACGAGCGCAGCGTAGGGTCCCAGACGGCGAAGCAAGCCGGCCGCACGGTCCGTCCATGCGACCTCCCCCGGCTCCGAGGCGCCGCGTTTTCGGTTGACCTTCGGCTCGAACATACCCGTCCCGTCCGTGGACGTGTCGACCGTCTCCGTGGTCCTCCCCCGAACACCGACCCGCGTGGCTAGCCGCGGCGACAGGTCGCCGCCGAGAGCATCAGGTCGGCGAACTCCTCGAAACCGATCCCCTGCTGCCGCGCCAGCTTCGGCACCAGACTCGACGCGGTCATGCCCGGAATCGTATTGACCTCGAGTACGTGCAGAATCTCGTCGCCCCGGTCGCGGCGCGCGATGAAGTCGGCCCGGGCCACCCCCCGGCACCCGAGCGCGTCGTAGGCCAGCCGGCCGGCGATCTCGAGACGCCGCGCCAGATCCGGGCGCTCGGCCTCGACCGGCCGATACTCCGTCTCCGACGACTCGTACTTCGCCTCGTAGTCGTAGAACTCCTCGTCCGGCACCACCTGCAGCGAGCCGAGACATGTGTCGTCGAAAAACCCGACGGTGTAGTGATCGCCGTCGACGAACTCCTCGACCATGCCGCCGGCGGCATCGACGCGGTCGACCTCCTCGGCGATCCGCGAGGCCGACTGGGCGATCTCCCCCGCCGATTCACAGATCGCAACGTGCTGACTGCTCCCGCCGTGAGTGGGCTTGACGACGACCGGCACCTCCAGCCCCTCGCGGCGCAGCCACTCCCGCCAGTCGTCCTCCCCGCGCTGGAGGGCCTCGCCGAACGGAAACCGTCCCCAGTCCGGCGTCATCAGACCGGCTCGCTGGAGCACCGATTTTGCACGCGCCTTGTCCATGGCCAGCGCGCTGGCCGCGACGCCGCTCCCCGTGTACGGAATGCCGAGCGTGTCGAGAAACCCCTGGATGGTCCCGTCCTCACCGGCCCCGCCGTGGAACGCGAGGAGTACCGCCGCCGGCCGCTCGTCGATCAGTCGATCGAGGTCCGCCGGCAGATCGTACTCGGCGACCTCGTACTCCCTCGCCCGCAGCGCCTGTGCCAGCGCCTGTCCCGTCTCGAGACTGACCTCGCGCTCGGGAGACTCCCCCCCGTAGGCGACCCCGACGACCTCTCCCTCGAACCGCTCCGTGTCGATCGTCTCTAGCATCCCTGCCGTTCGTACTCCCGCAGTCGCTCCCGACCGTCGAACCCGACGAATCGGACCTCGGGCCGCAGTTCCACACCGAACTCCTGGCGGACCCGAGACCGTGCCCGGGCCATCAACCGGAGGAATTCCTCGGCCGTTCCGCCGCCCTCGTTGACGAAGAAATTGGCGTGTTCCTCACTGATTCGGACGCCTCCGACCTGCTCCCCCTTCAGTCCCGCCTCGTCGATCAGCCGGCCCGCGTAGTCGTCCTCGGGGTTGGCGAACGTGCTCCCGACCGACGGCTGCTTGTAGGGCTGTGTGCGGTCGCGACGATGGCGATCCTCGCGCATCTCGCGGCGCGCCGCCTCGACGTCGCCCCGCTGAACCTCGACGACCCCGCTCACGACGACCGCCCCGTCGGGAAGATCCGAATGGCGGTATCCCAGGTCGATCTCGTCCGGTTCGAGCTCCCGCTCGACGATCCCCTCCCCGCTCCCCGGCACCAACACCCGGACACGGCGGAGAACATCCGACAGCTCGCCGCGCCCCGTCCCCGCGTTCATCGCAACGGCGCCTCCGAACGTACCGGGCACCAGCGACAGAAACTCCGCCCCGACCAGCCCCTCGTCGTGCAATCCACGGACCAGATGCGCGTTCACCGTCCCGGCACCGACGCGGACCGAGGCTCGATCGCCCCGCTCGGTCACCACGTCCCAGTCGGCGAGCCCGCCGACCAGCCTGACGGCCACTCCGTCGAGGCCCTCGTCGGGAAACAGGACGTTGCTTCCCAGCCCGACGACCCGCAGCGGGCGTGCCGCTCGGCCGGCCGCCGACATCAACCGCTCGAGCGCGTCGACGGCATCGACCTCCACCCAGGCGTCGACGAGACCGCCGATGCGCAGCGACGTGTGGCGTGCGAGGGGCTCGTCGAACGAGACCGACGTTCCGTCGCGCAGCCGAGCCAGCCGCTCGAGTTCACCGCGCAACGACGTCGATCGCGCCGACATCATCGTCCTTCGCCTCTCACCGTCGGGGGGGCATCAACACAACATCCAACGCCTCTGCACAGGTTACACGAGCCGGCCCGACCCTGCAACGCGCTCGCTCCGATCCGCGCACGCCAACGCCCCGACATTCCAGCCGATTCTTCGCTTTCTTGGAGTGTCACTTCGAGGGTGTTTCACCCCGTTTCGAGGCCATCTCTCGGCCCGTGCGCGACCGTGTTCGGCCGAACCTCTGGAACCCTCTGAAAAACAATCTCTCCCGCGGTTCGCTGCGTGGCGCCCACTGGTCTCATTCCGTCAGCTCCAGGCATCCCTCGGCGACGACGTCGGCGGCCTCCTCGCGGCGCAGCTGCCGCGCTCGCCCCGCCAGATTGGTCAATGACTGCGGATTGCGGACGAGACCGCCGATCAGGCGGGTCGCCCGCTGGGAGCCGACCTGATCGTCGTCGAGCAGGATGCCGGCTCCGGACTCGGCCACCTCGCGAGCGTTGTCGGACTGGTGGTCGTCGGCGACGTGCGGGGAGGGGACGTAGATCGCCGGGAGTCCGAAGGTCAGCACCTCCGCGATGGTCGTCGCTCCCGCCCGGCAGACGACCAGATGAGCGCGACGGTAGGCTTCGGCCATGTCGTCGATGAAGGCCGTCAGTTCGACGTCCCCCCGGAAGTCCTCGTAGGCGCCCGCGACCTCCTCGCGCCGCCCCTCGCCGTACTGATGGAGCACCTCGACTCCCCGGGCGGCGTCGCCCAGACCCGAGACGGCGGCCGGGAGGCGCCGGTTGAGGCTGCGAGCCCCCCCGCTGCCGCCGGTCACGAGCAGACGCAGCGGGCCCTCCTCCGGCAGCGTGTATTCGAAGTCCGCGGCGGCCC
>JBDGRG010000066.1:0-2412 GCA_042218355.1 Bradymonadaceae bacterium
CCTTGGCCGGCACCGGTCGGGCGGCGCGCACACGGGCGCGCCGGAGGGACCCCATGCGGGCGCGTATATCTGGCCGGTGAGCGCGGGAGTGGGGCGGTGACCGATGGAGCCGCAGTCGCGTCTGTCACCGGTCGTTCGCTCGAAAGATGCTTGGGCGCAGTCGACAGACGGGTATCCTCGACGCGCGATACGCCCGGCCCGCCGGTCGGGCTCTCCAGAGAGTCGTCTCGGAGAGTGACGGTGTCTCAGCGAACGAAGACTCGGCTCCTGCTCGGGGGAATCCTCCTGGTCACCGCGGCCGTCTACCTGCGCGCAGTCGGTTACGAGCCGCTCACGGCGTGGGACGACGGGCTCTATCTGGTCAACCGCGAGACGGTCCGCCGGTGGTGGTCGGTCTCCTGGTATCGACGCCTCGCGACCCCGAAGACCGGATACCCGACGCCCGTTCCGACGTTCGTTTACGCGCAGGTTCGACTGCTGGCGCCCGAGGCGTACCCGCACCTCCTCCACGGGTTGCAGATCGGACTCCATCTGGTGGCCGTCGGGCTCGTCTTCGTCCTCGCCCGACGCTGGTTGGAGGGCGATCGGCCCGCGTTGATCGTCGCGGCGCTCTGGGCGCTGCATCCGGTCGCCGTCGAGAGCGTCGTCTGGCTGTCGAACCTCAAGACTGTGCTCGCGGCGGTCGGGCTATTGGGGGCGATGGCACTGTGGGAGCGGCGGCTCGACGACGTCCAGCGCGGAACGGCACTGTCGGTCGGCATCTTCGCGCTGTGGGCTATCGCAGTCGGCAGTCGGTCCGAGACGGCGCTCTTGCCCGTGCTGCTGTTCGCCCAGTCCGTCCGGCGGCTGGGGTGGCGGCGCGCCGCCGAGGTGTCGTGGCGGACGTGCGCCCCCATGGTGGCGGTCGCGGCGGTCGTCGTCCTCCTCGCGACGACTGGTCACGGGGCCGTCATGGATCGAGCGGCCGCGGCGGATCGGGGGTTGGCTGCCCGAACTGTCCGGATCTTTCGGGCGGTGGAGCTGTCGATCCGACACCTCCTCCTCCCGGTCGGTCTCCAGCCCGGCTACTTCCCGGCTCCCTCAGCCGGGTGGGTCGCGGCGCTGCCGGGAGCCGCCGGCGTGGTGAGCTTCTCGCTGCTCCTCGTCGCGGCGGTTCGATCGGGTTGGACGACGGCGGCCTTCGGCATGACACTGACGATCGTACTTTACGCTCCCTACTCCAACCTGATGTTCTTGCCGCGATGGACGGCCGACACCTATCTCTACCTGCCGGCGGTCGGAGCGAGCGTGTCGATCGTCGCGATCGCCCGCCGCGTAATACCGGCCCGGGATGCGGGAGGGACCTCTGTCGGTCGTCGGGCTGTCTGGATCGCCGCCGTCGGCCTGATCGCCGGCACCTTTGCTTTGCTGACGCATCGGCGCGTGGGACGGTGGCGCGACGAATTGAACCTCTGGGCGCCGGTGCTTCGCGAACAGCCCCGAGCGGGTCGGCCCTACCGCATCGTCGCCTGGGCCCTCGTCGAACGCGACCGATGGCGCCGCGCGGCCGACGTGCTCGACCGGGGGCTTCCGATCTTCCGTGCCAATCGATCGTACCCGTATTTCTATCCCGAGGTGTTGACCGCCGTGGATCGCCCCCGCGACGCATGCCGACTCGCCTTCGAGGCCGCGGCGCGCGTTCATCCGCGCCGGCCGGCGCACGACAAGGTATTGCTGGAGACGGCCGCCGAGCAGGAGTGTGGCCTCCCGACCGAGCCGGACGGCCGCGAACTGCTCCGTCGGGCGGTCGACACCTACCGAGCCCGGCCGGAGTGGATGTCCCGTCGAGACCAGCGGATGTCGATCGCGGACTATTTGACCAAGCGCCGGCTCTTCGAGCCCTCGTTGCCGTTCGTCCGGCGAGAACTCGAGACGGCGGAGCCGCACTGTTTCACCTGGATCGCGGCCGACCGCATGCCCGAGCGAGTCCGTTCGACACTCGATCTGCCTCCGCGTCCGGCGCGATGCCGAGGCGGGACCCGGGGAGGTGGCGACCCTGAGTGAGTCGTCACAGAGGCGACTCTGGTTGGTGGGGCTGCTGCTCGTCGTGGCGGCGGTTTACGCACGCGCTGCCGGGTACGGTATGCTCCCCGGTTTCGACGACGGCCTCTACCTGAACAACCGCCCGGAGGTCCGTGACTGGTGGGGGGCGTCCTGGTGGCGGCGCCTGGTGACTCCCGCCACGGGCTACGGCGTGGCGGTGCCGACATTCGTGTACGCCCACGTCAAACTCGCATTCCCCGAGGGCTTTCCCCAGGTCCTCCACGCCGTCAACATCGCCGGCCATCTGGTGAACACCGTGCTGGTGTACCTGCTCGTCCGGCGCTGGGAGGACGACCGGCTCGGTCTGGCCGTCGCGGCACTTTGGGGGCT
>JBDGRG010000066.1:2422-4592 GCA_042218355.1 Bradymonadaceae bacterium
TGAAGGGTATCCTCTACGGCATCGGTGTGCTCGGGACGCTGGTCGTCTGGCAGCGCTATCTGGAACGCGAGGAGACGGGTCAATCGCTGCTCGTGACGACCGTCGCCTGCTTTTTGCTCTTTCTGATCGCCCTCGGCAGCCGACCGGAGGCCGCCCTGCTGCCGGTCGTGATGGCATGGGGGGCGTGGCGCTTCCGGTCGCTTCGCGAATCCCTACGCGGCCTGGCCGCCGGGGCGGGCCCGATGTTGGCCGTCTCGGCGGTCTATCTCCCCGTCGCGATTCGGGGTCAGGACGAGGTCGTCCAGTCGATCGACGTCGGGTCGGTCGGTCTGGGGCGCCGCCTGTTCCGCCTGCTCCGCGCACTCGAGGTCAACGTGCGGAACCTCTTCTGGCCGGCCGAGCTCCACCCCGGTTATTTCCTGAAGAGCAACGAGACCTGGGTCGATGCCGTGCCGGGCGGATTGATCCTGGCCGGGATCGCGGTGCTCGTCGCCGTCCTCGTCGCCCGCCGGGACCGACGCCTGCTGTTTCCCGTCGGTCTGGGGGCACTCTTCTACGCCCCGTATTCGCAGCTGATGACGCTGCCGCGCCTGGCGGCCGATTCGTACCTCTACCTGCCGGGTGTGGCGGGGATGCTGGCGGCGGTGACCGCCGGGGACCGACTGCTGGATCGCGCGGGCGAACTGGTGCGGGCCGACCGAGCACGCCGCTGGGCGGTCGTCGCCTTCGCGGCCGTCTTCGCTCTGCTGACCGCACTCCAGGTCGGTCGGTGGCGCAGCAATGCGGCGCTGTGGGGACCGATTCTGGAGCGATATCCGCGACTGTGGAAACCGTACTACTGCATTGCCCGCGAGTACATGGCGGACAAAAAATGGGAGAAGTCCGCCGCGCTACTGGAGAAGGGATTGCCGATCTTCCGCGAGAGCCGGGTCTATCCCTCCTACATCCCGATGGTCTTCGAGCGGGTCGGCCAGCCCCGGCGAGCGCTGAAACTGGCATTCGAGGCGATTCGCCGCGATCGAAACCCCCGGCCGTCCCACTACCAGGTGTACCTCGGCGTACTCGCGCGCAACGACTTTCCGCCCCCCGACCGAGACTCGGGGCTGCGCTGGACGCGCAAGGCGGTCCGCCGGTTCAACCGAGAGGAACGGTGGATGAAGCAGCGCCAACTGCGAATGTCGCTGGCCGCCTACTTCGTCCGCCAGCAACTCGACCGGCTCGCGGTGTCGTTCCTCGAGCGGGAATTCGCCGCCGCTCAGCCCGACTGCGCGGCCTGGCGGCTCGCGAGTCGGCTCGAGCCGTCGCATCGGAAGACGGTCGGGCCGCCGTCGAAGCCGGAACGCTGTACCGGGGACGACTGAGAGCCGGGGATCCAGTCACTCGATGTCGCGATTCGAAAAGACGATCATCGCCCCGAACAGAGCGATCGCTGCGTACGAAGAGGCGTACCAGACGGCCGTCAGCAGGTAGTCACTCGGGACCGGGATGTCGCGGACGAGTTCGACGGTTAGATTCAGGGAGGCCAGATCCGGGACGACGTGTTCGAGGACGTCGGCGAGGCGGCGCAGCCATGCCCCCTCGAACGTCGAGGCGAGGGTCTCGAGCTGTTCGTGGAGATGGCCGAGGACGAAGACCGCGGCGGCAAACAGCCCGGACAGAAGGGGGGAGGAATAGCTGGCGAAGAGCATCGCCGCTGCCGTCAGAATGACGATCTGCAGATAGATGAGCGCGAAGGCGTACCCGAGTTCCAGCGTGATGGTCCCCCCCTGCAGTGCGACGAGAGTGGCGGCGAAGCCGAAGAGCAGAGCAACGATCGCCGCCATCAACGCGAGGATCCCCAGGAACTTGCCCAGAACGAACTGCCAGCGTCGGACCGGTTTGGAGAGGATCGTGTGGATGGTGTGGCGGTCGATCTCCGTGTGCAGGAGGTCGATGGTGACGTAGATCGTGATCGCCGCCGAGAAGATCGTCGACGCGAACAGCGTCACGTCGGTCGTCACGCGCAGCTCGTTGTGCAGGCTCAGTGCGCCCAGCAACAGGCTCGACAGCATGATGCCCGCACAGAAGATCAACAGCGCGATGAAGACCCGGCTGCGGACCGAGGCGCGAAAGGTGTTCGTCGCCATTGCGCGGACCGCGCGGAATCCGTAGACGAACCGCTCCACGGTGA
>JBDGRG010000067.1:0-3656 GCA_042218355.1 Bradymonadaceae bacterium
CCTTCAAACTCGACCAGGCGAAGGTCGCCGTCGAGAAGGCGCTCGAGCAGTTCGAGTTGAAGTGCGAGAACCTCTATCTGCAGCGCGAACTCGAGGAGCGCCACCAATTCGGCGACATGATCGGCCGGTCGGAGCCGATGCAGCGGGTCTTCGAGCGGATCGCGCGCGTCGCGCCGACCGACTCGACCGTCCTGCTGACGGGCGAATCCGGCACCGGAAAGGAGCTGGCCGCACGCGCGATCCACGACCACAGCGACGTCTCCGAGGGGCCGTTTCGGCCGATCAGCTGCGGGGCCGTTCCCGAAAACCTGATCGAGAGCGAGTTGTTCGGCCACGAGAAGGGGGCGTTCACCGGAGCGGATTCCGCCAACGAGGGACTGTTTCGATCGGCCTCGGGCGGGACGGTCTTTCTGGACGAAGTCGCCGAACTGCCCCACGAGACGCAGGTCAAGCTGCTGCGCGTCCTCCAGGAGGAGAAGGTCAAACCGGTCTGCGGGAACCGGGAACTGGAGATCGACTGCCGGATTCTGGCGGCGACGAACCGCGATCTGCGCGAGGAGGTCGAGGAGGGGCGGTTCCGGGAGGATCTCTTCTTCCGCCTCAACGTCATCCCGATCGAGCTGCCGCCGCTTCGGGAGCGCCCGGAGGACATCCCGCTGCTGATCGAACACTTCATCGACAAATACAGCGACGAGGACCGCTCGGTCGAGGGTGTCGAAGGAGGAGCGAAATCGCTGCTTCTGAACTATTCGTACCCGGGCAACGTCCGCGAGCTGGAGAACATCGTCGAACGGGCCGTCGCGCTGGAGACCGGCGAACTGATCTCGACCGACGTCCTCCCCCACCACATGAAGGAGGAGTCGTTCGAACGGGCGACCCGCGAGATCGACGTCCCCGAGGAGGGACTGGACCTCGAGGAGATGGTCGAGCAGCTCGAGCGGCGGTTGATCCGCAAGGCCCTCGACCGCGCCGACGGCGTCAAGAAGGACGCAGCCGACCTGCTGGGCATCTCGTTCCGGAGCCTCCGCTACCGGCTGGACAAATACAGTATCGAATAACCGAGTGGATCAGGGAATGAGTAAAGCACTGGGCGAGCGAGTTGCCGAGCCGGTACCACGGCGGTCGACGCCGTCTGGAATGCGGCTTGCTTTTCGTTTGTACCGTGACGGGACGAACCCTTCTCCTTCGAACGGAGTCTCGGCATGATCTCCGCAGCCGGGCGCAGCGACACGAACTCCGCTCATCGGGCCGGTGACTCTCCGCCGATCTCTCGGCGAGGGATGACGCTGATCGAGCTGATGGTCGTGGTCTCGATCATCGCGATCCTCGCCGGCGTCGCCGGCGTCGCCTACATGCGCTACGTCAAGCAGGGGGAGATCGCTCAGTTGAAGCAGTACGCGATGGAGATCGAGCAGGGCGAAAAGGAGTACAAGGCGCGAAACGGCTACTACCTCGACATCGACAAGGCCTACTACACCTCCGACACCGACGCCCGCGAGAAGTGGGAAGATCTGCTCGGTTTCGAACACGAGAAGTTCGAGAGCCTCCCGATCGAGGCCGAGGTCCACGCCGGCGATTCGACCACTAGCTGCGGCAACTGTCCGAGTGGCCTGTCGCCCGACACGTCCGGTGCCTGGTACGCGATCGAGGTCCGACAGGATCTCGACTCCTCGGCCAGCGACGACACGACCATCTACCTGGACAACAACCGCGAAAACCCCGTCCTCCTCCACGAAGGAGAGTGACGCCGTCGCACCGGGGACGTTCCTCGCTCGACCCGCCCTTCCCCACGAGCCGCCCTCTCCTCCAGACGTTCGAGAACCCACCGAGTCACGGGCGCGAACCCTTGGACCTGTTCGATCCCCCCTTCCTGTACTGCGAGGTCCGACCTCGGCGGCCGCATCGAACGACGCCCGTCGTCACCGGTGACGCTGAGCGTCACCTCTGGGCGCGTCGATCGACAATTTGCGACAACAAACCCGGCTCCAGCCCGGCGCTCCACCCGGGTGCACCTCCGCCTTCCCCCCGCCCGACCGCGTCTTGCTACAAATCCACTGGAACCTCCCGACTGATCGGGGGCCTCGGGCACCGATTCCCGCGGCTCTCAGCGTTGGCAGAGGCCTTGCATAACAAGTGGGGCGAGTCTGAGAGGGCTCACCGAGCTCCGTTTCAGTGACTCCGCACGGGACCAAACGCCATGTGGAAATTGTTCGAGAAGGACGAAGAGGGATTCACACTGGTCGAGCTGATGATCGTCGTCGCGATCATCGGCATTCTGGCCGCGATCGCAATTCCGGCGTTCCTCAAATACATCAAGCGGTCGAAGACCGCCGAGGTCGAGCAAATCATGGGGACGATCACGGAGGGTGCGAAGTCGTACTTCCAGTCCGAGCAGTCCTCCTGCACCGGGAAAACGGCGGACTGCGACCAGCCCTGGCACACGTCGGGGAGCCAGGCCGGCATGCCGGTCGAATTCTCCAAGTACGTGTTTCCGGGCGGTCTCAGCGTGACGCTCCGCTCGCAGAGCAGCATCCCGACGGGCGGCTCGAAGCTCGAGCCGGATTCGACGCTGCAGGGCGGGACGAACGTCAGCGAGCCGTCCGACGTGCTCAACAAGCTGAATCTGACGCTGAAGGACCCACTGTACTTCCGATACCAGTATGAAACCGGAAGTTCTCGCGGCACGAAAGCCGAGGCGACGGTGAAGGCGAAGGCCGACTTCGAGAAGGGTACGTCCGACAAACACACCGTGACCCAGACGGTCACGGTGGAGGACTCCACCCAGGAGGTCGTCATCGCTCCGGCCTACACCGAGCACGAGTTCGAATAATCGGCTGACTGCCCCTCCCGGCTCGTCCGGGAGGTCCGGACTCGACCCTCCGGCGGAAGCCGGGGGGTTTTTTTGTGACGTATGAGTTATGAATTATGAGTTATGAATTATGACGGTGGGTGGAAGGCCGGTATCCTCGCGACGCGAGCTGAAGGGCCGCGGTTCGAGCTTCGTGGTATCCGAACCGGCTGCCTACTGATGGCCGACGGATCCGCCACCCGGACCGACGGAGACGGTCGACTGTAGCCTGTAGACTGACGACTTGCGACGTTGAACCGACCATTCGACAGCAGCATCGTGCGGGGGACGGTGGTCGCCGCAGTTGCCGTACTGCTGGCGCTGAACTACCTGTACGCCGACCTCGCACGGCTCGAGCAGACGGCCCGCCGGGAGGTCCACGCCCAGTCCGACGGGGCACCCGTCCCGCCGACTGGCCTGATCCGAAGCTCTCTGCTGAACTTCGACACACTCGCCGCCGATCTGGTCTGGATCCGAGCCGTCCTCTACTATGGTCGCAAGCGGGCGAAACGCCACGAACCCGAGCAGCTGTACGACTACGCCACCACCGTCGCCGATCTCGACCCCTACTTCTTCCCGGTCTATCGGTGGTTCTCGCACAGCTACCTGGCGACTCGGTATCCGCCCTCGCCCGACGATCTGAACCGAGTGAATTCGTTTCTCGAGCGCGGTATGAAGCACTTCCCCGCGGACTACCGACTCCCGAGGACGGCCGGACTGAACTACATCGGCTATCCGAGCGACACACGCTCGACCAGACAGCGCATCCGGGAGCTCGAACGAGCGATCGACTACCTCGAGCGGGCCT
>JBDGRG010000068.1:0-8838 GCA_042218355.1 Bradymonadaceae bacterium
TGATGGGTCGAGCCGCTTCAACCGCGAACGGCCGGACGCCGAGACAACCCCCTCCGTGTCTATGATCGTCGATTCGGCACCGAACGTTGCGTCGAATTCGAATGGAGGAGCGGAGCCCGGAAACGAATGCGCGGCACCGGAGTGGTCGTCCGAGACCGGTCGACCGCACAGAGGGGACTGAGGAGGGTGTGATCCAACTCCGTGGGATGAACGCTCCAGAGTACGAGGAGAGAAGCGTAGCCAGAGCTTCCAGCTCTGAACGAGCGGTCGGTTTACGGCGCAGGAAGCACGGTCAATGCTGCTCTCGGCCGGCGGCGAAGATTCCCACGGTTTCCGATTGGACCCGACTGAAGATCGGAGCTCGGACGTCGGACATCAGTGATTTCTGGGCGCCGGCCAAGGGGGTCCGCGCAGCCGATTTCCCCCGGCTGTGGGTGGCGACGTCCCCCCGCCCCTGAACGGAAGTGACGGGGTCATTGGGGGATCGAGTGACTGGGGCAGAGAACAGAACAAACCACAAGCAGATGTCGACAGCACCGTTCGCTGGAAAGTGCAAGCGCCGGGTCCCTCCCCGAACCGCGAAACGACAACGACTCCGAAGCGGCCTGCCCAGAGGGGGTGTGAGCGGATACCGGAGGATGAAGGGCCACCGGCTGAGGTCATTCCACAGTCAGCGATCAGACCCGCCGACAGGTCGCCCGGCGCTGCGAACTCCTTGACGCGGAAACGAACCGCGTCTAACTCGGAGAACGTCCCAGTTGCGGAGCAGACACGGACGGTGCTCCGCTCGACATCGCCACGGATCGGCGACGGTCCGGCCCCCCGATACGGGGACGTGCCGGGGCGGTCGATGCAACCCGCCGACGTGGCCCAGACATGTCCGTGGTCAAAGCGCTCGTATTGACGACGATGGCGGCCCACTTTCAGACCACTTCCGCCTCGGCACCGCCCGAGCCCGAGGTTCCGCCGGTCCGCCAGACCGGCGTCGCCTCGTGGTACGGAGCGGGGCACTGGCACGGGGAGATCACGGCGAACGGCGAACAATTCGACCCCTCGGAGCCGACGTGTGCGCACCGGTCATTGCCCTTCAACACGGTGGTCCTCGTCGAGAACACCGCGAACGGCCGTCGGGCCTGGTGCCGGATCAACGACCGGGGCCCATACGCCCTGCGCCGCCGCGGGGACGGATGGGAACCAGTCGCCGCCCCGCCCCAGCGAGCGAACGGACGGGGCATCATCGACCTGACCATCGCCGTGGCGGAACGACTGAAGATGAAGGAGACGGGACTGCAACGCGTCCGTCTTCGCTACTGGGTCCCCGCACGACGTCGGGACGCGGAACTCGCCATGCGCGAGCCTTGAAACGCCAGCGCGGCGTTCTGACCGCGCAGCCGACCGCGCTCGGAGCGCGATGGGGGACCCCCCCGCACCAGGCGGTCTGGCCACAGGCGGGTCGCCGCTGGCTGTCGAGGTTGCCGCTCCCGTCGACCGGCCGCAACAGGATGCGGGTCGACCGTCCAACCGATGCCTAGCGCGTTGCTTCCGGGAGGTTAGCGACTCCGGCCGCGCCTCGCCGCTGCGGGGAGAGCGGATTGTCTCGCTCGCACTGACGGGCTAGCTGCAGCCTCGACCCGGCAGTGACTCGCTCCGCGAAGGGATCGACAAGCCGATCCGAATTGGCTAAACAGAGTATCAACAGGTACGGACGGCGATCGCGACCATCGCACGAGTTCGGAATGATCGACCTCCCAGCCAGACGATCCATCTGTGCGCTCGCCGCCGCGGCGGCGCTGGGGGCCTGGTCGACGGGATGCGCCTCGTTGCGACCCGACGAGAACGTCGTCGAACAGCTGAAGGAGGCCAAACCGCCCGGCCAGAAGCGCGAGCGGACGGACGCTCGGACCCGTCCTCGGTCCGAACCCGCGGAGGAAGACGTCCGACGTGCGGTCTACTGGGCGACCCGGGACATCCGGAAATCCCTCCATCTCGCTCACGCGGCCGGCGTCGAGCGCGTGGTCGAAAAACGGCGCGCCGCCCGAAAGCGAGAGGCGAGCGACGACGCATCCGGCGGGAACGAGAAGGAGACGTCGGGAGGCGACGGGTTTCGCACCATCGCCCGGACCCCGCAGGAGACGTCCTCCCGTTCGTCCGAGACGATTCAGTGGCCCCGGATGCACAGTTCGGGAAGCGGAGAGCGGGTCTCGGTGCAGCTGCACGCCCCCACGACCGAATACGACCCGACCAACCCCGAGGATCGGCGCGAGATCGAGCGCACCTACGGAGTCGAGGTCGAGCCCTCCGACGACATCGAGGTCTACGCGGGCACGTTCACCGACCCGGGCGCGTCGAACGAACTCGCCGTCGTCGACCCCGGCCAGCAGATTCGGGTGTACCGACACGGTGAAGAGGTCGTCTCGACCGATCTTCCGGGTGGCAAGCAACTCCCGACGGCACTCCACGTATCCACGCCGGTCCGCCTGGTCCGCGACGGCACGACCCAGCTCCTCTGCTACTGGAGCGAGCGCGCCGAGGAGGGGCGCATCCGGCTGAAGGTCGGCGTCTTCAAAGTCATCGGTCACCGATTCGGCCGCATCTTCGAGCGGACGGTCGGGATTCGGGCCAACCCGGGAGCCAGGGTCGAGCGCCGCGGGTACTTCGATTTCCTGCGTGGCGACGACCATCGGTACATCCGCTGGACGCCCGCGAACTCCGAGGGTCGGCCGAAGAACGACGAATCGACGGTTCTCGAGTGGAACCACTGGGAGGGAGTCTTTCGGCCGCCGTCCCCGCCGCCGACGGCCCCTCGCCCCTCGTCCTGAGAGGGTCCTACCCGCCGGAGACGACGACCTCGCCGGCCTCGGCGTCCCATTCCAACCGGGCGAAATCGCGAACCTCGTCCGCGAGCAGCGCCTCCGTGACCGGTCGATGCAGCCACCGCTCGACGAGCGAATCCAGCTCCTCCGCCGTCGGCGCTTCCGGTACTCGCTGTTCCAATTCCGATCGGAGCCTCGCCCCCGTCTCGACCTCGACCTGGTACTCTCGCTGCATCGCGCTGGCGAACTCGTCGAACCGCTCGTCGAGGATCCCCTCGACCGCATCGTCATCGGCATTCCGAGATCGTCCGAACCGGACGACTCCGTCGAGATAGGGGCCGAGTTCGTCCGCGACTGCGGGGGCCACCGATTCGAGGGCCTCGGTCCCCTCCGCGCCGCCGGGGTCCGCGCCGGCGCCGGCGTCGAAACCGATCGTCTCCTCCGCCCCCTCGACCGAGCCCTCGAAGGTCAGCACGAAGATGGCGTTGGAGGCGTCCGCCCGCCGGCCGCGCGAATCGGTGATGCTCCCCTCCTCGATCAGCCGGAGTAGCCGCGAACGCACTCGTGGGTGAGCGCGGGCGAAATCCTCCAGGAGCACGACCGAACTCGGCCGCCGGCGCAGTGGCGTGACCAGTCGATCCTCGTCCTCGTAGCCGACGTAGCCGGGCGGCGATCCGATCAACCGACTGAGGCTGTGGCGCTCCTGATAGTCGGACATGTCCAGGCGCAGCAGCGCCCGATGATCGTCGAAGATCTCCTCGGCCAGCGACCGGGCCATGTCGGTCTTTCCGGTCCCAGGCGGCCCGGCGAAGGCCAAAACGGCCACCGGACGGGGGTCCCCGGTGTGGCGCAGCCGGGCGGCGACCAGCGCCCGGGCCACTCGCGCGCCCGCCTCGTCGCCGGCGACGACCGAACCGGAGAGCCGCTCCTCCAGATCGACCCACCATCGCGATCCGCCCTCGAGGATCTGTTCGAGGGGAATCGACGTCTTCAGATGGATCTGCCGTGCGATCGCTCGGCGCCCGACCGCCGCCGGCCCTTCGCCCGCATCCTCGACGAGATCGTTCGTGCAGGCGATACAGGCGTCCATCAGCAATTTCTTGGCCTTGTCCGGCAACCACTCCTCGGGGAGGTATCGAACCGACAGTTCGATCGCCGCCTCGACGGCCTCGTCGCGCACCTCGACCTGATAGTCCTCCTCCAGTCTCGGGACCGTCGACTCGAGGATCCGCCGGACGAGCTCTTCGTCGGGTTCGTCGACTTTGACCTGCTCGAACCGCCGCTTGAGAGCCGGATCGCGTTCGATCCAGCGCCGATATTCCGCTTCCGTCGTCGCCCCGACCACCGCGAGATCGCCCGATGCGAGCGCCCGTTTGAAGTGGTTCGACACTTCCCCGGGGGTGTTCGACCCCGAGCGGGGTGAAAAGACGGCGTGCGCCTCGTCGACGAACAGAATGACGTCGCCGCTGGCCTCTTCGATGAGGCTCTCGATTCTCGACTCGAGGTCGCCGCGGTAGTTGGTCCCCCCGACCAGACTCGCCCCGTCGAGTTCGACGAGCCGATGCCCCGCGAGCGCCTCCGGGACCCGGCCCCGCGCGATGCGGTCGGCCAGCCCGTTCGCCAGCGCCGTCTTGCCGACGCCGGCTTCGCCGGTCAGCAGGGGATTGCGCTGCTCGCGGCGCAGCAGGATGTTGACGATCCGTTGCAGTTCCGACGTTCGCCCGACGACCGGCGGCAACTCGCCCTCGACGGCGGCCTCGGTCAGGTCGCGGCCCAGGAGATCGAGCGTCGGAGTCGACTCCGAATCGCCGGCCAGTCGAATCGCCGCGTCGACCGAGAACTCCCCCTCGAGCACCTTCGGCTCGCCGAGGGCACGCTGCAGCGCCGGCTCGAGCCCCAGCGCCTGCAACAGCTCCAGACTCGACCCCCCGTCCTCGAGGAATCCCTCGACGACGTGCCGCTCGCCGACGCCCTCCTCCCCTGCCTCGGAATCGGCCAGCGAGAGAATCCGAATCATCCGGGGGGTCAGGGTCTTGCGGCCGATCAGGAACTCCGGAATCTCGCTGGAGCGCTCACCGATCAGGCGCAACAATTCGTCCCGCAGCCGCCCCGGTTCCATCCCCCGATCCCGCGCACAGCGCCAGAGCATCGAATTGCGCACCGACGCGAACATCGCGATCAGATGCGGCGTTCCCAGAAAGGGGGTGCCCTGGCCGGCCGCCAGCTTGACCGCCCCCTGTAGGACCTCCCAGATCGGGTCGCGGAACCGCTCCTCGCGCAGCAGACCGTCTTCCCCGAACAGTTCGTCCCCGTGTCCCTCGTCGAGCCGCCGCATCGACCACCGGATCGAGGCCGATTCGGTCGCCTCCACCCGCCAGACGACCGCTCGCCGGAGATCGGACCGCTGGATCGCCGACGCGCCCCGACCCTCGGCGAGATCCCGGGCCTCGGCGAGGATCCGGCTGAACCCGCGCGAGAAGTGCGAACGCGTCAGGTCCGGTCGATCCTGATCGCCGTCGTCGATCTCGCGCGCCAGTCTGCGCAGCCGTTCCGGCACGTCCCGCTGCTCGACCACCGCATCCGCCCCCTCGGCGATCATCTCGGACAGGGCGTCGTCCCCGTCGGCGAACTCGACCAGCAGGTCGAGCGGGAGCATCATCCCGCGCTCGATATCTTCCAGTCGAGTCTGAATCTCCTCGAACAACTCGAGCGTCTCGGGAGCGAACGCCTCGCGAGCGAGCGCTCCGTCGGCGTCGAACAGCGACTGGAGAGAGGCGTTACCCATCGAATTCGGGCGGGCAGAGAACAACTCGCCCCCATTGTACGAGAGTCGAAAGTGCGCGGAAAGTGGGGGGCGACCGGGGAACAGAGCTCATCCGGCCGGCAGTTTCCGAAGGACGGCGACCAGATAGCCCCCGGCGAATTTGAGCGGACTGCTCCGAGCAGCAAACTCGGCCTGTCGGACGAAGAAACGAAGGTAGGGGACGTCGTGGACGGCAGCGAATGGAGTCAAGACCCGAAGGCCGGCGATCTCCTCCAGCTGCAAGGTGTCGGGCAGCAGCGACTGGATATTCCAGTAGTGGTCCCACCGACCGGCGTCGCCGGCGTCGAATCGTCCGCCGCTGGTGACGGACGCCATCAGGAGTCGCGCACGATGAGCGAGATACCGGAGGCTGAGGGGATTGTCGAATTCGACCACTACGTGGCCCCCCGAGGCGACGACGCGGGCGAACTCCTCGAGCACCGCGGCGGGAGTCTCGAGATGGGGGACCAGCCCGAAGCTGTAGACGACGTCGAATGCCCCGTCCTCGTACGGGAGATCGGTCGGCTCGGCGCGAACCACCTCCATCTCCTGCCCGTCGAGTGGCGGGGTGGGGGCGTCGGGCACGACCACCCCCGCCGCACGGCGGGCGAGTGGAGCGAGCCGCCGGAGGCGAGCCCCGCTGCCGACACCGATGTCGAGCACGTCGCGATCGATGGTGTACCGACGGACCAGGTCGTTGCGAATGTCCTCGACGAAATCGTCGTAGTCGCCGTGTCGCTCTCCCTCGTACCAGTCGGCGAACTCCTCGTAATACTCCCGTTCGGTATCGAGCATGCTCATGCGTCTAGAGGGGTGACAGGGAATGGGAACCGGGAATGGGGAGCTGCAAACACCACGTCGGCCCGGACAACATCGCGACGCGCCGACAGCTCGACCGCCCGACGGCTGACACGACTCTGCCACTCGCTCGTCTTCGACGATCGCAGTCGGCCATCGCGTGGCTCGCACATCCCGGGAGGAGACGATCGCTGCACGACGGCCCGACTGCTCGACGCCGACCCGGCCATTGGATTATAGTCCGCTGACGTCCGCCGTCGAACTCGACTCTCGGTCCGGACCCGGCCGATGCCCCTGAACTATCTCGACGATCCGAAGGAATTCGCCAATTACCAGCTCGTCGCCGAGATCGGCGAGGGGCCGATGGGGACCGTCTACAAGGCGAAGTCGCGCGGCGTCGAGGGGTTCGAGAAGACCTTCTGTGTGAAGGTCATCTCGCCCCAGCTCGCCACCCGCGAGGAGTTCGTCGAGTCACTGATCGAGGAGGCCAAACAGGCCGTCGACCTGTCCCATGCCAATGTCGCACAGGTCCACGATCTCGGCCAGGAGGAGAGCGAGGGGACCTTCTACATCGCCAGCGAGTACGTCAACGGCCTGGACCTGGGATACGCACTCGAGGTCGCCGACGCCGTGGATCGGGACTGGCCGGGCGATCTGTCGATCTACATCGCCAGCGAGATCGCCCAGGCGCTCGACTATGCCCACCAACAGAAAGACTTCAACTTCAACAGCCTCGATCTGGTCCACCGCGACCTCCGACCGACGAACGTCCTGATCTCGTACGACGGTGAGGTCAACGTCACCGATTTCGGGATCGCGGGGGCGCTGGAGACGCTCCCGACGGACGACCATCCGGCCCCGTTCCGAAAATTCGAGTACGCCGCTCCGGAGTGGGCGCGCGGCGAGGAGTACACCCAGAAGAGCGACATCTACTCGCTCGGGCTTATCATCTACGAGATGCTCGCCGGCGAACACCCCTTCGAGCTGAGTGACGCGCCGCTCCGTCGCGCCGCCGCTCATGCCGAGTATCCGCCGATCTCGGAGACCGTCGACATTCCCCAGAAGGTCCGCAACACGGTCGAGGGGATGCTCCACCCCCGACCGGACGCCCGGATCGCCCGGGCCAGCACAGTCTACGAGGAGCTGATCGGATATCTCTACGAGAACGATCTGCGGGCGGACAATCGGGCTCTGTCGGCGTTGATGGACGAACTCCGCCAGAACGAGCAGGCAGTCGCCGACCAGCGAGAGGGAAGCGAGGCGGGCGTCGAAGAGTTGACCGCCTCGGAAGTCAGCGACTTCTACGACAAGTCCTCGGCGACGCTCTCCCGGGACATCACCGACCTCAAGGAGGCCGCGGAGTCTCAGGGCGGGGGCGATCCGACGGCCGAACTCGACCTCAGTGAGATCGACTTGCCGGTCGACGGCGACCCCGAACTCCCGGGCGGACTCGAGAACGCGTACGCCTCGGCCCGGGCGGGGGAGGGTCGAGTGGTGCTGCTCTCCGGTCAATTCGGGCGGGGGCCCGAATACCTGCCGGACCGACTGGTCGAGGTGCTCGGACTGCGCCAGGAGGCTCGCGTCTTCGACGTCCAGACCAACGCCGACGACGAATTTCGACCCTTCGGGGCGGTCGCCGACCTGTTGTTGACGTCGGCCGGAGGGAGCGCGGACCGCAGCGACCGGCACGAGGCGGCCCTGACCACCCTCGCTCATCGCGGAACCTCGCAGTCCGCACGTGACCTTCTGCGCGAACTCTGGGGGCTTCCCCGCCCTGCTCCGTCCGGCGACAATGCCCGTCGGGTGTCCGACCTGACGGAGACACTGATCGACGAACTCGCCGGACGCGCGGGCGAGGGACCAGTGGGAATCGTCATCGACGGCGTCGAACGGCTCGATCCCGAATCGATCGACGTCTTGCGCGAACTGGTCGCCGAGATCGATCGGCTCCCCGTGCTGATGATCCTGGCCACGCACGCCGACGAACGGATGCGCGAGACGTTCGACGTCGGGTCGCCCGACGCACTCAAACCGATGCGGGTCAGCTCCGAGGACGGGACGCTGGCCCCCGAGTTACCGGAGGATCTCTCGGCGACGGCCGAAGATCTGCTCCTGGTCCTCGCGCTCGCCGAGCGGCCGCTTCCGATCGACGAGGCCGCCGCCGTCCTCGGCGCCGACAGCGATCGCATTCAGACCGCGTCCGACGAACTGATGGAGGCGAAACTGGTGCGTTCCCCCCGACCCGGGGTGATGATGGCGGATTTCGCGGAGGGAAGCCTCTGGAGCCGGCGTCACTTCGATCCCGATCGGGTCGAATCCGTCGCGCGCGCCCTCGCCGGGCTGTTCGCCGACCGCCGCCCGACCGACGGACCCACGCTGCTCGATCCCGCCGTAGGCGATGTCAGCCTCCAGGGCCTTCACGTC
>JBDGRG010000068.1:8848-9479 GCA_042218355.1 Bradymonadaceae bacterium
GATCCCGCCATCGTGCGACTGGCTGCAGCCGCCGGTGACCGGCGTCGTCTCGCCCGGCTGTCGGCCACCTACAGCGACTGGCTCGAGGAGAACGACTGGCTGTACGACGCGCTCGGGTTCTACGACCACGTCGCCCGTCTGATCGCCCGCGGCGAACTCGGCGCTCCCTCGCACCGTACCGATCAGCTGCTGGACCGCGCCGAACTCGCCCTGACGCTCTCTCGATTCGACGAGGCTCGGGCCAGCCTCGAGCCGATCTCGTCGCTCACCGAGCGCACCCGGCAGCGCCGAGCCTACGCCCGCAGTCAACTGTTGCTGGGCCGCCTGCATCTCGAACGAGACGACCTGCATCGCGCACAGTCCCACCTCGAGCGGGCCGCGACACTCGCCGACACGCTCGAAGCGACGGCTCTCCTCCGGCGCGCACGGCTGGCGCGAAGCGAATGGTTTGCGCACTTCGGCGACTTCCCGCGCGCCCAGTCCGAACTCGAGGCCGCACTGACGCTCGCCGAACGTCCGCCGCGCCCGGATCTGGAAGTCGCGGGACGGCTGCATCTCCAGGCCGCCCGAGTCTATACCGCACGCGGGATGCCGGACCGCGCGTCGACCCACGCAGCCGCTCTGAATCGAC
>JBDGRG010000068.1:9489-12625 GCA_042218355.1 Bradymonadaceae bacterium
ACCGCTCCGATGCCGAGGGCGATCGCTGGGCGGATCGACTCGCCCGCGAGAGCGAACGACCGGAGATCGGCTGTCGAGCCACCCTGGCCGTCGCGGCCATCCTCGAGGGGCGAGGTCGCGCGGACGAGGCCGCCGCCCTGCTCGCCGACGACGAGATCGACGCCCACCGAACCGCCCGGACCGCCGTCTCCCTCGAATATTCGCTCGAACAGGCGCGACTGGCGGCGCTGACCGACGATCTGGAGGAAGCACAGTCGATCGCCGACCAACTGGCCGAAAAGGCCGCCGTCGTGGGCGACAATCGGCGCGAGGAACTCGCCCGTGACATCGCCAGCGCCAGCCGGTCCGCTCGGGAAGAGAGCCCCCCGGACCGTCTCGAGTCGCGCCTGGAGTTCGCCCGCGAGCACAACATCCCGCGAGCTCTGCACCGGGCCCATCGACTGTTGGCACTGGCTCTCGAGCCGTCGGCCCCCTCCGCTGCCCGCGATCACCGACGCGCGGCCGACGAGCTGGCCCGCGAGATGGCCTACAGCGACCGAGCCGCCTGACGCTCCCCGTTCACGCCTCGTAGCGCAGACCCTCGACGGGACTCAGCCGCGAGGCCCACCAACTCGGTCCCACGGTCGCGAGCACGCTGATCACCATCGCCACCGCCCCCACCAGGGCGAACTCGCCCGGTCGGATGTCGACCGGCAGGTGGTCGATCATGTAGATGCTCGGATCCAACCCGAAGTTCATCGACTTGATGAGGAAACAGACGCCGAGCCCGCCCAGCAGGCCATTGATCGTGCCGACGGCGCCGATCATCGTTCCCTGCAGCATGAACACCTTCATGATCCCCCAGCGGGTCGCCCCCATCGACTTGAGGATCGCGATCTCCTTTTTCTTGTCGAGCACGATCATGATGAGCGTACAGACGATGTTGAACGAGGCCACCAGCACGATGAACAGGAACAGGATCGAGAGGACGACGCGCTGGAGTCTGAGACTGGTGAAGAGATTGTGGTTCAACTCCCGCCAGTCCATGATCCGGAAGTCCTCGGTCGGCAGAAGCCGGTGAATCCGGTCGACGACACTCCCCACCTGAAAGACGTTTTCGACCCGGATGTCGATGCCGGTGACGACGTCGCCGCGCTCGAAGAAATCCTGCAGCGCCCGGTAGTCGGTCATCACCAGCCGGCTGTCGTATTCGTGAAAGCCGCTCGAGTAGGTCCCCGCGACGCGAAACGTCTGACTGGCCGGCTGCTCCGACTTCGAACTCCAGTCCCCGGGCTTCATACTCTGGAGCGGACTGGTAATTCGGATCTCGTCGCCTTCCTCGACCCCGAGTTCGTCGGCGAGCGTATCCCCGAGCAACAACGTCGGCGTCTGCTTCTTTCCGTCCGCCGGAAAGCGTTCGTAGGACAGTTCGTCCAGCGTGCCGGGCTGTCGAATGTACGAGGGGAGATCGCTGACCTTCGCGAGCGTCGACGGTTCGATCCCCTTGACGAGCACGCCCGACGTCTTCCCGTCGCTGGTGGCGATCATCTCGTGGAGAATGAAGGGACTGGTTCCCTTGGTCCCCTTCAACTTCTCGAGCTTGTCCTGAACCTCTCGATAGTTGTGGAAGTCCGAACCGTACTTGATGACGAGGACGTGGCTGTTGATGCCGAGCACCCGCTCTTGAAACGCGCGCTGGAACCCGCCCGTAACGGCGACGACACTGGTCAGCGCCATCACGCCGAGAAAGACCCCCAGTATCGCGATCACGGTGATCGTCGAGACGAACCGCGTGCGCCGGCTCTTCAGGTGCCGGAGCGCAATGAAGAGCTCGTAGGTAGACATCGAGACGGTTCCTCGAAGTGATTCAGCGAACGCCCTGAGCCCACAGAGGACGACACGGGACGCGTCGTGGTATCGAATCCGCCGCAGGGATCAAAGGAAGGGCAACGGCAGAAGGACGAGGGATGCGTTATGAGTGATGAATGATGATGGGTGGAGGTGGTCGGCGAGCGGGAGTGGTCGAGCTGCAACCGCACGACCATTGCCGGCCGACGGGATGGAGAGGATTCCACCGCCATCGCCGTTCGGATGCATTCCGCCGATCGCCCATCCGGTCGGCGATACTTCAGCGCCGCCGGTTGTCACTGACCGAGTGCGGGCGGCGGTTTCAATCCCGTGGAAAACGGTCGATCCGCCAACCGGTGACCAAGGACGACTGGTCCCGTTCGGGGGAGTTTGTTAGCCTCCGGGCGCTCTCGTATCGAAACTCCGGGACCGCCATGATCCGTACGACCACTCGCTGGGGGGCCATCCTTTCGCTGACGGGCCTGTTCGGTCTGCTCCTGATCGCCGGCTGCCAGCCGTCCGACAAACCGGCGTGCAGCTCCGATGACGACTGCGCCGCCGGTGAACAGTGTCTCGAGGGCTACTGCAAACTGGCTCCGGCCGACTCGTGCGACGACGAGGGGGACTGCGAGGAGGGCTACGTCTGCGTGAACAGCCGGTGCGAACCCTCCGACGGCCCGTCCGACGTCGGCCGCGAGGACACCGACGAGAGGCAGGACGCCTCCGACGGACGTACGGAGGAGACGCCCGACACCCGTGCGGTCGACACCCTCCCCGATGCGACCGACGACGAGGCCGGCCCCGAGCTCGTCCGCATCGAATACGTCGATTCCCAGGGAGCTCGCGCCGATCTCGACGGGGCGGACGGCGTCCCGACCGACGCGCACTTCCGCCTCTTGTTCGACGAACCGCTGCTGGGGAGCTCCGTCTCCGGCGGAACGAAGGGGGGTTCCGGCTCGGTCGAGATCGTCGGGCCCAACGCCGACGACGTCCGATTCGACCTCGACGCCACCCGGGACCGTCTGTTGAAGCTCACCCCTGAGAATCCGCTCCTGCCGGCGAGTCCCTATCGAATCGAGCTGAGCACCGACATCCAGGATCGGGGGGACGGCGAACCGCTGACCAACGCCGGGGTCGTTGCCCGTTTCTCGACCGCCTACTCGGAGCCTCCGGCCCATCGTCGGCTGGCCGAAAAATTCGCGCCCGTCGTCTACCAGGGAATCGGGGAGCCGACGGCGCCAAACGCCAACGCCGACCTTCCGACGACAGTCGACTTCGACGGCGACCGGCGCGCGAAGAACAACCGGGA
>JBDGRG010000068.1:12642-29674 GCA_042218355.1 Bradymonadaceae bacterium
CGTCTACTACCACGTCACGAGCACCGAGACACACTACTTCCTGGCGTACCTGCTCTACTATCCGGCACGGAGCACGGGCGGCAGCTCCTCGACGGAACACCACTTCGCCGGCGGGATCTTCGTCGTCGATCGCAACTCCGGAAAACTCGTGCTGGTCGACGGGGTCAAACTGGTCGACGGAGGCCCCGACTGGCGGTCGTTCACCCCGACGTCCTCGAATATCACGTCCAACGTCCAGTTCACCTCGCTGGACCAGGTGCCCGCATCGGACTGGAAGCTCGAGGACGGCACCCACTATCCGATGTACGTCAAAAAGGGCGTCCACGAGACCTGCTACTGGTTCGCCGCGGGGACCGGCGGATTCGGCTCGAAGTGCGGCCACGCCAAGGGCCAGTTCTCGGCCGGCCCGTCTCACGGCGCGATCCTCCGGCCGGGTGACAGCGCACAGACCTGGTCGGACGGCTCGGAGACTCAATCCGGCTCTCGAAAGTTGACCTACGAACTCGTCCCGTTCTTCGAACCGTTCTGGACGGCCCGGACGTCGCTGGGCCCGAACCGGCTATTCACCGGGACGGTCTCCTACACACCCAACGAAGCCGGGGCGTCACGGCCCTCCAGCTATCCCGGCTACAGCGATCATCGACTTCCCCGAGCGATGGCGAGCGACGATCCAGACAGCGTGGGAGAGACGCCGATGGCGTGGATCAGCTTTTCGACCGGCGGCGGGCGCGGCCAGTGGCTGCTGGATCCGGCCTACGTCGTCAGTCACCGCTTCGAGTTCCCCGGCGACGTCTCGACGAAGTACTGCTACAACGCCTTCTTCGGAATCGACGCCCGGGGAAGCACCTCGGCGCCGAACTGCGATTCTTCGTCCGGTTCGGGCCCCGACGGCGGCTCTACACCCGACGCCGGCGGCGCCGGGTGACGACGTCGAGCCCACCCGACACCGGGACGCGTTCACTCCTCCTCCACAGCTCCACGATCCATGCAACCGACCTCTGCGCGCACGTTCGACATGCTGCCCACTCGCCGTCCCGGACTCCGGGTCGGCCTCCTCGTCGCCGCGTTCCTCGCCGCCGCCGCCGCGTCGGGATGTGCGTCCGGAAAGTCCGGGAAACGGTCGGACGACAGCGCGAATCGGGGCAACATCGAAAATCCAGAGGGACCGACGCCCGAGGAACTCGCCGAACATCCGTGCGGCAACCCCGACTGGGGGACCCTGCCGGACCAACACCAGGTCGACGGAGACACCGGAGAGGGTGAGACCTCCGACGAAAGTAGCCCGCAGACCGGTGGCGCCGGAGACGACGCTTCCTCGACCAACGAGTGACAGTCATCCGATGGACGAATTCCTGTCGGTCGAACGCGCTCGCGAGCAGGTCCTCCGCGCAACTCCCGAGGTCGGGAACGAACGGGTCTTTCTATCCGAGGCGGCGGGCCGCCGCGCGGCCGAATCCTTCGACGCTCCCGCCGACTCCCCCCCCTTCGACAACTCCTCGCGCGACGGCTACGCCTTCCGATGGTCCGATCTCGACGATGGGTCGGCCGAGCTCGAGCTGGTCGGTCGTTCCGCCGCCGGCGACGCGTACGAGGGCTCGGTCGGGGCGGGGTCGGCCGTCCGCATACTTACGGGAGCCCCCGTTCCCGACGGCACCGACACCGTCGCGATGCAGGAGCACTGCGAGGAGCTGGACGGGGGCGGCCGCGTCCGCGTGACGGCCCCCGACCCCGGACGTGGAGCTTGGGTGCGGGCGGCTGGCGCCTACATCTCCGAGGGTCAACCGCTGATCCGAGCGGGCGACCGGATCGGATCCGCCGAAGTCGGTCTCCTCGCCAGTTTCGGGCGCTCGCTGGTGGCCGTTCGGCGACGCCCGCGAGTTGCCATCGTCACGGCCGGCGACGAACTCGTGCCGATCGACCGCCGCCCCGACGACGACGAGATCGTCGACAGCAACGCGCACCTTCTGGCCAGTCTCGTGCGCCGACACGGCGGCGAACCACTCGTCTCGCCCATCGCCGAGGACCGGCTGGAGGCCGTCGAGGACACCTTCGAGCGTGCACTCGAGGCGGCCGACGTCGTCGTCAGCTGCGGAGGCGTCTCGGTCGGCGATCGCGACGTCGTCGGCGACGTCATCACCGATCTGACCGGTGGACTCGATTTCTGGAAAGTCCGTTCGAAACCCGGGAAACCGCTGGCGTTCGGGGGGGTCGACCGTCAGCGGCCCGTCCCGCTGCTGGGATTGCCGGGGAATCCGAACTCCTGTTTCGTCAGCTTCCACCAGTTCGTCCGCCCGGCCCTGGCCGTCGCCCAGGGTGTGTCTCCCGCGAACGCCGGGCCGGACCCGATCCGGGCCCGCCTCGGCGACGACGTCCACAGCACGCCCGCGCGCCGCCAGTACCTGGCCGGCCGACTGGAGCGGACCGGCGACGGACCGGTGTTTCACCCCTTCGAGCAGCAGAAGTCGGCCAATCTGGCGCTGTTCTGTGGGGCGGACGCCTTCGGTCGCGTCGAGGAGGATGTCGGGCGGATGGAGGCGGGGGAGCGGATTTTCGTAGAAGAATTCTGAAGGATGAAGGCAGAAGGATGACGGATGAGTTATGAATTATGAGTTATGAGTTATGAATTATGACGGTGGTGAGCGCGGTCGGACGGTCGCCGCCGGATCGTTGCAGACCGTCGAGCAGGCAGCGGCTTCAGCCCCGTGGAAGACTGTCGCAGGCCCGTCGCGATGGCTTTACACTGTGTAAACTTTACACACTGTAAACTTTACACGGTGTAAACCAATCTGGCGAAACGTTTAGAGCTTGCCCGCCGCCGAAACGGCCAACGCACGACCGGCTCCCCGGGCTCGTCACGACTCGTCTGGGTCGTCGGATCGGGAGTTGTCGGAGAGGCAGACCGACGGCGGGGACTCGCCGCGGTCCTCGTACATGTAGCGCACCGTCTTCAGGATCGTGCGACAGGTCTCGGCGTCTCGGACCTGGTCGGCTCGCTTCGAGCAGATCCGTCCGACCTCCTTCCTCCCCTTCAACTGACCGCAACAGGCGACCATTCGCTGACAGGCCTCGGACCGGCAGCCACCGGTGAACCAGACGAGCCCGAATGCCACCAGCAAGGCGGTCGCCAGACGCTCCCTCCCGCCCCGCCGTTCAGCATGCACCGTCATCGCCCCCTCCCTCAGTTCGGCACGCGATCGCGAACCTCCGGGAGGACCCGCTCGACGAACAGCTCGACGAGGTCGGCATCGAGCTTCCCCTCGGCCGCCTCCTCCTCGAGGATGTCGATGGCCGTCTCGACCGAAAAGGCGTCTCGATAGGGGCGATCGCTGGCCGTCAGCGCATCGAAGATGTCCGCGATCGTCATGATGCGGACCTGAATCGGGATGCTATCCCCCGTCCGCCCCTTGGGGTATCCCGATCCGTCGAGCTTCTCGTGATGGGCCCCCGCCAGCTGCGGGATTCGTTCGAGTTCGTCGCTCCAGGCGATCCGTTCGAGAATTTCTTCGCTGTGACGGGGATGACTCTTGATCAGCTTCCACTCCTCGTTGTCGAGCGTCCCGTACTGGATGGTCAGTGACTCGACCTCGGAGTCGGTCAGGTACGGCCGTTCCTCGCCCTCCGCATCGCGATAGGTGCGGGCCCCGAACTCCTCGACCCATTCGATCTGTTCGTCGGTCAGCGACCGCGCCTCGGAGAGACTGCGGATCTTCTCGACCGCCTCCCGCAGATCGGCGGCGAACTGCCGGTGTTCGCGGTCGATCTGGTCGAACGTCTCGGCCGAGAGATCGCCCTCCTCGGTCGCCTCCTGCACCCGTCGGCGGTAGTCCAACCCCGCGATCGACTCCATGCGTTCGGCGATCAGATCGACCTCGGTCGGCTCCAGCCGACTCCCCTTCTGAAGGACGGCCTCGTCGACCGCGATCTTCCCGAAGTCGTGCAGCAGCGTCGCGTAGCGCAGCTCCTTCAGCTCGGAGTCGCCCAGTGTGACGTTGGCGAACGCCCCGCTGTCCGTCGCGTTGACCGCCCGGGCGAGGTCGAGCGTATACGAGGTCACGCGCTCGCTGTGACCGGCCGTCGCCGGATCCCGCGCCTCGATCGCATCCACGCTCGCCGCGACGAAGCTGTTGAACATCTCGACGATGTTGCTCGACAGCTGCGCCCGCTCGATGGCGAAGGCGGTGTTCGAGGCGAGGACACTGAACAGGTCCAGATCGCGACGCGAGAAGACCCCACCCTGGCCCCGCGTGTCGACCTCCATCACCCCGAGGAGCTTCTCCTGACCCGCCAGGGGCGCACACAGACACGAGGTGATGCCCGCTTTGAGAATCGACTCGGTCACCTCGGCCCCGACCGAATTCTTCAGGAAGAGCACGCTCTCCTCGCTCTCGACGACGTGCTCCAGGATACTGGTGCTCAGGATCGGCTCGCCCTCGAGGTCGTCGCCCGGGACGTCCCCTCGCACCCGTGTGAAGAAGGGCTCCTGCTGATCGACCTCCTCGGGGGTCGAGGCGAGGGTAATCGCGAAGAAATTGGCGTTGGGGAAGGCGTCGAACGTCGCCTCGACGACGAGATCGAGGATCTCGTCCAGTTCAGTCAGTCCGTTCAATTCGCCGGCCAGTCGGAAGAGGATGGCCAGCCGCTCGCTGTCGGTGTCGAACCGCCGATCCAGGGACTGAACCGGCCGCAGCGCCTGCGTGATCACCTTGTCGCGGCTGTCGACGTCGGTCGACGTCGAATCGAACTCCCGACCCGACAGCGACTGCGAAGTATCCGACCACTCGACGTCGGTCTCGGAGTCGTCCGCGCTGGCCAACTCGACCTCGAGCAGCGAACAACCGACCTGGACCTCGCACCCGTCGCCGACGGCGTCGGACTCGAGGGGACCGTCTCCGTGGAGCCGTTCCGAGACATCCCCCATGACGATCAACGACCCGTGCCGGCTCTCGAGATCGCGGTAGACGTACCCGTCGTCCTCGAGGACGAACTCCCCGTGGTCGCTCGAGACGAAGCCGTCGCTGAGGACGAAATCGTTCTCCGGCGAGCGCCCGACGGTAACCCGGTCCTGCCTGAACGACAGGCTCATCCCCGCATCCGGCCCGCTGGCGACGCTCAGCGACAGGACCAGATCCGAGTCGGACGTCTCGTCGCGAGGCGACGACTCCTCGGTCTCGTCCGCCGTCTCGGACTCTTCGTCAGTTCGCAACGTCAACACCCTCCACGCGAAAAACGCCTCCGCGGGTTGCACCGTCCCGGATCGGCGAACACACCCGATGTCGAACAACGAGCCGACGCACCGTCTCGCCCCCAGCCAGAAGGCGCTGCGTCTCGTCTTCGCCCCAGCTGATATATTTCCACGCCTTCGACCGTCCCCAGATATCGATACCGTATCGTCTTCGGCAAGCCGACACAACGTGTATCCCGGCGAGTGCGACACGACCCAGGGGTACCGAATACTCGACGGGAGGCCCCTCTCTCCGATCATGGACGGCAGCGGGAGCGGGATCTGAGAGCCCTCCCCCGAACCGCCCCGACCGTTCACTCGCGAATGCACCCTGGCGCGGCGGCCGCCGTGCGCGTTCAGCCGTCGAGGGCGTCGCGCGCCGAGCGCTCGACCCGCCGCATCGCCGCCGACATCGGTACCTCGTCGAGTTCTCCGCCGGCGACCCAGCGAGCCGGCCGCTCGAGCGCTCCCCCGTCGGCCGATCCGTCCGCGCCGTGCAGATGCACGTACGGTTCGATCGACATCTCGATGTGCGAGAACAGATGCGTGAACGACTCGAGTCGCCGGGCCTCCCACGCCCGGTCGTCCCATCCGACCTGCCCGCCCAGGAAACCGTCGATCGCCTCGTCCGGGGCGGCGCCGTCGGACAACTCGACGGAGGGGAACTCCCAGAGTCCGGCGAGCAGTCCATCGGGCGGGCGTTTGACGACGAAGAACTCGCGTTCGCCCGACCGCCGCGGTACTCGATACCGCCGCGGCCCCGGTCGCCCGACCGACGCCGCACGGGAACGGCGGTCGCGACGTCCATCTGGCGGCGCGACCCCCGGTCGGAGGCATCGGGATACGCCTCGGGCTGGCCCTCTTCGAACGCCCGACAATGGTCGCGGACTGGACAGAGCAGGCAGCTGGGACTCTCCGGCGTGCAGACCGTCGCTCCCAGCTCCATCAGCGCCTGGTTGAAATCGCCGGGGTCGTCGGGATCGACGAGCCGTTCGGCCAGCCGCCAGTAGATCTTCTCGTTTTCCGTCGACTGGGGATCGCCGGGAATCGCTCGAAGCCTCGAGAGGACGCGCGAGACGTTTCCGTCGACCAGCGGGGTCGGCCGATCGAACGCAATCGACGCGACCGCTCCGGCGGTATACGGGCCGATGCCGGGCAATTCCTCGAGTTCGTCGCGTTCGTCGGGGAGCTCCCCACCGTACTCCTCGACCACTCGGCGGGCGGAACGATGCAGAAAGCGGGCGCGGCGGTAGAACCCCAGCCCCTCCCAAAGTTCGAGGACGTCGTCGATGTCCGCCCCGGCGACCGCCTCGACCGTCGGGAACACCTCCATCCAGCGCCGGTAGTAATCGACGACCGTCGCCACCTGAGTCTGTTGGAGCATCACCTCGGCGACCCAGATCCCGTACGGGTCGTCGATGCCCCGCCAGGGCAGTGTGCGGCGGTGTTCGCGGTACCACGCGACGAGCGATTCACGGATTGCAGCGACCTCGTCGTCGGCAAACGCAAACGCTCGCCCCCTCTCGGAGTCGGTTTCGGTCACGCTCGGGCTCCCGTCTCGCACGAGCTCTCAACGGTCGATACACGTGCCCTGCTCGTCCGACGCGCACCCTCGGTACGGCGCCGTGCACTCGCCGCAGGCGTAATCCGGGCACACCCCGACCGTCGACGGTTCGACGACGAGTTCGCCCTCACAGCTCAGAGCGCCGCAATCGGGCGGCTCGGGACACGAGACACACATGCCCCGGTCCTCGGAGTACCGTTCTCCCTCGGGACACGCGTCACAGGTGTCCCGGCAGACGGCTTTCGGACACCCCCGGCCGTCGGTGGTGATGCGATAACCGCATCCCGACCGACAGGTCGGCGGCGTCACCACCGGACAGCTGATGCATCGCCTGGTCGACTCGTTGTAGAACTCGTCCGAGCGACAGTCGCCCGGCTGATCTCGGGACGCCCCGCATCCCGTACCGAGGAGCATCGCAACCATCGGGACGACCGCGACGGCACGTCTGAACAGTGGCTGATCGAGCATCTCTCGCATCCCGACGCAGAGGGACGAAATCAGAACCGTCGGCCAGGCGGACGAGCGGGGCCGGTCGCCCGCGCGCCTCTCCGGTCGGCTCGACCGCGACCGGCGCTCCGAACGACGACGCACGGAGTCTCGAGGCTGGCGCTCAGCGACCGACGCGTACATACATCACGGCTGGCGGTCCGCAACATCCCCCCTCGAACGACCTCCCCCCACGGACGTGCCAACTTGCAACCGCCCCCCCATTTCGCTACTCACTCGGGTCCCTCGCCCGCTCCGACTCGACGACGGGGTCCTCCGATGCACGAGACGACCTATCTCATCGTCGGCGCCGGTGTCACCGGTCTCTCGTTCGCCAACTTCGTCGACTCCGAGGACTACCTGATCCTGGAGCGCGAACCCGAGATCGGTGGATGGTGCAAGACCATCGAGCGAGAGGGCTTCGTGTGGGACTTCTCGGGGCATTTTTTCCACTTCCAGCATCCCGAGATCGAGCAGTATCTCCGCGACCGGATGCCCGACGGCGAGATCGTCACCGTCGAGAAGAACGCCAAGATCCTCTACGGCGACGACCTGGTCGACTTCCCCTTCCAGAAGAACATCCACCAGCTTCCCAAGGACGAATTCGTCGACTGTCTGTACGACGTCTACTTCCGCGAGGAGACCGCCGAGGATCGCGACCCGGAGAGTTTCGAGGGGATGCTGTACGAGAAGTTCGGCCGCAGCATCGCCGAGAAGTTCCTCGTGCCGTACAACGAGAAGCTCTACGCCTGCGACCTCGAGGAGCTCGATCGCGACGCGATGGGGCGATTCTTCCCCCACGCGGACCTCGAGGACATCGTCCGGAACATGAAACGGTCCGAGGACGACTCTTACAACGCGACGTTCACCTACCCTCGGCACGGCGCGATCATGTACATCGACGCGCTGGCCAGCGAGGTGCCCGACTCCTCGATCGCGCTGGACGAAGCGCTCGTCGACGTCGACCTCGAGGAGAAGGTCGCGCAGACGTCCCAGGGACGGACGATCGAGTTCGAGTACCTGGTCTCCTCGGCCCCCTTCGACGACCTGATGGGCATGGTCGATCTGGACCACGACCCGGAGGTCTTCTCGTACAACAAGGTGCTGGTCTTCAACCTCGGATTCGACCGGAAGGGCCCCGAGGGGATCCACTGGATCTACTTTCCCGAGCGCGATTACAGCTTCTATCGGGTGGGGTTCTACGACAACATCCTCGACACCGACCGAATGAGTCTCTACGTCGAGATCGGCCTCCCCTCCGACGCCGAGCCCGACGTCGACGCCGCGCGCGACACGGTGCTCGAAGACCTGCGCAGTCCCGGTCTGGTCGACGACCATCGGCTGGTCGCCGATCACACCGTCACACTCGACCCCGCCTACGTCCACATCACCCAGGATTCGGAGCAGGCCTACGACGAGCTAAGCGATCGGCTCGCGCTTCGGGGCGTCCACTCGATCGGCCGATACGGCGGCTGGACCTACTGCGCGATCGAGGACAACATCGTCGAAGCTCGCTCGCTGGCCCGCCGCTTCAACGACCTCCACCACTGACCGCCGCCCTATTCGTCCCCCGTCCCCGGTCGTTCGTTCTCGGACGTCGACGACGCGTCCGCCGGCGCCTCGAGCAACCACTGACTGCGGTCGCTCTTCGCCTCGAGTCGTCGCTGCTCGCCCGACGCACTCTCCGCCTCGTCGAATTGGTGGGTCTTTTCGGCCGTCGCCGGATGGCCGCTGAGCAATCCGAACGCGACCACCAGCACCGTCAAGACCAGGCCGGCGGCGGCCAGATGCGCCGGGGCCAGATCGTCGATCGATCCCGCCCAGTCGAGGTCCCAGCTCCCGGGAGTCGGATACGCCTTCCCGGATCGATCCTCTTCGCCCTCGCCCCCCTCTCGGTCCCGCTGGTGCCCGGCCGCTCGTTCCCCCCCGTGTCGCTCGAAACTCTTGAGGACGACCTCGGGGTCGAGCCCGACCTCCCGAGCGACGCTCCGCAGATGCCCCCGAATGAAGAGATCCGCCGAGTACTCCTCCCAGCGGTCGGCTTCGAGGTGGCGCAGACGAGTCGTCGAGATGCGCGTCACCGCCGCCACGTCCGACAGCGACAGGTCCTGTCGCTTGCGCGCCTCTCGGATCAAGTCGCCCGGCGTCGTCGCGGATGAACGGTCCGTGTCGCTGGACATCGGCAGCCAGTCCCTGGCGGTCGTCTCATGATCGAAAAACGATCGACTGATTTGCTGTGTTACACGAACGATCGTCGATTTCAAGGGGCGGTTCGGCCCCGGTGCGACACCCGGCTCGTCCCCCCGAACACCGTGGCGACGGGACGACGAAAACTTGACACGATCCGGGGGGATTGCTACGAGGATCGTCGATCCTTTTCGGGTCGCAACCGGGCAGTCGTCGACCGGGCGCCGGTGCTGGCGCCGGTCGCGCTCCAGCCCGCGGTGCGCGCCCGGCTCGCCCTCGGCACCAGCACCGCCGACGGCGGCCGCACGCACCGTGCGCACCGAACCGTTCCGATCCGGGAGTTCCCATGAGAGCCTACGACTCGGCGTCGCAACTCGTCGCGTGCGGGATCGGGGTCGCCGCGCTGCTGCTCGCAGCGGATGCGCGAGCGGCCGAGTTCACCGACGTGCTCGACGCCGCCGACGACAAGGGGGACTACTCCGAAGAGACCTACGACCCGTTCGATTTCAACCTCGAGACGGGCTTCGAGTTCAAAACCACCAAGGCGACGATCAACCGAGAGGCCCCGTGTAACCCCGAGGGCAGCGGCGACGGGAGCGGGCGCGTCGAGGGGTCGGACCGGTGCAGCGAGACGAGCATCGTCACCAACAAGGAGGCACTGTATCGCCACCAGGAGGCGACGCTCGACGTCACGCTGCGCATCGGGATGTTCAAGGACCTCGAACTGCGGCTGAACGCCCCGTACGTGCTGACCAGCAACTACGCGATGAAATACGCCAACGAGGCGTCGGATCCCTCCAACCGCGTCGACGCGTCCAACTCCTCGATCGATCCGACCGATCAGACGATCCGGAGAAACGCCCGAAAACACTTCCAGGGCCAGAGTCGCGCGCAGAAGAAGGCTCGTCTGAACCGATTCGAACAACACCGGTTCTTCGACCTGTCGGGCTCGTTCACCGACAACCAGTACACCCGCTCGGGTTTCGGCGACCCCTCGCTGGGCCTCCGATGGGCCCCCTACAACGATCAGCGCAACGACACCAAGGCGACGCTGATGTTCGGGTTCGACTACGTCATGCCGATCGCGAAGATCCGTCAGGCCGAGAACTCGGCCGTCGGCGAAGGGATGCACAAACTGCGGTGGGACATCCGCAGCTCGAAACAGTTCAACTGGATCGACCCCTACTTCGGCCTCGACTATCAACTGTCGATCGCCGCGAGAAACTCCCCGATCAAGGAACTGAAGGAGGTCGACACGGCCAATACCGGCCAATCGGTGACCTTTCCGCCACACAAGGGGCACTTCACCGTCGGCACCGAATTCATCCCGTACGAGAACGAAGAGACGCACGAGAAGTACGTCATCGATACGCGCTTCGTCTTCGGGTACACGAGCGAGGGGCGGGACTACACGCCGCTGTACGAGCACATGGTCAACAGCGACTGCAACGGCATGACGACCGAAGACATCCTGCCGAAATACCGAAACGGCAAGCTCCAGAACCCCGACGGCGTCGGCTGTTCGTGGATCGCTCAGCGCCCCGCGAACATCAAACCCACGCCCAAGTACAACCTCACGAACCTCGAGCCGGGCTCGAACGGTGATTCGTTCGAGACGAACGGCATCATGACGGTCGAGAGCTACGCGACCTTCACCGGCCGGCTCGGGTTCCACGCCCAGCCGTCGGAGTACTTCCAGATCAAGGCGATCGTCGAACTCCGCCACCAGCAGCAACACCTGCTGACGAACGCCCGGACGGGCAACGACGTCGACGACAACCGCGAAAAAAAATCCAACGACGACAAGGTCGACCTGACCGGCAAGGACGCCAAGATCGAGCGGAATCCCGCCTACAACTCGACGTACGATTCCTCAGGGGGCGGGTTCGAGGTCAGCGGCTTCAACACCTGGCGCTTCCTCCTCAACGCCGCGGTCCAGTTTTAACCGCAGTGAGCCCTGGGATGAGCGAACCGCAGAGGGCTCAGAGAGCTCAGAGGACGAAACCGGGGGCGTGAGACACGGTGGGAGCGAGAACACCGTCTCGATTCCCCGGTCGTGCGGTTGTGTGGTGGTGTGATTTCGCGATTATGTGGTGGTGCGATCGTGCGGTCGTCCGGTCGTAGGCTCAACAGCTCAACGGCTTAACGGCTCGGCAGATCGCCGGCTCGACGGCCCAGCAGCCCAGCGGCTCAGCATCTCACCGGACCGAGCATCTTAGCATCTCAGCGACTCAGCATCTCACGATCGGCGCGCCCGAACATCACGACGCGACTCAATCCTCCGCCTGCTCCCCGCCTTCTCGTACCGATTCGATCCGGTCGTAGACCGACGACCGCGAGACATCGAACAACTCGGGGAGGATCTCCCGGATGCTCCGGGGCGTGAGTCCGCGATCGAGTAGCTCGCGGATCTTCTCGTCGATCTCCGCCTCCGACGCGCCCGCGCCGGTGTCGGCGGCTGCGTCGACCACCACGCAGCATTCCCCCTTCGGTTCGCCCTCCTCCGCCACGAACTCGGCGCGCACGTCGGTCACCGAACCGCGCCGATACTCCTCGTGCATCTTCGTCATCTCGCGGGCGACACAGACCGTGCGGTCGGCGCCGCAGACGTCTTCGATGACGTCCAACAGGTCGACGAGTCGGTGCGGCGATTCGTACACCACCGCGGTCAACCCGCGCTCGTCGGCCCGGCGCAGGCGACCCCGTCGGTCGTCCGAGGGGAGAAACCCGAGAAACTGGAAGGAGTCGGTGGGCAGGCCCGAGGCGACGAGGGCGACCGCCGCAGCGAAGGGACCGGGCAGCGATTCGATCGAGGCGCCCACCTCGTGGGCGATCCGGACCAATCGGTAACCCGGATCGGACAGCCCGGGCGTGCCGGCGTCGGAGACGAGCACCACCCGCAAGCCGGCCTCCAGCGCCGGCCCGAGCCGCTCGGCCGCCTCCAACTCGTTCTCGTCCCGGTAAGAGACCAGCCGCGGTTCGCCGTCTTCGCGCGGCATGCCCAGACGCTCGTACAGCTTGCCCGTCCGCCGCGTATCCTCACAGGCGACGACGTCCGCGGTCCGGAGCGCCTCGCGCTGACGGGGCGTCACGTCGTCGAGATTCCCGATCGGCGTGGGGCAGATGGTCAGCATCACTACTCCTCGATCGACAGCCCCAGACGCCGGCGCAGCACGTGGTATTCGTCGCTGATCGAGAAGAGCAGCAACTCGCGGACCTTCTCCTTGACCGTCGCCTTGCTGATCGGGCTCTGATCGTTCTTGACGACGGCCGCTGCGCGGCGCAGATCGCCGCAGAGCAGCAGGCCGAGACGGTTGGTGGTGTGTTCGACGTGCTTCTTCCAGACCGTCAGATTCGGGTTCTCACCCCGCTTGAGGTACTCCGTCATGTGCTTGCGCAGCTCCATCTGCATCTGCGAGGGCATGTTCACGATCTCCGAGGCGATCGTCTGGCCCTGATCGCCGAGCTGCTCGCCGATACCCAGATCCGGATTCGTCACGTGCATGCCGGCCATGAACATCATCTTGAGGAACTCGGTCGGCCAGCCGATCGATGCCAGGTAGTGCTCTCGACGCATCGCCCCGAGTAGCTTGCCCAGCCGGAACGTCAGCTCCCGCTCGTTCCGCGTCTGCACGACGTCGGCACCGGCGACGATGCTCGGCGGCTGGACATTCGCATTCCTCAGTCCCAGCGCCTGATCGCGCTTGGCGTACACCTTCGGGACCGGAACGATGTCGACCGTCTCGGCGACGTACTGGTAGAGGTTGGCGAACAGGGTCCCGGAACTGAGATCCATCTGGTCGGTCTCCGGCTCGAAGCCCCAGTCCCGGCGGATGTCGTCGGCGTACAGGTCCCGGAGCCCCTGGTTGAGGACGCTCATGATCGCGTTGATCCGGCGATCCTGGTCCGGGTAGTACAGCTTGTCGAAGGCATCCTCGCCCATCGTTCGATCGGCACGGTCGAGCCCTCCCTCGAGGTAGCGGTCGTAGAACTCCCGCTGCCGGTCGTTCGCCTTCTCCAGGTACGTCAGCGCTCCGGCGAAGCACCAGGCCCGGTCGTAGGCGCCCTGGTCGTAATAGGCGTCGAACAGCGCCTCGTAGCTCTCGATCCGGTAGGGATCGTTCTCGAGCAGCTTGCGGTGTTGCTCGATCCGGCCCTCCGTATCCTCGCCGACCTGTTCGTGGAGATCGGCCAGGATCAGGCGGATCTTTTCGCTCTCCGGGCGCAACTCCGCGGCCGTCTCGAAGGCCTTGATCGCACTCTTCGGATGGCCCAGTCGACTGCGATAGATCTCGCCCAGCCCCTCCCACAGCTTGAATTTGATCTCGTCCGGAACCTCGCCCTCGTGCTCCCGAACTCGGTGGAGCATCCGCCGATAGGCGCGCTCGAGTTCCTTCCAGTCCTTCCGATCGGTCAGCAGGCGGTCGATCGCCTCGAAGGCCTCGAGCTTCTGGAGGTTCGCGTCCAGCGCCCGATCGAAGTACTCGATCGCCGTGTCCCCATCCCCGATCTTGTCGCGGTAGAGGACACCGGTGGTGTAGCAGAAGTAGGCCTCCCGCTCGGGATCGTCCTGCTGTTCGATCAACCGGTCGAGAATGTCGACCGCCGCGTGCCACTGGTCGGTGCTCCGGTAGATCTGGAGCAGCTCGCGGAGCACGGCGACACTGGAGGGACGCAGGTCCAGCGCGTCGCTGTACGCCTCGACCGCTCGGTCGAGGTCCCCGATTTCCTCCCGGAAGATCTCCCCGTTCCGCGTCAACTTGGCGAACCGGATCTCGTTGTCCTCCTCGACCTCGATCAGCCGGCGATTGTACTCGACGACTTCTTCCCAGTTCCCCAGCTCCTCGTGCAGGTCGACCAGCGCCTCGAGGCTCGGCTTGTTGTAGCCGTCCAGCTCCAGCGCTCGCTCGTAGTAGTCGAGCGCGACGTCGGGTTCGCCCAGTTCCTCGTGGGTGTGGCCCGAGCGAGCGTACAGGTCGAGCAGCTCCTCGGTCTCCAGCGCCGCGGCAAAATCCTGTTCCAGCGCGTCGTAGCACTCGGCAGCGGCCTCGAAATCACCCAGTTCGTACAGCACGCGGCCCAGCCCCAGGAGGACGTCGACGTTCTCCGGGTCGAGGTCGAGCGCCCGCTCGAAGTGTTCGAGCGCCTGCTCAAAGTGGGCGATCTCCTCGTACAGCCCCGCCAGCCCGACGTGGCGGTCGGTCAGCTCGCGCTCGTCCAGGTCGCCGGCCTCTTCGTACTCGTCGATGACCCGGTCGAGCAGCGGGACCGCCCGCTCGATCTGATCCTCGTCGATGTACAGCTCGGCCAGCGGCTCGGCGGCGTCGACGACCGTCGGGTCCTCCTCCAGTGCCCGCTCGTAGTAGTCCAGCGCCGCCTGTCGGTCGTCCAGCTCCTGCTCGTAGACATCGCCGATCCGCGCCAGGAACGTCGCTTTCTCCCCGAGATCGTCGGTCCGCTCGGAGGCGTCGAGGTACAGATCGACCAGTCCCTCCCAGTTGGTCTGGCGCTCGTACAGCTCCTCCAGCGCCTGCCGCGCCGGTTCGTACCCCGGGTCGATGTCGAGCGCCTCGGTGAAGTGCTCCTCGGCGCGCTTCTCGTCGCGCAGTTGCTCGTCGAGCACCTCGCCGACCGCACAGTGGACGTCGAGTCGATCGTCGGGCTCGTCGAGTCGGTCGAGCAATTCCTCGTAGGCCTCGACCGCCCGCTCCCAGTTGTTCGTCTGCTCGTGTAGCTCGGCGAGCGCCAGCAGCGAGGCGGGCTGGTCACCGTCGATCGACAGCGACTCCTCCAGCGCCTCGATCGCCGCGTAGGGATCGTCGATCTCCTCGCGCTGGACCTCGGCGACCCGATTGAGCAATTCGACCTTCCGATCCGGGTCGTCGGTCACCTCGACGTGCTGCTGGAGCGTGTCGACCAGGTCGAACGGGGCGTCGACCCGGTCGTACAGCCGCTCGAGGTTGCGCAGGGCGAACTCACTCTCCGGATCGACGACCAGAATCTCGTCGTAGGCGTCGATCGCCCGCTCGATCTCCCCCAGTCGGTCCTCGTAGACCGAGGCGATCTTGCCGTGGATCTCCTCCTGTTCCTCCGGATCGTGGGTCGCCGACAGCTGGCGCTGACAGACGTCCAGCAGCCGGTCCCACTGTTCGGACTCGAGATACAGCTCCTCGAGCGACTCCAGCGCCCGTTCGTTCTCCGGATCGACGTCGAGCACCAGCCGGTCCATCGGGAGGTCCTGGTCGACGTCGAGCAGGTCCTCCCAGGCCTCGACCGCACGGTCGAACTGGTCGAGCTCCTCCTCGTAGACCTCGGCGATGCGAGCGTTGATGTCGACGACCTCGTCCGGGTCGTACGTCGCGTCGACCTTCTGCTCGAGGACGCGGATCAGATCCTCCCAGCGCTCCTCCGATTCGTAGATGCGCTCGAGCCGCTCCAGTGCCAGCAGGTCGGATGGATCGACCTCCAGAATCTGCCGGTACGCATCGAGCGCCTCCTCCGGCTCGTCGAGGCGCAGCTCGTAGATCTCCCCGAGTGTCCGCCACAGGTCGATCTCCTCGTCCGGGTCGGCGGTCAACTCGATGCGCTCCTCGACGACGTTCGCCAGCTCGGGCCACGACTCCAGCTCGCGGAGCAGGTCCTCGAGCTTCTCGAGCAGCTCGTCTCGGTCGGGATCGATGTCCAGCGCCCGCCGGTAGTGATAGATCGCATCGTCGGGCCGGTCGAGTTCCTCGGCGACCCACCCGCCGAGTTCCTCGCGCAGATCCGCCGCCAGCGGCGTCTCCCCCAGCTCGCGGACCGTCTCCTCCCAGGCCTCGACCGCCTCCTCCCACAGGCCGGTCTCGCCCGCGAGCCGTTCGATGTCCATTCGCAGCGCCTCGTCGTCCGCCGTCTCGGGACCGAACGCCGAAACCAGCGCGACGAGCGCACTGTCGGGCTGATCGAGTTCGTTCTCGAAGACCCCGGCCGCCGAGCGCAGCGCCTCGAGACGGTCCTGCGGACGGTCCGAGAAGACCTCCGCCCGGTCGATGTACAGCTCGACCAGCGCGGTCTTCGCCTCGTCGGCCTCGCGCGAACGATAGATCCGCTCGAGCGCGCGGCCGGCCTGGATGTCGCTCGGGTCGGCCTCGAGCACCTGCTGGTAGAGATCGGCTGCACGGTCGCGATCCTCGAGTTTCTCCTCGGCGATCTCCGCCGCACGGGAGTACATCTCGACCTGATCCCGCTCGTCGTCGGCCAGTTCGGCCTGCTCGACCAGCGCCTCGACCGCCCCCTCCCAGCGGCCCTCCTGGAAATAGAGCTGTTCGAGCTCGTCCAGCGCCCGCTCGTCGCCCGGGGCGCGCTCCAGAACTTCCTCCCAGGCCTCGATCGCACGGTCGGGTTCGTGCAGCATCTCGCCGCGGATTTCCGCCAGCTCCTCCCAGATGGCGAGTTCCTCGTCGACCTCGGGGTGTTCAACGAGCCGTTCGAGGATGCTCTCCAGCTCCTCGTAGTTGCCCTGGCGGTCGTAGATCGCGCGGGCCGCCCGCAGCGCCTCGAGGTCGTACTCTGATAGCACACCCGTCTCTGGTCTC
>JBDGRG010000068.1:29684-31161 GCA_042218355.1 Bradymonadaceae bacterium
GCGCCTCGAGGTCGTGCGGATCGACGTCCAACACCTCGCGCCAGGCCTCCAGCGCGGGTCCGTCGTTGCCGAGTTTCTCCCCCCAGACGGTCCCCAGCAGCCGGTTCAGCTCCGCGCGTTCCTCCGGATCGTCGGCGAGCTCGACCTCGCGGTCGAGAATCTCGACGAGGTCCTCCCAGCGCTCCTGATCGATGTACAGGTCCTCGAGCGCCTCGAGTGCCGTCCGGTCGTCGGGCTCGAGGTCGAGCACCGAATTCCACAGGTCGACCGCATCGAACGGCCGGTCGAGTCGCTCCTCGGCCAGCCGCGCCATCTCCGTGTAACAGGCCGCCTGGATCTCCGGATCCATCGTGGCGTCGACCCGCCGCTGGAGGACGTCGTACAGGTCCTGCCACTCCTCGCGCTGGCGGTGGATCTGTTCGAGCTCCGAAAGCGCCTCCTCGTGGCCCGGCTCGGTGTCGAGCAGCTCGCGGTAGACGACGACCGCCTCGTCGAGCGCCTCGAGGTCGTGCTGGAGCAATTTCGCCAGCCGCAGCCGCAGATCGACCAGTTTCCCTTCGTCGTACGCCTCCTCGATGCGGCGGCGCAGGATATCCGCCAGATCGGCCCACCGCTGCTGCTGCTCGTAGAGATCGTCGAGCGAGGCGAGCGCTTGCTCGTCACCGGGCTCCAGTTCCAGCGCCTGGCGGTACGCCATCTCGGCGTCGTCGGTCTGGTCCAGCTCCTCGTCCAGAATCCGGGCCAATCCCTTCCACAGCCGGACGCCCGTCCGGTCGGTCGCCTCCCCCGTCTCGAGTGCATCGTAGAACGACGCGGCGGCCCGCTCCCACGAGCCGGTCTCGTCGGCGAGCTGCTCGATCCGGTCGACGATCTCCTCGGAGGAGGGCCGCTCGACGAGCGCCTCTCCGAACGCCTCGAGGGCCGCCTCGGGCCGATCCAGCTCCGTCACCTGCAGCTGCCCGATCTGCCGATACAGATCGAATCGCTCGTCCGGATCGTCGACCTGCTCGAGCCGGCCGCGGAACAAATCGACCTGCTGCTCGATCTCGCCCCGCTCGGCGTAGTGCGGCTCGAGGATCGCCATGATCCGCTCGGGCTCGCGCCCCTCGGTGAACATCTGCTCGAGCTGCTCGACCGGCAGTTCGCGCTCCGGATCGTCCTCGAGGATCGACTCGTACAGATCGATCGCCTCGTGGGTGTGACCGAGGGCTTCCTGCTGCAGTAGTCCCAGCCGGCTCCGCAGTTCGATCGACGTCTCCGCGTCGTCGGTCGCGTACTCCCGGGCGCGGAGCACATCGGCCAGCTCCTCCCACTGCTCGAGGTCCTCGTACAGCCGGTCGAGGGCCTCGAGCGTCTCGAGATGTTCGGGATCGACGTCGCGAGCGCGCTCCCAGTAGTCGATCGCCTCCTCCGGCCGATCGAGCTCGCGATCGAGCAGACGGCCGATGCGCCGATTCAGCTCGCCGACGACCTCGAA
>JBDGRG010000068.1:31171-31783 GCA_042218355.1 Bradymonadaceae bacterium
GTGGCAGTTTGCCGCCGGCGGCGAGTATCTCCCGCTCGCGGGGGGACGCGTCGAGGCGGGCCGACGCCTCCCAGTCGTCGTTGACGCGGACCGTGAACTCTTCCTGCCCGGAGCGGGCCGCCTCGGCCACGTCGTCGACGACCTCCACGTACCGCTCGACCACCCGTTCGAAGTCCTCGAGGTGGGCGGCCAGCGCCTCGGTCTGGTCGAGAAGTTCGATCTCGTCCGGCGCGACCTCGACGGCCTGCAGATACGCCTCCAGCGCCGGCTCCGGTTCGTCGAGCCGTTCGCGGTACAGTTCGGCGATCTCTCGCCACAGTTCGAGCTGCTCGACGGGATCGTCGGACGCCTCGACCAGAAGCGTCCGGACGTCGACCAGCTCGCGCCACTGCTCGGCCTCCTCGTAGATCGGTTCGAGCACCTCGGCGGCCTGACGGCTGGCCGGGCCACTCTCGACCAGACCCGCCAGCGCCTCCCGCGCCCACTCGTGCTCGGGATAGGAGGGCATGACAGCGGCGATGTGGGCCGCGACCTGCTGGTAGGCTTCGATCCCGTCGCCCACTAGTTCGTTCTTGCGCTGGCTGGTTTCCAGCGGGAGCTTGATGGTCCGCG
>JBDGRG010000068.1:31793-44405 GCA_042218355.1 Bradymonadaceae bacterium
TCCTCGAGGATCGCCTCGTACTCCTCGACCGCCCGCAGGGCGTCCCCCAGCTCGTTCTCCCACAGCTCTCCGATCTCCAGCCGGACGGCGTGGCGCTCCTCCTCGAGCGACACCAGATCGAGCTGATGTTCGAGGACGTCGAGCAGTTCGTGCCACTGCTCGGTCTCCTCGTACAGTTCCGCCAGGTGTTCGACGGCCTCGAGATCCTCGGAGTCGATGTCGAGGATCGACCGATAGGCGTCGATCGCTTCGTAGGGCTGGTCGAGCTCCTCCTCGTACAACGGCCCGACCGCATGCAGAAGGTCCTGGCGGGACTGGTCGTCCTCGACCAACTTGAGCTTGCGCTGGTAGATCTCCAGCAGATCGGTCCACCGCTCGAGACGCGTGTAGAGCTGCTCGAGGCGATCGATCGCCCGCCGGTCCTCGGGATCGAGACCGAGGACCTCGCGGTAGACGTCGACCGCCTGTTCGGGTCGGTCCAGAAATTCGTCCGCGACTTCTCCCGCCTGATAGAGCAGTTCCTTCTGATCGTCGACGTCGGGCTCGCGGTCCGCCCGGCCGCGCAGCGTCTCGACCAGCGAGTCCCAGTCCTCCAGCTGCCGATAAATCGTCTCGAGCCGCTCGAGTGTCTCCAAATCCGAGGGAAACAGCTCGGCGACCTCCTCCAGCAGCGGCGCGGCGCGCTCGTAGGCGTCGCGCTGTTCGACTTCGATCTCGGCGGCCCGCCGGAGAAGCCCGCGGATCGCCTCGGGATCGGTCTCGAGTTCCGCTCGCTCCTCGAACACCTCGACGAGCTCTTCCCACCGGTCCAGCTCCTCGGCCAGCCGGTAGAGCTCGTCGACCGTCGTCTCGTCCTCGACGTCGTCCTCGAGCGCTCGCGCGTATGTCTCGAAGGCGGCCCCGGGGTCGTCGATCTCGTCTTCCTGCAGTCCGGCGACCCGGTGCAGCAGATGGACGCGCTCGCCCGGTGCGTCGGCCTCGCGGACCTGCACCTCGAGGACCGCGATCATCTCGTCCCACGACTCGTCGGCGAGATACAGCGGTTCCAGTATCTGCGCGATCCGCGTCGACGGCGCCCCCTCGACCTCGATCAACGACTCGAGCTGTTCGATCGCCTCCGCGTCCTCCGGGCGCGACCCGACGACCTCCTCGAGGAGATCGACCGCCCGGACCGGTTCACCGAGCTCCGCGTGATGGACCTCGGCCAGCCGCTTCCGGATGGCCGGCTCGTCGGCCTCGTCGGCCAGCTCGAGCTGCCGCTCGGCGTTGTCGACCAGGTCTCGCCAGCGGTCGGTCTCCTCGTACAACCGGCCGAGCGCATCCAGAACCTCCGGGTCCTCCGGCGCGTCTTCGCGGGCAGCCTCGACGAAGTCGATCGCCCGCTCCGGCCGGTCGAGCAGTTCGGCGCAGACACCGGCCGCCCGAAATCGGAGTGTACGCAGCGCCTCCGCGTCTTTGGCGAGCTCGAGCTGCTGCTCGAGCACGTCGAGCAGCGGCTCCCACTGCTCGGTCCGCTCGAGCACGTTCTCCAGTGCCCCGAGCACCTCCCGATCCTCGGGCGCCTCCTCCAGATACTCCCGGTAGTAGGACTCCGCCCGGCCGAGGTCGTCCAGCCGGCCATCCGCCAGCTCGGCCAGCTCGAGGAGGTAGTCGCCGCGCAGCTGGGGGTCGTCGACCAGCGAGACGACATCGTCGAGGACGTCGGCCACACGCGACCAGTTGTCGGTCGCGTCGGCGATCTGGAGCAACTGTTCGCGCAACTCGTCCCGCTCCGGGGCCATCTTCGCGGCCTCGGCGTAGGCCGCAAAGGCCGCCTCCGGCTCGCCGATCTCCTCGAGCTGTACGCGACCCAGGCGTTCGTACAGCTGCGCCGCCTCCGCCGGCGGGGCCTGCTCGGCCCGAAGCTGCAGCGCGACGGTCAACTCCGTCCAGTCGCCGTGGATCTCGTAGATCGGTCCCAGCAACTCCGCGGCGGTGACACTCCACTGATCGTCGTCGAGGTACGCCTCCAGACCGGTTCGAACCTCGGAGAGATTCGGACGCCACCGCGCGGCCCGCTCGAACGCCTCGATCGCGCGCCCGTCACACCCGAGTTTCTCACGGCAGACTTCGCCCAGCCGGGCGTACAGCTCGGCCAGCCGACCGATCTCGCCCTCGTCGTAGCGCGCCCCGACGGCCGGCGTCTCGCCCTCGAAGGCCGCGGTGTCCGCCAACTCGTCCGGGAAGACACTGCCCGGGTCGACCTCATCCTCCAGCTCCTCGGTCTCGCCGCGATCGGCGGCACGACCCTCCAGCACCTCGATCTCCGCGTCGAGGGTCTCCGCCAGATCCTCCCACTGCTCGCGCTGCCGGTACAGCCGCTGCAGCTCGGCGAGCGTGTCGGTGTCGGACGGCTCCAGCGAGAGTGCCTCCTGCAGCCGATCGACGGCCTCCTGGAGATCTCCCTTCTGCTCCTCGGCCAGCTCCGCCATCCCCCGCAGGATGTCGGCTCGATCGGCGGGCTCCTCGGTCAGCTCCAGACGCCGCTGATAGACGTCCAGCAATTCGTCCCAGCGCTCCGCGCTGCGATGGATCTCCTCGACCGCCGCCAGCGCCCCCAGGTGCTCGGGCTCCTCGTCGAGAATCGTCTCGAACTGTTCGAGCGCATCCCCGCCCCGGTCGAGATGTTCGAAGAGCACCCCGCCGAGCCGCGTGCGGAGATCTCGACGCCGATCGTCGGCCAGATCGGCCCCCTCGAGCAGCGATCGGTAGACCTCCTCGAGATCCCCCCACCGCTCGCTGGCCCCGGCCGCCCGCTCGAGATCGTCGAGCACCGGATCCGTCTCGGGCCGCTCCTCGACCGCCCGGGCGTACCAGTCGAACGCCTCGTCGGGTTCGGCGAGCTGCTCCTCGTGCAGCCGAGCGATCTGCAGCTGGTACTGGCGGCGCTCGTCGACCTCGTCGGCGTGCTCGAGCAGAATGCCGAGCACCTCGCGCAATCCCTCGGCATCCTCGTTCTCTCGGTACAGCGGTTCCAGCCGTCGGGCGGCCCGCTCGTTCGTCTCGTCGGTCTCGAGCACCTGTTCGAGCGCTCGCTCGGCTCGCCCGAGTTCGTCCAGCTCCTCGCGCCAGACCCTCGCCGCCCGCAGCAGCACCTCGACCGACGCCTCGGCTGCCTCCAGCGTTCCGGCCAGCGTCTCGTACTTCCGTGCCAGTTCGCGGAATTCGTCGCGATCGGCGTAGAACGCCTCCAGCGCCTCCCAGTCGCGCTGATCGACGTACAGCTGCTCGAGGGCGTTCCGGGATTTCCGGTCGTCGGGCTCGATCGACAGCGCCTGCCGCCAGGCCTCGACTGCACGCTGCGGCTCGTCGAGGCGATCGGCGTACAGTTGAGCGAGCTTCTGATACTGCTCGAACAGCTCCTCGCCCTCCGCGTGGTCGGTCTTCAGCTCGAGAATCCCGGCCAGCTCGTCCCACTCCCGGCCCTTCTCGAACAGCTCCTCGAGCGCGTCCAGCGCCTCGGGATCGTCAGGGCGCCGGTCGTGGATCTCCCGCCACAGCTCGGCGGCGACGTCGGTCCGTCGCAGTCTGTCGGACGCCAGCTCGGCGACCTCCTTCAGCGCATCGATCCGCTCGTCTTCGTCCTCCAGCGTCTCGGCCCGTCGGCGGCGGACGTCGACGAGACTCTCCCAGTCACGGCGCTTCTCGTACATCTCCTCGAGGAACTCCAGCGCCTCGGGATGCCGAGGGTCGATCTCGAGGATCGTCTCGTAGGCCTCGATCGCCTCGGCCTGGTTGCGAAACTTGTCCAGAAACAGCTCCGCGACCTCCAGATACAGCTCGATCCGACGGTCGTCGTCCTCGACCAGCTCGGCCTTGCGCTGGAGCGCATCGATCAGCTCCGACGAACGGTTCATCTCCTCGTACAGATCGATCAGCGCGTCGACCGCCGCGACGTTCTCGGGATCGATCTCGAGGATGTCGCGGTAGGTGTTCACGACCATCATGTCGTGGTCCATCTCGTCGCGGTACACCCGGACCGCCTCCTCCAGCCAGTCGACCTTGTCGGCGACCCGCTCGTCGTCCAGCGACTCGGCGTGCTCCTTGACGAGATCGACGTACATCGGCCACTTCTCGGCCGCCCGATAGGCGACCATCAGCCGGTCACCCGCTCCGTCGTCGACCTGCCGGTCGTACCGGCGCAGGGCGTCGACCTCCTTGTCGACAGCCCCCGCTCCCCGGGCGAGATCCGCCAGATAGCCGTAGACCGCCTCCGCCTTCTCCACGCCCTCCAGATCGCGGTGGCGCTTCTCCAGCGACCGCTGGAATCGCCGCCAGTTCCCCTCGGCCTCCCCCAGATCCTCGACCGCCTGCTCGAGCTGCTCGTCCTCGGTCCCCTCCAGGTAAGACGCCGCTCGTTCCGAATCCCCCAGGTCGAACAGCGACGCACTCGCCAGCACCGACGGGGCGACGTCCGCCTCCTCCAGCGCCTCGACGATCTCCGACCACGTCCCCTCGCCGCGAAAATAGATCCGCGCGGCGTCGTAGAACTCCTCGGCGGCTCCGCTCTCGATCGCGGTCCGCCACAGGTCCATCGCAGCGACCTCCTCGCCCCCTCCGTGCAACCAGTGGAGCCGCGCGGCTTCGGACAACCGCGCCGCCGTCGGCTCGGGGTCGTCCGCCTCCTCGGCCCGGTCGACGAATTCCGAACATCGCTCGGGCCATCCCGGCCGGTCCCCGCCCGTAACGTCGACCGGCTGGACCTCCTCTTCCCCTTCGACTTCCTCCTCCAGCTCTTCCTCTTCGGCTCCCTCGATCGCTTCCGACTCGTCCCCGGCGATTTCGTCCGCTTCGATCTCGACCGACTCGTCGTCGGCGGGGGCCTCCTCGGGCTCGGCGTCCGCCTGCGAGGCCGGCGCCTCCAGCGGGGGCTCCTCGTCCACGGCCGCTTCCGCCCCGGTCGACTCGTCGGCTCCGCCCTCGTCCGGCGCGGCCGGGGGTTCCGCCTCCGCCTGCTCCAACTCGTCCGACTCCAGTTCGACCTCGTCCTCGTCGGGCTCCTCGAGCTGGGGGCCTCCGGCGTCGGCCTCGGGCGCGGGCGGGGCGTCCGAGGGCGTCTCCGGCGGACTCGACTCCTCTTCGAGATCCGACTCGGCCGATATCTCCTCGACATCTTCGTCGAGAAGCTCCGCCTCGGCGACCTCGTCGACATCGTCGGGAAGCTCGTCGGCCTCCGTCTCGACCGGGGCGCTCTCTTCATCCCCGGCGACCTCCGGTTCCTCGTCGACCTCGTCCTGCTCCTCGGCTTCGTCCACCTCGCCGTCGGCTTCGACTTCCTCCGCGGACTCGACCGCCCCGCCGGATTCGCCGCCCGCCGGCTCCGCTGCCTTCTCCACGCTCTCCGTTCCCCCCTCCTCCTGGGCCTCCGGAAGCTCCTCCGGCTCGAGTTCCCCCAGCTCGACGAGCGCCGTCCGTGCGCGCTCGTCCGTCGAGTCGAGCTCGTAGGCGTATCCGAAACACTGGACCGCAGTCTCCTCGTCCCCGAGCTGCTCGCGGGCCAGCTCCCCCAGCTTGTTGTACAGCTCGACCGAACGCCCCCGATCGTCGGTCACCTCGAGCTCCTCGGCGTACAGGTCGCCCAGCTTGGACCACTCCTCTCGCCGCCGAGCCAACGACTGCCGGGCCCAGACGGCCGGGCGCTTTCCGGACGCCAGCTGCTGACTGTACTGATACGACTTCGCCGCCTCGCCCAGATCGCCGACCTCGGCCTCCAGAATCGATCCCATCTGAAGATACAGCCGCGACTGCTAACTCTGTTCGGCGGCCGCCTCGAAGGCCTGCTCGAAGAACCCGACCAGCTCGCCGAAGGACTCTTCGAGCGCCAGCGAGTACATCCGAGCCTCCGGCTCGAGCACCCCGCCTTCCTCGGCCTCCTCGCTGCGCCGGACCAGCTGCGCCGCCCGGTCGGCATCGTCCAACCGCGTGCTCGCCAGACGACCGGCCTCCAACAGGAACCGACCCGCAACTGCCGGGTCGTCGGCCGTCTCGCCGCGCCGTTCCAGTTCGTCGACGAAGGCCTCCCAGTCCTCGACGACCTCGTGTTCGAGGCGCTTGAGAGGAGTCAGGTCGTGGGGGTTCGACTCGAGCTCCGACAGTCCGGACTCGATCTTCGCTTCGCGATCCATGGGGTTCGCTCGGCTCTTGAAGTTACCGACGAGATGGAACCGTCAATTTGCCGCCGGACCGACCGATACCCGTACTCGGCCGCCCGACCTCCGCCGCGAGCAGTCAGTTCTTCTCACTCCCCGACGCCGTCTCCAGATTTTGAATCATCCCTCGAGCAGCCGCGATCTTTGCACGGTCCTTCCGGCGCGCCGCCCGGTCGAGATACCGCTTCAGCGCCCGAATCGCCCCCGACCGATCCCCGGCCTTCCGACGGGCGACGGCGAGGTTGAAGTATGCCGTGGCCACCCCGGGGTCCAGTTCGAGCGCCTTCTCGAAGCTCGACGCCGCCGCTTCGTGACGGTCGAGCCGCAATTGCGCCGTCCCCCGGCCCCGGTACAGTCGCGCGGCGTCGGGATTGTTCGCGATGCCGTTTTCGAAAACCTTCAGTGCCTTGTGGTAGAATCCGAACCGCACGTAGAGGTCGCCGAGCCCCAACCGAAACCACGCCCGAGGATATCTCTCGCGAGCCTTCACCGCCCGCTTCAGCGCCGCCGCTGCGCCCTCCGAGTCGCCTCGCTTCTCGAGCAGCCGTCCCAGGGCGTACTGATACGCCGGACGCTCCGGCGCCAGCGCTGTGGCACGACGATAGTGCGTCTCGGCCGCCTCGAGGTCACTCTGGTCGAATTCGTAGATCTGCCCCAGCTGATAGTGCGGTTTGGCGAACGAGCTGTCCGCCTCCGCCGCCCGCTTCAGCAGCGCGATCGCAGCCTTGTCGTCACCCTCGTCGTACTGCTTGAGGGCCTGATTCAACCGGCGGACGGCGAGCGCCCGCTCACGGTTGCAACCGATCGACGCCAGACCGACCGTCAGGCAGACGAACAGGCAGACCACCGGGAGGCGAATCACCGGTTCCGACTCGAACCACGTTGCCATCCTCAGTACCGATCTCCCGGTTCGCGAGCCCACCGGATGCATCGTCCGCCCGCACCTGGGCCGTCTGCGCGCCCCCCCGATGTCGACGTACGCGCCACTCCAAAGCATAATCGGACCCCCTCGAAACGTGCAACCCGCAACGAGCGCGATCATCACCCGGTGGCCACGCCCTCTCGACGGGGGGAGGGATGGGGGGCCCTGGCGCCGCTCGGGTCACTCACTCGTGAACGCACCCGCCCGGGATGGGAGGGGGCTCGACAACCGGGAACGGAGAAGCGGAAACCGATGGACGGCCCCGCCGACCCCACTCCCGTCGACGCTCGGACCTCGGGTCCGCGGACGACTCATTCCCCGCCCCCCCCTCCCGCTCCCCGCTCTCCAATTCCCGACGGTCAGACCGGCGGCTCGGCGGGCAGGAGCGTCTCGATTCGAAAATCCAGGCGAACCGTCATGCGATACAGCGGACGACCGCGGCGGGCGACGCCGAACTCCAGGCGGGCGAGTGCATATTCGACACAGCGACGGATCTCCGGCTGCCGGAGCAGCGAGGACATCAGCTCGGTGCCGGCGACCTTGCCGTTCCGGGTGACGATCAGCTGGTACACCAGCGACCCCTGGGGGCGCTCGCCCCCCTCGGCCTCCTCGAGACTCCGCCGGTAGCAGCGCACCGCCCGCTCCTCGAGCGGCCTCTCGTAGCTGACGGGATCGACCGATGCCACTCCCCCGGTCTCCAGCGTCACGTCCACCCGCGGCCGCTCGAGCCCACTCGACTCGCTCCCCGCGTCGACCGTATGATCGGAGACTTCGACGGGTATCTCGTGATTCGCCCCCTCGGACTCGTCGGCCGCCCCCGACGTGCTCGCACAGCCGCTCGCTGCGATGGCAACCGCCACGATCGACGCGGCGATCCCCCCCGCCCGCTCGTCGGACGCAATCGTCACTGCGCGCTGAAATTGAAGGGGTAGTTGACCTTGACGACGCCCCCGCCCTCGGGATTCGGAAAGACCCAGCGGCGAATTTTACCCTGCAGGCACTGCTCGACGGTGGCGTTGTTGAGCGTCGATTTCTTGACGACCGCCGCGATGACGTCTCCCGTCGGCGAAATGGTGAACTGGACGTCGACCTGTCCCTTCAAGCTCGGATTCTTCTGCAGTTCCTTCTCGTAGCAGTACTTGATCTCCCGACGATGCTGGCGGACGACCTTCCGGATGATCTCCTTGCTGAGCGCCCCCTCGGCTGCGAGTTTCCCGGGCACCACCTCGGGCGTCTTCGTCTCCTTCTTCCCGAGGTTCCCCTTTCCCTCCCCGTAGTTCTTCGACCCGCCGCCTCCCCGGCCGGCCGTGCCGACGTTTCCGATGCCGACTCCGCGCTCGGACATGCCTCCGCCGCCCCCTCGACCGGCCCCCTGCAGACCCAGTCCGCCGAACCCCTTGGACGAGCCCTTCGATTCACCGTCGAGATTGCCCAGCGCGTGGATCGCGTCGCTGCCGACCGTCTTGTTCGAACTGCCCCAGTTGCTCGCCACCTGGTCCTTGGCGAACATCTTGTTGAGGCCGGCATTCATCGCAATTTTCTTGTTTCGTTTCTTCTTCAGCTTCGGATTCTCGTTCTCCGACGGCCCCTTCATCGCCATCTTCTTGTCCTTGTTCTTACTCTCCTCCTTCCCCGCCTTCGTCTCCTCTCCCTTGTGTTTGGCTGCCTTCTCCTCCTTCCCCATCCACCCGGGCTTCTTGGGCTTCTTCTTCTCGGGCTTGAGCATCATCTCCGCGAACCGATCCTCCGCGCTGAATCGATCGCGCTGGAGATCGCCGGCCGACCCCGGCAGACTCATCGCCAGAAAGAGAAACAACAGGTGAGCGATCAGACTCAGCGCCAGGTACGGCACCGTCGAGGTGTCGACATCGAGCCACCCGACGCCCCTGGGCAAGTCGGTGAATCGGACCAGAAAGGTCTGCCCGTCGAACTCCACGCGCGCTCGCCCGCTCCGATCCAGCTCGATCGCGTCCGCGCCGTCGACTCCCGAATGCGGCCGGGCGAGCCCCTGCTCGCGCGCCTCCTCCAGCGTGTACTCCTCGTCGCCCAGCCGGACGAGCCCCTCCATCTGCGGCGTGATCACCAGCCAGTACGTCCCGTCCGTGCAGTCGACCAGCGGCACGCACTCCCCGACCATCCCTTGCCCGACGATGAAGTCGGCCTGCCGCTCCGACCCGATCGTGACCGAGTCTCCCCGCTCGAAACTGGTAACGTCCAGAACGTGGTCGCCCCACAGGTGCGCGACCTCCAGCGTATCGCCGCCGGCGTCGCCGAGAAACGTCTCCGAGTAGATCCGATGGTCGCTGGGACGTCCCCGGTCGTCGGTCGCGTCGGCCGCCGATTGCACCGGTTCGTCGGTGGGCACCCACTCGCCTTCGGGATCGTAGTACCCGTACGCGACGTTCCATTTGCCGTCGTCGTAGTAGCCGTACCCGAGGTGATATTCGCCGTGCTCGTCGTAGTATCCGGGAATGTAGTTGCCACCGTCGTCGTAGTAGCCCTGCAGGGTATAGGGCTCGACCTGGCGGCCATCCTCGGTGGTGACGGTCTCGGCCTCCGCCCCCTCTTCGGTCGCTCCGAACACCTCCTCGGCCTCCGCCCCACCGACACCGAAGCGAACGCGCACGTCGCCGAACCGGAGATCGTCACCCGGCGATATCTCCGATTTGTCGACCTTCTCGCCGTTGACGTACGTGCCTTCGGCACTGCCCAGATCGATCAGATCGAGCGTGCCGTCCCCCGACCGCTCGATCACCGCGTGAATACGCGAGACCGACGGATCGTCGATGTGCAGGTGGGAACTGCCGAGCTTTCCGATCTTGACAACGTCCCGGTCGATCGATTCGGACTCGACGACCTCGTCGCCGTCGAGAATCTCGAACCGAAGCGTCGTGTCCTCGTCCGTCATCTCTCGACCTCGGACTTCGGGAATCCTACTGTGTCAAATCCACGATCGAAGCCTCGGCGAGCGCAAACTGTCGACGTCACGGAGATGGCCCGGAGGCGAGGCCCCAGGTTTCGAGGAACCATCGTCACCGAGATCGGCAATCTGCGCCGTCCGACGCGAAATTCGTGGTGCATGACCCAGTAGTCGGGAGCGGAGGAGCGGGCCTGCCCGAAATGGACGTCCGGCGCCTCGAGGCCGCCGGGCGAACGTCACAGATCCTCGACGGTCTTCATCATCTCCGGAACGAAGGCGGACCGGATGTCGATCAGACTGCTCGTCTTGCCGTGCTGCTCCCCCTGGATGTTCGCCTCGTCCGGCTTCACCAGGTCCCCCGTCACGTCGTCGCCCTGGAAATCGTAGACGGTCTTCTCCTTGTACTGCTTCTTCTGCCCGCCCCCGCCGGTCGCCTCGCCGGCCTCGGGCATGTCCTGGGCGCCCCCGATCGACACCCAGCCGACCACCGCAATGCCGCATGTGATGGCGATGAGACGTCGCATGACAACCTCCTCCTGGCGCGTCGCTGGCTTCCACCCGCCAAACTACCACAGGGGCCGCAGGCGACGAAAGCGACGGTCGACCTCAGCTCTGACCGCCCCCGGAAGACGACGTCGACTCGCCCTCGGCCGGCCCAGCCGACTGGCTGGCACCTCCCGACTTCTTCTGCGAGCCCCCGGCGTCCTGCGACGAGGAACTGCCGCCCTGGGCATTGTCCGAACTCGACCCGCTCTGCTTCTGTTGCTTCTTCAGACGTTCCTTCTGCTTGCGCAGTTTCGGAATCTGCTTCTGGACGCTGCTGGCGAGCTTCTCGACGCGACCGATCCGCTCGCGGGCCTTCTTTTTCAATTCGGTGTGCTCGTCCTCGCCGGCGTACTCCAGGAAGTCGCGGTAGTACTCCTTGGCCTTCTGATAGTGGTCGACCGCGGTCTTCAGATTCTGGATCGTCCACTCCATCTGCTCGACCGGATCGCTGGGGGCTTTCCCCCGTCCCAGCCCCTTGGACGCATTCTTCGCACGATGTTCGTGCTCGAGGACGGCCAGGTTGTAATGGACCAGCGGATGCTTCGGGTGGTCCTGGAGTATCTCGTCGTACAGCGACCGTGCCCGGTCGAGATTCCCCATGCTGCGCTCGGCGACCGCCAGCGACAACTTTGCATTCGTGTTGTCCGGCTGCCGATCGAGCACCGCGCGGAACTGTTTGGCCGACCGCTCGAAATCTCGGACGTTCAGCATGACCGCGCCCAGGTTCATCCGCGCCGGGACGTGACCGGATTCGAGCTTCAACGTCTTTTCGAATTGCTTGATCGCAGCGGTGACGTCCTTCTTTGCCAGTTCGGTCAACCCGAGGATGTTGTGCAAATCCGGACGCTCGTCGTCGATCTTCAGCGCGTTGAGTAGAACCAGTTTGGCGACGTCGTACTGGCCCCGGGCGTAATAGGTCCGGGCCAGGTTCTCGTAGGCGGGCAGAAATCGGGAATCCCCGGCCAGCGCCTGGCGGGCGTGGCTGATCGCCTTTTCCCAGTCGCCCTGCTGTCGATACTTGACGCTGAGATTGTTCTGTGCCGCCGGATTGAAGCTCTCCGCCTTCAGCGCGCGCCGAAAGTATTTGAACGCCCGTTTCTTCGACCCGTTCTCCAGCGCCAGCATCCCGAGGTTGACCAGGGAATCACCCAGCTCGGGAGCGTGTTTGGCGGCGGACTCGTATGCCTTCCGTGCCTGTTCGCGCTTCCCGAGCTTCTCGTAGGCGACGCCGAGGTTGAACCACGCCTTGCCGAACTCCGGGTCCTCCTCCAGCGCCTTCTTCAGATGCGAGACGACCTGCTGGAGCGACTCGTCCCCCGACGTCTCGTACAGCGAAACCGCCTTCTCGAACTGCTCGACGGCGTCGACATCCGACGATCCCCCTTTCCGCTCGCGCCTTCGCTCCTTCGCGCTGGTCGGCTCGTCGTCCTTCTTCGACTGCGAACTCGTCGAACAGCCTCCCCCTACCAGCGCCGCGACCGTCAGACCCGCGACCAGCCAGGGGACTCGATGCCACCGAATCTCCATCGTCTCCGCCGTCTAGAGAGTGTTGCGAATCGACTCGACCGATCCGAGCACGGGAGTCACCGCGCCGCGGCTCGGGCCGTGCTCGAGCGACGCCGAGCCCGAGGGTCCGATTGCCCCGACGTCGACTCGGACGCTTCACTGCCGCCCTCCGACGACTCCCCGCCCCCGCTCGAACCGCCGAGCTGCTCGAGCCGCCCCTCCTTCTCCTTCAATTTCTCGACAAAATCGGCGCGGGCGAATCCCGGCTCGAGATGATCGGGCGCTGCACTCCACTCGGACGGCTTGCGATATTTCTTGGGCCGGAGGTTCGCCAACTCGATCTCCGCCTTCCGACTGTACTCGTTGAACCAGCTCTGCTCCTTGGCGACCTTCAGCGCCCGCTCGTACGCCGACACCGCCTTCTTCTCGACCTGCGATGCGCGGTCCTCCAGTGCCCCCTTGTAGAGCTGTTTCTGGCGGTAGGTCAGCCGCTCGGGCCGTTCGCCGATCTCTTGCAGCTCGGCCTCGCG
>JBDGRG010000068.1:44415-45829 GCA_042218355.1 Bradymonadaceae bacterium
TAGGTCAGCCGCTCGGGCGGTGGACTGTTGCGGATCGTCTCCGCGAAGTCCTGGTACTGGGCCCCGATCTTGTACAGCGCCGCGATCGCCCAGTCCGGCCGCTTGAACTGGATGACTTCCTCGTAGATTTTCTGCGCCTTCTTCGCGACCTTCAGCTTCTTTTTGAATCGTTTCTGCAGCTCCTTCTCGTCGGAGGACTCGACCTCGATCTCGGCCATCTCCTGGTAGATCTTCTCCCCGAGCATGAACTTCGCCCGGGCCGCGGCGTCCCGCCCCTCGTCGAGTTTCGATCGCTGCTTCTTCGACAGATCGTTGTACACGGCCAGCGTCTCTCGAAATTTTTCCAGCGCTTGCTCGCGCTCGCCGTGATTCCAGTGATACAGTCCGATCTCGACGTGCGCCTGGAGCTTCCGATCCAGCGTCCCCTTGTCGGCATACTCCTCCAGATAGGTCTCGTAGGCCTCCTTCGCCTCCTCCGGCTTGTCCTGTTTCTCGTAGATCCGCGCGATCTGGAAGGCGACGTCGGCGACCTTTTTGGCATGCTCCTCCTCGTCCCCGAACAGCTCGAGATACTGCTCGTTGTCCGCGATCGCTTTCTCGTACTGACCGAGCCCCTGGCGGAAGGTCGCCGCATTGGCCAGCGCCTTCTCCGTCTTCTCGTGATCCGGATACTTGTCCGCGAACCGCTCGTAGTACTGGGCCGCGCGGCTGTAGACCGCCAGCGCGTGGTAGTTCGCCCCGATGTTGAACAGCGTCTCCGGCGCGAACTCCGAGTCGGGCCGGACTTTCAGCAGGAACGCGCGAATCTGAATCGCCTTCCCCAGCTCCTTGATCCGCTCGAAGGACAGCGCTGCATTGTACAATGCCTCGTCGACGTACTTCGAATCCGGAAAGTCCCGGTAGATGTTCACGTAACAGGTCGCCGCCTTCCCCCATGCCTCCTTCTGTTCTTTCTTCCGGCACAACTTGAATCGGATCGCCCGGTTCAATCGCTGGACGTTCGACTGGAACTCCGAACTGTCGATCGGTTTCTCGCTCAAATACCGCTCGACCGCTTTGTGGAGTCCCTGGAAGTCGTTGAGAAGGTTCAGCGAATCGAGGTGCAGGTTCGCCGCCACCTTCGCCAGCCGGTGATTGGAGTGCTGAAAGGCGAGATTTTCGAAGAGGTCGATCGCCTTCCGCAGATGGTTGTGCTCGTAGTAGACCCTCGCCATCGTGTACTTGACGTCGACGATCCGCTCGCCCTCGGGGACGTACTCGATGTAGCGCTTGCACGCCCCGATCAGATCCTTCTTCACCCCGGAGAGCTTCTTTTTCTCGGGCGGCCCCTGCTGTGTCTTCTGTTTGACCTCCTTCGTCTCGTCCCCCTTCTCGTACTTCAGTGGACTCTCGAGATCGGCTTTCTTCTCGGAGG
>JBDGRG010000068.1:45839-55456 GCA_042218355.1 Bradymonadaceae bacterium
CTTGAAATACGCCAGCACCGCCCCGTGCGCCGCCTCCTTGGTGTACTCGCCGTCCTTCTTCAGTGAGAGTGCCTTCTCGTACAGCTTCGCCGCCTTCGGCCAGTTCTCCAGGTGATACTGCAGCTCCCCCGCGAAGAACGTCATCGCGTAGATCTTCTCGCTGTTCGGGAAGGTCTTCAGATAATGTTTGTAGATGTACGAGGCCATCTTGTAGAGGGCCTCGCTCTTCGTGACCTGCGCCTCGCGGTGGTACCGGGTGGCCCACTGTCGGACGTACTGCTCGGCCTTCGTCCGCTTCTCGTCGAACGTCTTCTGGTCGTGGCCCTCGAACCGCCCGTCCCGTGCGTACTGGACGAGCTTCATCAGGGTGATCAGCTCCTTGACCGCCTTCTTCGAATACGGGTCCTGCGTCGTGTAATTTCGGACGATCTCGTACTGATAGTCGATCGTCTCGATGCTCTTTTTGTTCAGCTCGATCAGCCGCCGGTACATCTCCGTCGATTCGTCGTACTTCGCATTGTCGGCGTAGTGGATGGCCAGCCGCTCGGCCATCTCCATGACTTCCTTCCGCTCGTCTCCCGTCAGTTCGCGGAAGAACGGAATCGCCTTGTCCGGACTACCGAAGTCCGCGTAGGTGAGGACGATGTCCTTGCGCGCCTGGTCGATCAGCGACGTGGCGTTCGGTTTGTCGGGATGCGCCTTCGCGTACTCGATGACGTCGACAAAGACGTCCAGCGCCTTCTTCTTGCGGCCGAGATTGTAGTAACACCAGGCCGCCTTGTACCGGGCGTAGGCGTAGACGTCCGAGTTCTCGAAGTTCTGCACCTTCTTGTAAAACTTCAGCGCCCGATCGGGATCCGATTTCTTGTCGAAGTAGTAGTCACCGAACGACAGCCAGACGTCCGCGGCGTACTGGGTGTCCGGAAAGTTGTTGAGTAGCTTGCGAAAGACCTTCAGGGCCTCCTGGTGCTTCCCGACCTCCTTGAGGTTCGTCCCCAGGTAGTAGAGAACATCGTCGAGCTGATCATAATTCGGGTAGTTGCGAATGATTTTCTTGTACAACCCGGCCGCCTCCTTCCGCAGCCGCTTGGACTCGTCCAGCATCCGCTGCATCTGCCGCTTGCAGGCCTGGGCCTCCTTCTTCTTCCCCGCATCCCTCAACTTGTAGCACTGGTCCTGCTTCCGAAACGCCTCCTGCTCGTAGTACTTCGACTTGTTCCAGTACATCTCCGAGAGGTTGAACAGGATCTCCGCCCGCTCCGGATTCTCCTTCGCCGTCGACTCCAACAGGTCCTTGAGGCGCATGATCGCCTCGTCCTGCTTTTTGACCGACTGGAAATTTTTCCGGGCGATGAAATCCTCGGCCCCGAACTTCGGCCCCTTCTCCTCGTCCTTCAGCGTCGGACGCTTTTTCTTCTTCTCGGCCTCGTAGACGTCGACTTTCTCCTCTTCCTTCTTCTTCTCGCCCTCCTCGGCGGCCGAGGCCGACTCGCCCCCCGTCGGACCGATCCCCACGGCTATCCCCACCAGCACCGCGCCCACGTGGACGATCCAGTCGCCTGCACCTGACAGCATTCGGTTCATCGAGTTCTCCGTCGGTTCGCGCCTCGACACGCTCTCGACCACCAGACGGCGGGGGCGTCGGTTCAGCGCTGACACTGCGAGGTGACGTCGAAGACGTAGTGGCCGAGCTCGTCCCGCCAGTACTCACCCCGAAACTTCCAGTACATCTGCTTGTCGCTGACGGCGACCGCCCGACCGCTCGACTTCTTCTTCTGCTTCTCGATCTCCATCCCCGCTCGAATCTCGTCCTTGATGTTCCCGCGCTCCGCCCGTGCCACCTCGAACAAGATCTTCTTCTTCTGGTTGAAGAGATCTTTGAGCTTCTGGTGGGCACGGTCGAGACGCTGCCGGATCAGTGAACCGGCTCGATCGACGGCGAAGCTCCGGGCCAGCGACAGGTTCTGGAGGACCTTCTGCCCCAGTGAACTCTCCCGCCACGAGGCGGGCTGTCCCTGAATCCGCTTCTTCTCGCGATCGATCTCGGCGACGACCTGGACCTTCGACCCGACCTCTCGATCAGCCAGTGCCGAATCGACGGTCGCTCGTACGCGCGGTCGGAGCTCGACCTGCCCGTTCCGATACGCCTGATACCAGTCGAACATCGACGACGCGTCGGACTGCTCGTCCAGGATCCGTTTCAACCCTTTCTTGATCGGCTTGTATTCCCGCTCGAACTTGTCGAGTTCGTGCCGGACACGGTCGTACTTGCAGTTGTAGAAGTAGATCACCGACGAGAGGATCGGACCCTCCGGATTGTACGAGTCCGAGAAAAACGGGGAGTTCAACGAGTGGAGATTCCCCAGCGCGCGATTGTACTCGTCGAGCTGGAAGCGCGCCCAACTCGACTCGAGCAGCGATTGAGGCCATCGGGGCGACTCGCGCGCCACCGCGTCGTAATACTTGAGGCTCGTCTCGTAGTCGCCCGTCGAGTAGAACAACCGACCCATCCCCAGGTTGACCAGCTCGAACAGTTTGCGCTGCTCCGCGTTCAACCCCTTCCCCCGACGCCGCTCGATCAACCTGCCGAGCAGTCCCTTGAACGTCTTCAACGCCGGCTTCGCGTCGTAGTTGGCCACGTGCGTGACCGCTTTGATGTACTGAGCCCGCAGATAATACTCGCTCCCCTCGTCGACGGCGTCCAGCAGGCGCACCGCCTCCTCGACGTTCAGCTTTTTGTGAAAATATCGCCCGGTCAGATACGCGTACCGGTTGCGCAGCGACTCCGGGATCCCCTCGGGGAACTGGGAGGCGTACGCAGCGAGCTGCTTCTTCACCGTGTCGCTCCCCGGCATCACCTCGGCGACCTTCATCAACCCGCGGATCGAGGGGCTGAAGTACGGATGACTCTCCCCCTCCCCGGCGATCTTCTTCAGATGGGAGAGCGCCGACTGGTACATCTTCATCTTCAGAAGCGCCCGACTCAATCGGTATCGCGCCTCGGGGATCCACTGTTTGGCGTCGACGTTGTCCTGACTGACCACCTTGTAGAACAACAGACTCGCCTCGCCGTGCTTCCCCTTCTGGGCCAGCTTCTCCCCCTCCTCGACGAACTGCGCGGCCGGGCTGTCCTTTTTCTTTTTTTTCTTCTCGCCCCCCTTAGCCGCCTCCTTGCCGAAGGTCATCGTCTCCTCGGCCTCGTCCTCGCTGAATTCCATCGTCTGACCGCGCGCGAGCGGCAGCGCGACCACGGTCGCGAGAACGAATGCACAGACTGTCGGGATCCTCGTCAGAGCCGGTCGCATCGGTCGGTCCAATGGTCGGATCGGCACGGAACGGAAGGCGAGCGCGGCGGTCGACGCCCTCGACCGGGGTCAGCCGCCGTCGCCGACGTGTTGCTTCTGAACGCAGTACTTGTCATCGGTCCCGAGTATGAACCGCTTGCAGACCCCCGGGTTGCAATCGCCATTGCTCGAACAGCGCTTCGTACAGAAGGTCGGACTGTTGCGGTACTTCCCGCAGATCCGCGAATCGCACTGGAAGACCGGTTTGGCGATACAGCTGGCCGCCGACTCGGAGTCGCATCCCAGGTCGCTGGCTGGCCGACAATCCGCGTAGAGATTGTCCGAACAGCCCGAACCGCCCCCGAACGCCAAGACGGGCACGACGGCCAGGATGGCGGCGAAACGGAGTCGCACGTCTCGATCGGTGTCGCGCATGCCTGCTTCCCATGAGAGGCAAGTCGTCGACTCGCCCTCACTGCCGACCGACCCCCAGACGGGTCGGCTGGCAGCACGGGTCGACGACCCGTAGCATGCCCGTCTGCGGCTGGGCCCGTCAAGGTTCGGCCCCGGTCGGGGTGCCATCACGACCCGTTCCGACAGGTCTCAGACGGGGAGTGGGGCCGATCTGAGCCGACGGACGGCAGCGCGGAGAGGATCTGAGCCCCTCACACCGCCCGGACCGATCCCCCGGGAACGGCCTCGACGACTGGCCGACCCTCGACGGCATCCGCCCGCGCGGTTACGCTGGGGTCCGTCTCGGGGAGAACCGACGCTTCGTCATCCGCCATTCGACGTTCAGAGATCTCGATGACGTCACAGTCCCGCTCCGCACCCTCTCTGTCCGGACGAGCCCTGCTGCTCGCCGCCGCCACGGTCGGCCTCCTGCTCACCGCGCTTCCCCCCGGCGCCGCGGCGAAAAACGAGACCGGGGAGTCCGGGACCGCATCGACCCCCGATTCGTCCGACGACTCCGACGATCGCACCCCCTCGGCCGAGCAACTGCTCCGCCGGGCGGACGGGATCGTCTCCCGCGTCGCGAAGATCCGGGGCCTGCCTCCGAAACGACCGATCCAGAAAGGAGTCAAATCGCGCGACGAGCTCCGCAAGATTCTGGTCAAAAAGCTGCGTCAGGAGAAGAGCGACCGGCAACTGCGCCGAGAGGCGCAGGTCTACCGCAAGCTCGGTCTGCTCCCCCCGGATCTAAACTACCGCGAGGCGTTGCTGGACGTGCTGACCGAACAAGTTGCGGGCTTCTACGACGAGAAAAAGGACCGTTTGAACATCATGGCCGGCATGCCGCTGTCGATGCAGCGGCCGGCGCTGGCCCACGAGATCCTCCATGCGCTGCAGGACCAGCACTTCGACCTGCGTCGGCTGATGAAACCGTTCGATGCGACCGAAAACGGCGACTTCTCACTCGCGCGGTCGGCGCTGGTCGAGGGCGACGCGACGGTCCTGATGATCGACTACTACCTCCACCGCGACGGCACGCTTCCCCGAAACGACGTCGACTCCGTCGTCGAAATTCCGGCGATGGCGCAGATGCTCCGGCGGATGAATTACCAGAACATGAGTGCGCTCCAGCAGCTGTCGACCTCCGTCGGGGGCGGCGGCAGCGGCGCGAATCCGTCGCGACTCAAAAACTCCGCGCTGTCGGAGGCGCCGGCGATCATCCGTCGCGGGCTGATCTTTCCGTACTTCGCCGGCATGGACTTCGTCATCGCGATGCGCAAGGGGCGGTCGTGGTCGGACTTCGACCAGATCTATCGCAACCCTCCGGTGTCGACCGAACAGATCCTCCACCCGCGGCGCTACGCGCGCGGGGACTATCCGGTCCACCTCACCTACCGCGCCCGGTCGTCCCTCCCGACCGAGCAGTACCGCCGCATCTACGACAACGTGCTGGGCGAATTTCAGCTCCGCCTGTTCCTCGAGCATCATCTCGGGGGGGGCGACCGCTCGACCGCGGATTCGCCGACCGAGTCGGTCGACGTCGACCGAGCGACAACCGGCTGGGACGGCGATCGGATCCGCGCGTTTCGCCGGAAGACGGACGGACGCGTCGTCGTCACCCACCTGTCGACCTGGGACACCCGCCGCGATGCCGGGGAGTACTACAACGCACTCGTGGCCGTCGCGAAGAGGCGTTTCCCGGGCGCCGCCGTCCACAACGAACGCGGCGAACACGGAGCCTCGACCTGCCTCTACGTCGAAAACGCCACGTCGTCGGCTCGACCGTCCCCCCAGCGAATCTATATCGAGCGGTGGGGAGACGCGGTCCTCCAGATCGAGGGGACCCCGGCCGACCGCGGGGCCGACGGCGCGGAGCGAAACGGGACGACCTACCGGCTCCGCGACGAGATCTGGAAGACGAAGCAGCGCCGGCCATTCCTCGAGGTGCTCGAGGACGAACGGAAGGAGGAAGCCGACAGGGAGAAGGATGAAGGATGAAACCGACCAGTTCGAACTATTCGATGCGCCGTCCGACGAGGAGATCGGCGAGATCGAGCGCCGGTGTCGGAAACGGGGATTCGACTGGGTCGTCGGAGCCGACGAGGCGGGTCGAGGCCCACTGGCCGGACCGGTCCAGGCCGCCGCCGTCGCCATGCCGACCTCGGAACTGGACGCGGACTGGCTCGAACTGCTCGACGACTCCAAACAGCTGGAAAAAGCGGATCGAGAGACGGCATTCGATGCCGTCCGAGAGCGCGCGCCCTACTGGGCACTCGAGGCTCTCGGCCCCGAAGCGATCGACGAACTGAACATCCTGCGAGCGGCGTGCCGGGCGATGGCCCGTGCCGTTCGCTCGGTTGGAGACGCACTGGGAGACGGTCGGGCTGCGATCGTCGTCGACGGCACGACCGACCTGCCCCTCGATCGCCGGCACCGCGCGATTCCCCGGGCCGACGGACGCAGCTTCGCGGTCGCCGCCGCGAGCATCCTGGCAAAGGTCCGGCGCGACCGCGAGATGATCGAACACCACCGTCAGTGGCCGGCCTACAATTTCGACAGCAACAAGGGGTATCCGACCCCGGATCACCGGGCCGCACTCGACGAACACGGCCCGTGCCCGATCCATCGGTGCACGTTCTCAGGGGTGAACGCCGGATCGGCCTCCCCGGAAAACGAGGCGAACTCGCCGGCGGACTGACCGTCCGTCAAACCGGAGCTCAGGGACCGACCAGTACGAGGTGACAACGCTGGGAAGCGTTGTCGACGACTTCCTCCATCCGCCGTGCGCCCTCCTCGACCAGCGATCGACTCGGATCGGGCGCCCAGACCGTCTCGACGGCCGGGGCCCCCTCCGAAAGGCTCAGCTGCAGCGCCAACGCCAGCAACTCGGCGGCCATGCGCACCTCCGAGGGTTTCGTCTCCCGCCACATCGCAACCTGATCTTCGGTCAACTCGTCGATGCGCACGCCCCCGTCCGCAGTCAGGCCGATCCCGGCGAACGAATCGCCCAGCACGTGACCGGCCATCTTCCGCCACAGCCGCCGCGGTTCGTCGCTCAGGCGCCCGCCGTTCGACAGCCCGACCTCGTCGGCCACGTCGCCGAGCATCTCGAACGGACGACGTCCCTCCTCCGCCTCCGGTCCCGCGGTCTGCGAGGCGGGGGCCCCCGTTGAATCGACCTCGTCTCCGACCGCTTCGGGGTCGACCCCGGCCCGATCGAGCTGCATCTCGAGTTGATACGGATCCGGCGGATAGTCGGGGAGCTGACTGCGTCGCTCGGCCAGCTCCTCGAGCCGGTCCTCCAGTTCGTTTGCACGGTCTCGCCTGCGGACGAACTCCGGATCCTGCCGGTACGACGCGACCTGGTCTTCGAGACGGTCGATCATATCGCGAAGTCTCCGGGCCTTCCGGCTACGGTCGAGCAACTCGATCTCGTCCTCGGCATCGGCGTGGACCAGCAGGTGGTCGACCCGTTCGCGGATGTCGACAATCTCCTGACGAACCTCCTCGGTTCGCCGTCGGATCGAATCGACGCGCACCCGATGGATATTCGCACGCTCCAGGTCCGTCAGATGCACGATGACGTTCCAGGCGACCAGCCCGAAGGCGACCAGATCGAGGGCGGCCACCCACCGCAGTGTCTCCGGATAGAGGACACTGGCGGCGATCGATGCGACTCCGAGCGACAGACCCACCCACAGCTGCCCGTTCCGCCAAAGTGGCGCGGGCTCGGTCTCGGCGATCGCGTCGCGCTCGCGGCGCTCCTTCTCCGCCAGCTCCTCGAGCTCGTCCTCGAGCCGCTGGAGCTTCTCGTCTTTGGTTCGCAACAGATCGAGGTCGTCCTCGGTGATCACCCCCATCTCGAGCTCGTCGAGCTCCGATCGCGCCTGCTCGAGCTTCGACTCCAGCTCGAGTCCGTCGCCGATCGCCTCTTCGATCGCCCGGTGCTCGGCCTTCAGCTCGTCGGTCGTCTCCTCGAGACGGCGGATCTCGAGCGCTTCGCGGTACTCCTCGACGAGCTGGCGCTGCTGGGGGCCGAGCTCCTCCAGCGAGACGCCGCCCCCCGTACGGACGGCCTCGCTGTCGAATTGCCAGAGATTCAGCGCCGCGAATTGGCGCACGGAGGGGCGGCCGTGGCGGGACTCGAGTCGGTGACCGACCGCCTCCGCTCCCGCTTCCACGCGCTCGAATCCCTCCGACCGCGCCCGCTCCAGCGTCACGCTGGACGGTTCCCCCTTCCGTTTGAGCCGGTATTGCGTGCCGTCGACTTCGAAGACGAGGCCGAAGGTGGGATCGCCGGCCGCGTCCAGTAAGTCCCGACTGGCAGTGAGGGGCACCTCGGGATAGATCAGCGCCCACAGGATCGCACGGGAGTCGGCCAGGGAGGTATCGCCGGGGAGATCGGCTCGCGGCCGCTCGTCGGAGACGTCGAGCCGCGCGGTCGAGCCCCCCTCGGAGACCCCTCGGTAGATAAGTGTCTGAAACCGCATGTCGGCGCGTGCCACGGCCGGTTCGACGGCCGGCTCCCCCGTCCCGCGGCGGGCCGGGCCCGCGTCGCCGCCCAGTCAGCCTCGAGCCCCCCGGTGAAACTCAGACCCCTTTCCGATCGCGCTTGGTCTCGACCTTCGCGTCCTGCCCGGACTTCTCGCGCAAGTAGTACAACTTCGAGCGCCGGACCCGACCGATGTCGACCAGTTCGATCTTCTCGACCCGGGGGCTGTGGATCGGAAAGATCTTCTCGACCCCGATCCCGCCCATCGCCGTCTTGCGAACCGTGACGGTTCGCCCGCTGCCGCTCCCCTTCTCGGCCACGACTACCCCTTCGAACACCTGCACGCGCTCCTTCTGCCCCTCCTGGATCAGCTGGTGCACGCGGATCGTGTCGCCCGGCCGAAAGTCGGGGACTTCGTCCCGTTTGTCCGATTCTTCGACCTTTTCGATCAACTCGTCCATCGGCTCACTCCCGGTTCGTTCCCGTCTCGACATCGTCGATGTCTCCGCGTCGGCGGACGATCCGATCCCCGAACGCGCCTTCCTCGAATACAGCGCGCCACCGAACGCGATCCGTGGTTCCTATCAGCGCCCCGCGGGCAAATCAAGGGTATCTGGTTGCGTGTGGGGGCTCGCGACGTTGTCGGTGCTCTCCGAGCTCTGGTGGTACGCGAGGTATCGGGGTACTGAGGGATCGAGGTATCCGGGGACGGTCGGGCGTGCGACGTAGCCAGAGCTTCTCAGCTCTCGAGTTCGACCCCAGCCCCCATGTCATCGATCGACCCCGTGGGCTTCGACCCGGTCGTCGTCAATCGCGAACGTCGACAGCGCCAGCCCGCGGTCGTGTCGAGTGTCTCTGACGATGTCGGTCAGCTCGACCGTCTCGTCGACGATCTTGTAGACGACCGACCGATCGGGAGTGGTCTCGATGAACCCCATCGACAAGCGGACGTCCCGGTCGAGCCCCGGATAGGGGTCGAATACGAAGGCGATCCGAATCCGCTCGTCCGACCCGTCGCCCCCTCGGAATCGCCGCTCGACCTCGCTGTCGGCGGCGTACTCCTCGAAATGCCGCAGAATCGCGCGGCCGTCCTCGCCCAGACCGCCCTCGTCCTCGACCACGACGTAGCTTTCACCGTTGGGCATCGGTTGCTCCGGTCCCGATCGTCTTCCTTACTCAGTCGGCGCACGGGCCCGCACACGTGCGCCACCCAACCCGACACGTGTGCACCCAGCTCTTCTCTGAACCCAGTCTGCGCTCGCGATCATCGAAAGTAAATCTCCGGCCGGAAGGCATGCGCTGGTCTGTCTCCCTCCGTCCGTCGCTCCCGCACCTGCTCGAGCACGGCCCTCCGTCCCAAAGCCCGAACCACGGCCCGAACGCCTCTG
>JBDGRG010000069.1:0-2779 GCA_042218355.1 Bradymonadaceae bacterium
TTAAGTCAATCGCCTGATCATAGAGCAAAGGACTATCGCCGCGCGTGCGGCGAGACCCCTGTGACATTTTGTCACAGGGGCAGTATCAGACGGGATTATGGGTGGTGAGGTTCGAGGTGGCAAATTGGGTTTCCGCTTCGCTGATGCCCTCCGTCGGACAGGTGGATTGGGGGGTGCACTCGCTCGCTCGGCTCCATCAACCCGCGGCACGAGGCCGCGGGCGGTTGGGGTGCTGTCGATTCTAGCTCCCCCAGAGCCCGGGGACCCGCGACGCCAGGTCGCGGGGCAGTCGGGGGGAGCAGCCGCTGTTCCTTGCAACTCATCTGCCCCGGTGCCGGGTCGTGGTGGGGGCCGAGTGTAGCTGACAGATCATCTTCCCCGGTGCGGCGAGCGCACCGGGGCCAGACCATCGGCGGCACGACCAACGTGGCGGAGATAGCCTCATCATTCGTAACTCCGTCGGTGCAGCGAGCGTACCGCTGTAAGTTTGGGCGTGGCTTCGGGGCGCTAGCTCCCTCAGACAGGTGCACCCGCGACTCCCGATCGCGGGGACGCTCCACCGTCGATGCTCGGGCGACAGTGTCCGAGCCCCGGAGCGGGTTGCTATTCACCTGTCAAAGAACAGCGAACCGTCATTCGCCCTCGGACTCCGTCTCCTCGTCCGGCGAAACGGCCGTCGGCATCTCGAGATGCTCGGCCTCGGGGTCGCCGGCGTCGGGCGGCGGCTCGTCGACCTCGGCCAGTGTCTCCAGCTCGTCGGTGTCGTGCGCCTCGGTCAGCGCCCGCTTGGCGACCCAGGTCCCCTCGTGCTCGAGAAGCTCCTTCTTCGGCCAACCGAGAAGCCGCATCCCGAGTCCCGACGGCGCCGATCGACTCTTCCAGAACAGCGCGACCCCGCCGTCCTCGGGGAGGAAGTCGTCCCATTCGAGCAGGGTCTCCCAGACCCGTTTGCGCACGGACTTCTTCAGCCTCGGCGCGACGTACACTCCGGGCGCCACCTCGATCATCGCCGAGGCGAGGAACCCGTGGAACCGCCCCGGCGCATTACGCGTCACCGCCACCGTCATCGACATCGAGCACCGCCTTGATGTCGTCGATCATCTGGGGAATCACGTCCTCGTCGCGCAGTCGCCGGCCCGCCAGCCGCCGGGTCTGACTCTCGATCTCGCGATCGTCGCGGTCCTGGCAGCGCGAGGTCGCCTCGAAGGCGACGGGCAGCGTCACGTCGTCCCGGTGCAGGTCGGCAATGTCGAGCGAGAACGCCCGGCCCGACGACTCGTGGATGAATCCGAGCTGGGGGATCGCCCCGACCGAGGCGACGGCGATGCCGGCGGCGGCGTAGACCGCCGTGGCGGCGTGGTTGATGGCCTGATTGATCCTGTCCGTCTCCTCCGGATCGTCTCGATCGTAGCGCCGCCCCTCCCACTCGACCCCGTACTCGTCGGCGAGCCGCCGGTAGACCTCCTTGACCCGCTTGCCCTCGATGCCGCGCAGCGCGTTCAGGTCGCGCTGGGGCAGCAGCTCGCCCAGACGGACGGCGTACATCTTGCGCGCCACGGCGACGCTGGCCTCCTCGTCGGCCCACAACCGGGCCTGTTCGCGGGCGAGCGTCGATCGGTCCGGCCCACGGGGCATGCTCTCGGCGTACAGCCGCACGCCGCCCGAACCGACGGCGAGCAGGCCGGTCCCGTGCCGTGCGAGCAAGCGGAGGGCGTCGTGGCTGACGACGCTACCCGGTCCCATCAACAGACAGGAGATCTGCTGGAAGGGGATGTCATAGGCGCCCGAGTCGAGGTGCGGCGAACCGGCGGTGGTGAAGACGACGTTGCCGTCCTCGACGGCCAGTCGGCCGCGCTCGAGCCACATCAACCCATGGCGGTCGGCGTGCGGAACCCGCGCCGATTCCAGACCGAGGCGTCCCTTCAGTGGCATGGTGACTGAGGGCTCAGGGTGTCGAGGGATCGAGAATCGAATGATTCGATTCGTCTCAAAGTCCCGAAACCTGCATCGGCTTCGCTCGATTCGGGCGAAGACCGGCGGACCGCGAGGTTACCATTTCACATCGGGACCGGCGCGATCGGTCCACGGACTGGCACCCGTCGGACCGACGCGAGCTGGAAGCTCGGTCAACGTTGCCAGCGCATCCTGCGCTGGCGGACCGACGCGAGCTAGAAGCTCGGTCTACGCCGACCCACCGCGCTAGAAGCGCGGTCAACGTTGCGCTGGAAGCTCGGTCTGCGCCGACATCGACCATTTCACGCCGGCCGAACCTTCAGCATCCCGTACCCGAAGCTCTTGTGCCGGCCGATGCCGCTCTTCAACAGCTCTCGAAATTGCTCGCTGTCGGTGACCTGCAACTCGCCGACCAGCGTGGCGTCGGGCCGCTTGATCGTCCGCACCTTCCGGTCGTCGCCGTGCGTGCGCCGGGTCATGTCGGCGATGGTGAACCGTTTCAGACCGACGGTCTCGGCGACGGCCCGAGCACCGCCGCGGTTGTCGAGCTGACGCTCGAACCATCCGCGGTAGACCTTCTCGCGCTCGATCTCCGCATCCTCGTCGCTGGTCCAGGCCTCGGCGAGGAAGGCGTCGAGTTCGTCGCCCGCCTCCCAGGTCCGCTTCTCACCCTTTTGATTGCGCCCCTCGCCGGCGGAGCTCTTGCGGATTACGGGGCAGACCCGCGCCTCGAACCCGAGGTTCATCTCCTGCGGGAACCGCTCGGGCATCTCTTTGGTCGCCGTCCGGTCCCAGTCGACCGCCTCGTAGAGGCTCGGTTCGGCGA
>JBDGRG010000007.1:0-9004 GCA_042218355.1 Bradymonadaceae bacterium
CGAAGACGTGGCGCCATCCGAAGTCCGACCAACTCCGGAGCGGGGTCCCTCTCTATCGGGACCTCCCTTTTCACCGCGTCATTCCGAATTTCATCGTCCAGACCGGCGATCCGACCGGATCGGGCGCGGGAGGTCCCGGCTATACGATCCCCGACGAGATCGATCCCCGACTCCGCCACGACCGGGCTGGGACGCTCAGCATGGCAAACCGCGGCGCGGATACGGGGGGGAGCCAGTTCTTCATCACACTGCGAGCGATCCCCTACCTCGACGGGCGACACACGGTATTCGGGTACTGCCGCGACATCGGTGTCCTCCGCCGCATCGCCCGAGCGCCCGCGGGTCCGAAAAACCGGCCCGAGGAGCCGCCGATACTCGAGTCGATCGACCTGCGATGGGGTACGTTCGAGTCTCCGACGGACAAACCGGCTCCTGCCGGCGATTCCGAGTCGGCGCAGACGGCGCCGACCGACTCGCCGGCCCCCGACGCGGGGGCGCTCGACCTTCCGGCTCCCTCCCCGTCCGATTGACGAACTCGCAAATCAGACTCGGCCAGACCGAGCATCGCGGTAGACGGACTGGGCGGTCTCGACCGCCCGGCCCTCGCCGATCGGATATCCCAGCTCGTCCAGTGACAGCTCGAGTGCGCTGATCATGTCGACGATGTCCGAACGGTCGAAGAATCCGATGTGCCCGAGTCGGAAGATCTCCCCGGCGAGATGTTTCTGACCGCCGGCGATGACGGCACCGTGGGCCTCCCGCATCGTGTCGACCACCGCTCCCGCCGGTGGGTCCTCCGGCGTCTTCACGGCCGTCACCGCATTCGACGGCCGATCGGCGAGCAGCTCTAGTCCGAGTGACTCGACGGCCCGGCGCACGGCCCTCGCATTGACCGCGTGCCGCTCGAAGATCTCGGGCACGCCCTCCTCGCGCATCATCTTCAGAACCTCGTCGAGGGCGAGGATCTGCGAAATCCCGGGCGTAAAGGCGGTCTGATTGTCGGACTGCCGATTCCGCTCGCGCTCGAGATCGAAGTAGTACCCCTGAACGGTCTCCTCCGTGCCGTTCCCACGCCCGATCGCTCGCCGCGACAAACCCCAGACCCGGTGGGATCCCGAAGGCTTTCTGCGCCCCCGCGACCAGAATGTCGATGTCCCACTCGTCCATCTTCACGGGATGGACGCCGACGGCGGTGATCCCGTCGACGGCAAAGAGCGCCGAACTCCTCGCTCGGACTGTCTGAGCCAACTCCTCGACGGGATGAAGCACGGCGGTCGACGTCTCGCTGGCGGTCAGCGTGACCATCGACGCCTCGGGATGTTCGTCGAGCACGTCGGCCAGCCTCGATGGTGCCAGGGCCGCTCCCCAGCCGACCTCGACGTCGACCACGTCCAAGTCGCGCGCCCGAGCCACGTCCCCCCACCGCTGGCCGAACTTGCCTCCGCCGATCGCGACGACGGTGTCCCCCGGCTCGAGAAAGTTCGCCATCCCCGCCTCGAACGCCCCGGTCCCACTGCACGTGAGCGTCAGGACCTGCTGGTCGGTCTCGAAGATCCAGCGAAGGCCGCGCCGGACGCGGCGGAAGACGTCCTCGAACTCCGGTCCGCGGTGGTGAATCAAACTCTCGGCCATTTTCAAACGCGCCCGCTCGGGCACGGGCGTGGGTCCGGGCGAAAGCAACGTCTGTTCGCGCATCGCAACTCCTGCTCGGCGGGAATCAACGACTCGTCGTTCCCCCCCCGACATACCGGGGGCGGCGTAGTTGCATCAACTGACGTCGGGAAGGGAGAAGATGCCGACTCGGCTCGACGGTGGACCTCACTGCGTTCGGCCCGGCGATTGGGCCATTCCGACCTCCTTTCAGTCGGCCTCGGCGATGGCGCGTCCCGCCGGTCGGCGCGGCCACTGAGCTATTCCGGCCTCGGCGATTGAGCGATTGGGCCTACAACCACACGACCCGACGACCGTACGACCGCACAATCATCCACCGGTAGCTTGCACGTGGTCGTGCAACCCGGCGGCGTCGATCCCTTCCCCCGTCTCACACCTCGGGTTTTTGTCCTCTGTGCTCTCTGAGCCCTCTGCGGTTCGGTTCTCCCGCTCCTCTGGGCTCTCTGAGCCCTCTGCGGTTCGGTTACGCACTCCGCCCTCTGCGGTCGTCCGTTGCAATTTGAGATGGCGGCACTAATGTCGCTATGCTTGCACGGCACATTCGACGCCCTCGGTCCCGACGATCTCGCGAGGAGTCCCCCGGACCGAACCGTCACTTTCGACGACGATGTCTGCCCCCGACGATCGCCCCGCCCATGACGCACTTCCGTCCACCGATTCGGCTCCGATCGTGGCTGCTTTCGTTCAGCGCCGCCCTTCTCCTGGCGGCTAGCTGTGGCGGCAGTAGCTCGAACAAGAGCGCGCAGGTCGAGATCACCGGCGTCTCGCCGTCCCCTTCCTATCCCGGAGTCGAAACGACCGTCGACTTCGAACTGAAACCGGGGGCGGGAACTTCCGGATCGGACCTGTCCTGGAAAGTCGACTTCGGCGACGGGACGTCCAAACGCGGCGACGGAACGTCGGCGAGCGTCTCGCACACCTATCAGGCGAGCGGACAGTTCGCCGTCGAGGTCACCGCCCGGGCCGGCGGCTCGGCGGTCGGCTCGGCGAGCCGAACCCACCGGGTTCGGCCCCCCGTCGACCTGGCCGTCACCAACGTCAGCGCCCGGCCCGGAAACGTCTCCCCGGGCGATTCGGTCACCGTCGGCTTCGATTTGGAGAACAAGACCCCCACCCCGATGGAGAGCGAGTTCGATGCCGCGCTCCTGCTGTCGCAGGACGCCTCCGTCTCGGCGGACGAACTCGCCGATCTGCAGTCGCTCGGCTCCGAGACCGTGGCGGCACAGGAGGGAGTGGTGGTCGGCGCCGGCGAGACCCGTTCGGTCGGATTGACGACGAAGGTACCGGAGGATGTCGAGGGCGGGGACTACCACGTCGTCGCCTGGGCCAAACCGAAGGGTCAGTTCGCCGATGCCGACGGGTCGAACAACTTCGCGGCGAGCAATCGGATCAGCGTCGATACCAAAGGCAGCGACCTGCCCGACGTGGCGGTCCGGGACGTCGTCGTCTCCCCGACCCGAGCATTTCCGTCGCTGAACCAGTTCACACGGAGCTTCGTCCTGCAAAACGGAGGGGAGGCCGAGGCGTTCGAGGTCAAGACCCGGACGTACCTGTCGGTGGGGGACGACACCCTCGACGACGACGATCGGAAGGTCGCCGAGCTGAAGGGGACGAAGGACATCCCGCCGGGCGAGAGCGTCGAGATCGGACCGGACGAACTAACGCTGGACTCGGACATCAAACCGCCCAACACGGGTGAGAAGAAGGTCTACGTCCTGGTCGAGGCGTTCATGACCGACGACCAGGCCCAGGACGCCGACGAGTCGAACAACATCGGGATGCCCGAGTCACCGATCGTCGTCACCGACGATCTCGCCGACGGGCCCGATCTCGTCGTCAAATCCTTTTCGGTCTCCCCCGAAAACACCTTTCTCGGCGGGTCGCTCGAAGTCTCGATGACCGTGGCCAACCAGGGCAAAAAGGACATCGATTCGTTCGTCTGCCGGATGTATCTCGGTCGGGAGGCGAATTTCGACCGCGAACGGGACCGGTCGTTCGACAACGTCTCGATCTCCTCGCTGAAGAGCGACGCATCGCGGGATATCCAGCGGACCCTCCGCATCCCGGAGTTTTACAACCCGGGGACCTACCACGTTTACACGGTCTGCGACCCGACCGGCGCGATTCCGAACGAGTCGTATCGGTCGAACAACCGCAAGATGCACCCGAACCCGGTGGAGGTGACGAATCGAGCGAACGTCGATCTTTTTGTCAACAAACTCCAGGCCCCGGACACCGCCGACGAGGGCAAATCCTTCACGGTCACTGCGGAAATCTGTGTCAACGGGGCCAATCCGTCAGGGGCGACGAAGGGCAAACTGTTCCAGGCGCCCGGCGCGTCGCCGAAGAATCTCTACAAAAAGGACAACCGACTGAAGACGTTCGACATCCCGAACATCAATCCGAACCAGTGTAAGAACGTCGATCTCGACGTGAAGCCCGACTGTCAGGATTTCGAGGAGCTGTACACACTGGGTGCGAAGGTCGACGTCGAGGACTCGCTTCCGGAGAAGGACGAGAAGAACAATCAAACCTCGACCTCGACCCCCCTCGAATACACGGGTCGTTTCTGCAAGTGTACGGAGGACAACTTCGAACCGAACAACCTCTCCCGCCGAGCGGCGCCGCTCCAACCGGGGAAGACGTCGGCCGCGATCTGCAAGCCCGGCAGCGTCGATTACTACGCGGTCGACTTGAAAAAAGGAGAGAGTCTGGTCGTCGAAAATACCTTCGAACCCTCGAAGGGATCACTGACGACCGCCCTCTTCCCGCCCCCGCCGGGCGGCGGCAACACCAAGATCGACTCCGACGCCACGCCGGGGCGCCAGCGCGTGGGCGCCTTCGTCGTCGACAAGGCGGGCACCTACGTCGTCCGGATCTCCGCCGAGGGTCAGTCGCGCAATCTCTACGACCTCGAGATGCGCGTCCTCTCGCAGACGGCAAAGCCCGACGTCCTGCCCACCGACGTCGAGCTCCCCTCCCGGCAGTCGTTCTCGATCGGTGCGAAGATCCCGCTGACGTTCCGGGTTCACAACCTCGGCGAGGCGAAAAGCGGAGCGGTCGACGCGGAGCTGGTCGTCAGCCCGGACCAGACGCTCGGCGACGGGAACGACGTCTCGTTCACACCGGCCACCTACCAGGTCGGACGCGTCCCGCCCGGAGGAAAATTCGACGCCAAGGTCACCGTCGAGATTCCCTCCTCGCTGAGCAAGGGAACGTACTTCGCCGGGGTTCGCCTCGATCCCAACAGCCAGATCACGGACGCCCGTCGCGGCAACAACACCGCGTTCTCGCGGCAGGTCACGGTCGAAACGCGCTGCTTCGACTCGCTCGAACCCAACGACAGTTTCGACCGCGCCCGGAAAATATCCGGGGGCTCCTTCGCCAATCTCTCCGCGTGTGCGTCCTCGGACGATTTCTACAAGATCTGCGTGCCCGGCGGGAAGAAGTTCTCCGTCAAGACCGAATTCAAGAGCCGGGGCGGCAAGAACGACATCGACCTCGAACTGTTCGACCGCCGCCAGAAGATTATCGACAGCTCGGCCAGTGCGACGAAGGACGTCGAGGAAGTCTCGGTCGATTTCGTCAACGGCAACCAGTGCTACTTCGCCCGAGTCTTCATGCTCACGGTGCAAAAAAAGCTGGAGACCAGCTACGATCTGAGCGTCGACGTCCAGGACGTCCCGCCCAGCCTGCAGTGTGACTCGAAGCTCGAGCCGAACGACACGTTCCAGGCGTCGGCCGACTTGCTCGGCGCCGTCCAGAACAGCCCGAAGATCGACCGGTGTCCGACGGGGGACACGGATTATTACGGAGTGCGGCTGAACCGGGGTCAGACCGTGACCTTCCGCGGCATCCTCGACCCGGCAAATCAGCCCGGGACCCTTCGCATCCAGCTGTACAATCCCAGCCAGACGCCGGTCGCCAACAAGGAGACCGCCCCCGGCATCCCGAAGGCCGAGATCAAGGATTTCACGGCCCCGACGACTGGCCGTTATTACCTTCAGGTGACGGTCAGCGGGAACAAGCGGCGCACGACCTACCGGCTGGAGGCCGACGGGCTGGGTGGCGTCGACCTGCAGGCCGACAACCTCGATGTCTGGCCGGGAACGCATCGGGCCGGCGATCCACTGCAGCTCGACTACAAGCTGCGCAATCTGCGATCGGACGACGCCAAGAAGGCGGACTACGACGTCTACCTCGGGAAGTCGAAGTCCCTGAAGCGGAACCGGGACATCAAGCTGGGCACGTTTTCCCACGCCAAGGTCCCCGGAAACTCGACGATCCAGGTCTTCGACCGGACGACTCTGCCGGACAAGCAGAAGCTCGAGAACTTCTTCGCCGGCAACTTCGGCACGGCGCACGTCCACGTCGACGTCCGAGTCCACAGCAGCCAGTCCGACACGAACCCGTCGAACAACGTCGCGTCCACCCCGCTCAAGCTGAAGCCCTGAGGGATCTCGGGCGCGCCAGTCTCGAGGTCGCCCCCTCTCGATGCGTCGGGGGCACCGACCGTCCACACAGGTCTTCGCCCTCGTCCCCCGATCCGCGTCGCCCCGGCCGGGGGTCGCGGACGAACCCGGCCGGTCGACCGAGTGCCTCGAACGGTTGCCGTTCGCGGGCCCGACGTGAACCGCGTGCATCCCGTCGATCCTGTCGAACCAGTTTGCTCTCTGCTCCCGCCACCAGTTGGTCTCCGTCGGCATGAAATTAGGTCACATCTCCGACCTCCATCTCCTCGATCTCCGCGAGCCGCACCCACGAGATTTCATGAACAAGCGGTTCCTGGGGGGCGTCAACCTGCTGTTGAATCGAGGAGACGATCACTCCGCGGGCGTGGTCCGCGAAGCGCTCGACCACCTCGAGCAGCGCGATGTCGACCACATCGCCATCACCGGCGACCTGACGAATCTCGCACTCGAGTCCGAGTTCGCGGCGGTCGCCGACCTGCTCGCCGAAATCCCCTCGGCGGACGGCCGCGTCAGCGTCGTGCCGGGCAATCACGATTACTACACCCCGGACGCCGTCGAAGCGGGCTACTTCGAAAAACACTTCGCCCCCTATCTGGAGAGCGACCTCCCGGAATATCAGCTCGAGCGAGGATACCCGTTCTGCAAACTCATCGGTGACGTCGCACTCGTCGGAATGAATACGGGTGTACCGACCCCCTGGTTCTTCGCGACCGGCGAGGTCGGCGACCACGAGATCGAGGCGACGGAGGCTCTTCTCGAGGACCCGGAGATCCGCGATCGGTTCACGGTGGTCATGCTCCACCACCATCTCGTTCCGTTCGAGCACAGTCGGGTGGAGTTCACTCGCCGCCTCGTCAACGCCAGCGACGTCCTCGACCTACTCCGCCGTCACCGGGTCGAGCTGGCGATCCACGGCCACAATCATCACTTTGCGACCATCGAGATCCCGCACCTGGAGGGCGACGGCGCCCTCAAAATCTGCGAGGCCGGAAGCACGTCGCTGTCGGATTACCGCGACCCGAAATTCGGCGGCAAGTACAACATCTACCACATCCACGACGGCCGGCTCGACAAGATCGAGACTCATCTCTACGAGGGCGAAGACCTCGGATTCGTTCGTTGGCGCGAACGCACCTTCGAGAAGGCCGTCTGATTCGGACGATTCGTTCCCCGAGCCCCGACCATCGGATGATCGACCTGCCGCTCGACCCGTACGAAGTCCTCGACACGAAGCTCCGCGCGGCCGGACTGGAGGTCTCCCGCGTGGGGGACACGTTCAACCTCGAGCGGGGTGGTGGCTCGAAGTCCGTCGCCGTGAACGTCGATCCGACCCCCTTCGTCGAGTCCCTCGCGCCGGAGGCGACCGTCGACGTCCTGCACCGCCGGCTGGCCGGGTACGCTCGAGGCATCCACCACGCCATGCTCGAGCCGGAGGACAGCGAGGCCGAGGACTGGGAGTTCACGACCGCGGCGGGCGACCTCGTGGCGAGTGTCGAGGTCGACACCTTCGCCGAGGGCGTCGGGGCGGTGGGCGGTTCACCGGCATACGTCGACTCGCTGGCCGACGATCTGGTGGTCGCCTACATCCTGGAGCTGGACTTCGGTCTCCGGCCCCTGACGGAGGAACAGTTCGAGCGGTGGTCCGCCACGGGGGACCGGGTCTCGTCGGGCGCCCGGAGCATTCTCTATCACAAGGCGCAGCAGACGGATCCCGCCGAGATCGACGGCCACGAGGTCGTCGAGCGACTCGAGGTGGGTGATGGATACGACGCGGCGCGCATCCTGGTGATCGACGATCTCTTCTTCAACGAGCTGAGCGATGCCGCCCGTTTCGCCCTCCCGACGAGCGAGCACTTGCTCTTCGTGCGGGACTCCGGAGACACGGCCGTCGAACAACTCCAGACCGCTGCCCGAGAACTGTACGACAAAGCCGTCTTTCCCCTCTCTTCGAACCTGTTCCGCACGGACCGCGGCCGGCCCGTCCCGCTCGAGTCGGAGTAACGCGGGCCGGATCGGCCGAATCGACCAGGAACGGCAGCACCGACGGCCTCTCACAGGCATCGTCCGCCCGCTGGACGGACGTCGACCGCTCGACGACTCGACCCCTGCGAACCGACATGACACACGACGAACCGGGCTTTCTCGACGACGGTACCATCGACGACACGCTCCCCGACATCGTGCAGGAGTTCCTCGAGAGCGGAGCCGATCTCGAGGAGATCCGTCTGGACGCACGGGGCGAGTGGACGCACGAGGGCCTGGACTTCGAGAACCAGAAGATCATCGACCTCTTCAACCGAAGTGTCGACCGGACCGACGGAGGGACCTGGGTCCTGGAGGTCGGTCGATTCACGTATCCGATCACCGTCGAGGATACCGGCTTCTTCGTCGAGCAGGTCGACCTGGAGACGTCCCCTCCCCTGCTCCGGCTGTCGGACGGAACGACGGAGACGCTCGACCCCGACACCCTCGAATACGAATCCGGCGGCCGGTTGTACTGCCGGGTAAAAAACGGCGAGTTTCGAGCTCGCTTCAAACGTCCTGCGTACTACGATCTGGCCGATCGGTGCGAGCGCCAGGATGGAGGCATCTACCTCGAACTGGACGATCGCCGCGTACGGCTGGCGTCGGTCGACCAGCTCGACGAGTCCGGGTAACCGTCCGGGCGTGCGCTCGACGGGCCACGGAAGCGCAAACGCGGTTACCTCCCGTGAACGTTTACGAGTTCGGGGACGGCGTCGAATGATCGGAAGGCTGAACGTCAGAATCTGCGCACCAGCGACCGTGGTCTGCCTGTTGGCGGTCGTCGGGGGGGTCGGATGTAGCGAGGCGACGCCCCCGAGTGGAACCGAACGCGCCGA
>JBDGRG010000007.1:9014-9721 GCA_042218355.1 Bradymonadaceae bacterium
TTCCTCGCCGGCGGCGGAACCGGGTCGATCGCCGAATTGGTGCGTCGTGAACGCCGGCTCGAGGTCGGCGCCCGCCGGTCCCTCCCGGGTTCGATCGTGGAGGCCGACCGCGGTGTGAAGGGGGTGACCGTGATCGCCCGCCCCGCCGACGACGGACCGGACGTCGTGGTCGACTTTCAGCGGAGCGGGTTGGAGACTCTCCAGTCGCAGCCGGCGGGGGCCGGCACGGAGATCGACCGACTGCGAACGATCGACCGTCGCGGCAATCTCGAGCTCTGGGCCGTCACCGAACATCCCCGCGACCGACTCGTGGTCTATCGTCGGTCCGACCGGTCGTCCGACTGGCGTCTGGCCCGGAACAGCCATCTCTTCAGCCGCGGAGATGCAGCAGATTTACGGCCGATCGACATCGCCATCTCGAGGGGTTGGGTCTACGTCCTCTGCAGGGACGAGAACGACGACAGCGATCATGTCGTGGTTCTGGACGTCTCGTCCGCCGAACCGCTGACGGATGGGGATGGGGACCGTCTCTCGACGAGTCTGCCCGCCGGCGCCGATGCGCTGGCCACGAATCGACGGGGGCAATTGATAGCCATGGCCCACGGAGACTGGACTCCGGAGCGGGTCCGAACCGTGAACCCGCTCGACCGAACCGATCTCCGTTCGAGCCGCACCGCCGACGTCCCGGACGGAGATCGCCACGTCCG